>NZ_JAUBDI010000004.1:0-265888 GCF_033253735.1 Sporosarcina saromensis | reverse complement strand
TTAATAGTATTTAATCGAGAGAGTTTTCGTCATAAAGAATCTTTACTAAATCGATAAAATGGATGTTGGCAAGTAGCTACATTTTTAACTGCCAAACTATGCATTTCCTACTTGCCAAATACACATTTGAATACCTTCCGTGAAATAGCGCTGGAAGAACAAGAATATGAGGAATGTAGGTATAAATGACACGGCAGAACCAGCCATTTCAATCCCAAAGTTCCCTTCTTTTCCAAGCATAGAGGCTAAACCAAGGGTAATCGGAAACATTTTCTCTTGCGTCAAATAAATTAGTGGTTGGAATAAATCATTCCAGTTGGAAATAAATGAAAACGTACCGACTGTCGCAACAACTGGTACAGCGAGTGGCAAAATAACTTTGAAAAATATTTGGATATCATTAGCGCCATCAATATAAGCCGCCTCTTCCAAATCATTTGGTATACTTTGAAGGAATTGTCTAACTAAAAATACTCCCATAATCCCCCACAATTCCGGAACAATTAACGCCCAATATGTATTGATCCATCCGAAGTCAGAGAACATAATATACTTAGGAATAATTAATAGTTGTTGAGGAATCATAATAACCGCCATGAAAATCCAAAATAGAATTTCTCGACCTAAAAATTGTTTCTTTGCAAAAATATAACCAAGAACCGCACAAAATAGCATTTGACTAGCTACCGGAATAACGGTAATAATTACAGAGTTGAGAATCCATCGTAAAAACATACCGTCTCTCATTATATAAATATAATTTTTCATTGTTGGAGGGTCCGGTATCCAAAACAGAGGATCTATCTGTGCAAATTGAACATCTTTTAAGGATCCTAAAATCATAATGGTAAAGGGCAATAGAAAACAGAATCCTAAAACAAATAACGCTATATACGTAATAATCTTTTTAACCATTTTGCGGTCTCCTTTCTACGCACATTAACTCTTTTAGTAATGTTTGGAATCTTGCCCCAAGTATTTTCGTTGAATCAATGAGATGATTAAAATAATCGAGAATAATACATAGGATAATACCGCAGCATAACTTAAATTCAAGCTAGTAAATCCTTGTTCATACAAATAATAAACAATTGTTGTCGTTGCGTAACTTGGGCCTCCGCCTGTTAGTAAATAGGCCGAATCAAAAATTTGAAAGGATCCTATTGTTGTTGTAATCAATACATAAAAGTGAATAGGTTTTAATAACGGAAACGTTATATTCCAAAATATTCTAAAGGATGAAGCACCATCTATCCGTGCCGCTTCATACAATCCACGATCAATTGACTGCAGTCCTGCAAAATAGTAAATCATCGTTGTTCCAGCCACTTTAAAAATACTAAGTCCTGCCAATACTGCGAGTGCTTGGCTAGAGTTCGATAAAAACAACTGTGGTTCAATGCCAACGAAGCTTAGGATGTAGTTAACCATCCCTACTTCTGTACCTCCAAATAACCAGCCCCAAATCCCTGCGATGATGACAAATGACGTCACTACCGGCAAGAAAAATATTCCCTTGAAGAAGCCCGCGAACTTTACACGCGAGTTAATAATGACTGCAAGGAGTAATCCTAAAGCCATGGTTGGTAGAATATAATAGACTGAAAACATGACTGTATTCCAAATAGCCTTCCAAGCCAATTTATCTGTCAGTAAATACTTCCAATGCTTTAGCCCGACAAACTCTGGATCACCAATTATTCTCCAGTCCATAAAAGTTAGGTAAAAACTCAATAAAAATGGATAGATCTGAAAAACAATAAAATGGGCAATGACTGGAATTAAAACGATATAAACAATCGCATTGCGCTTCCACTCACGCTTAAGTTTTTTTCCTAGAGAGATCTTATTCTTTTTAGAGCTTAGTATATTACTCAGTGTACTCACCCTTTCACTTGTTTCAGCGGAAGTTCCCCTCTTCTATAATTTAGCTAGTTGAATGTTGAAATTTGAGGGGGGTAGTTGTGTTAAGACAGTTTGATTCGGCCAGGTAGTAACAAAAAGCTTGATCGTTACCTGATCAAGCTCTTTGTTATACGAACTATTTTATGAATGGTACGTTGGTTTCATTGATGTGTAACCAAAAAACGCTTTTTTAATTCATTTTTCCCTTAACGGCTTCGGCAGCTGCATCCGCGGCTTCTTGTGGTGTTTTCTTCCCTTCTAACATTGCTTGAATTTCCGCTTGAATCAAGGGCATAATGGTGCGTCCTTGTGGGTGGATCACGCCAGGTAATGCATATTGCGTATAGCCTGCAAGCTGCTCAAGATACTTTTGTTCACCAAAGATATCTTTTGCAGATTCACGCGTAGGAATATATTGAGTAACCGTGTTAAATTTCTTTTGATTGTCTGTGTTTGTCATCACTTTTATGAATTCTGCAGCCGCAGCTGGATTATCTGTATTGACCGGTGCCACAAACATACCCGTTGTTCCATACGTCAATTGTTCTTTATGTTTCATCGGTGGTGCAATTACAAATTCGAAATTATCTTGGCTTAATAAGCGGCTAACTGAAATGCCTGAACCTTGCACAGCTAACATTTTTCCGCTTTCCCATAGCCCATCATGCTCCATTGCAGTAATTGAATCTGCTGGTATCCATCCTTTTTCATACATATTATTAATAAACGTAAATGCTTCTACACCCGCTTCATTGTTGATCAAAACTTCGTTATCCTCTGTTACAACATTACCGCCGGCTTGCCATAGGAATGGATATAACGTTCCATTCATTGATCCTCCACCTTGAAAGCTTGTTGCATAAAATCCTTTGTCTTTTGCCTTTGCAGCCCATTTTTCAAACTCTTCCCAAGTTGCAGGCAAATTTTCTGGATCCTCACCAATTGCTTTTACTACGTCAACATTATAAATATAAGTATAGGCTTCTTGTAGAATGGGAAGTCCATATAATTTATCCTTCCAAGTAGTAGACACTAATGCCGTATCTACAAAATCTTCAATATCGAAGCCTTCTAAATAGGGATCTAACTCTAAAAGCATACCTACATCAGCATACTGTGGCATTTGGTCAGGGATTACATAGAATACATCCGGACCATTGTTCGCCGCTAAAGCTGTCAATACTTTTTGGTCACGATTCGCCCAAGGAATTTGTTCGAAGTTTACTTTCACACCTGTTTCCTGTTCATAAGATGCAATGATTTCTTTCCACATTGCTCCTTCAGTTTCTTGGTCTCCTGTAAATGGATGTGCCCAAACCGTTATTTCTCCAGATAGTTCATCCTTACCTGATGTCTCAATTTTTTCTTCATCTTCTTCATTGGTCTCTTCTGGTTCTTTATCCTTTATGTCTGCCTCGTTTGCGCTACAACCAACAATTAAAGCACCCATTAAAATTAATACTAGTAAAAACAGAAACTTCTTCATCCAAATGACCCCTTTCGAATTTTAGTTCATCCTATAACCTAATAAAATTACGACTATATATTCTACACCTCCTCTAATAGCACAATATATGAAAGCGCTGACAATAAACTGTTTTATTATCTAAGTAATCCAGCAGAGTCTATTCGTAAGACCTTCACTATTAGTACTAGTAAAACAAATAACCTGAAATGACTAAATTGACTGTTAATCTGACTTTAGATTACATGAATAATTAGTAAGAGACAAGTCCCTAAAGCGTCTTTAATTGCAATTGCAAAAACTTTCACTCTAAGGTTTTTCATTACTTACCTATTAATAAAGGTTGCAATTTAGATAGTTTTCAACATATAGTTACTTCAAGAGGTGAGAAATTTGATTGGTTGGGATAACTTCAATAGAATCGCTTATAGAATGATTGAATTAGCTTATATTAATATACTCTGGATTGTCTTTACACTTATCGGATTAGTTGCTTTCGGTATTTTTCCCGCTACATCTTCTATGTTTGTAGTCGTTCGCAAATTGATTAAAGAAGAGGAAAGTTTCAAGATATTCCCTGCATTTTGGAATGCATTTCGGGCAGACTTTTTGAAAGTAAATGGTTATGGCCTTCTTTTCTTAACTGTTAGTTACTTCTTCTTTTTTGATTTTTATTTCTTACAACAAAATAGTGGTAAGTTGCAATTTTTATATCCAATATTAATTTTTTTACTTATTTCCGGAACTGTAACGTTCCTATTCTTCTTTCCCGTCTACGCACATTTCAATTTAAAGTTCTTTCAATACATTAAACAGTCTTTCTTAATTGCCATTACATCCCCTATTGAAGTCATTTTGATTGGTGCTACTGCGGTAGGGATCTACTTTATTACAACATTCATTCCAGGTATTATCCCCTTATTTCCAGGAAGTGTCTTTGCCTATGTAGCTACATTAATAAGTTTCCGGGCATTTGCACGAATAGAAACACGAAAAAACGTACAAATATGAAAAACTGACAGTCATACTGATTCGTCAGTCTTTTTTCAGATTGGATTATTAAAATAGCCGAAAGTTTAAGAACGCTTAAAATTTATCATGACCTTTACATACTTCCTAGGCATGAACCTAAGGACGAAATTATCTAACCAAGCTCAACTCACGAAACTCTGTAGATGCGCCTAACTGACGTTAGTCTATTAGACATGCTTGGTAGAAGCTTGTCGCCTTCCGCGCGTTTTGTTCTTTTTTGTCAACGCAAAAAAACCTCCTGACGTAGAGTTAGAAGGCAGACGTCCATTATGCGAAGCTTAACCGCTAATAGACTGTTGCTTTAACTACGTAAGAAGGTTGATATACCGCGGTTACACCGCACTACTATACGTCCAGAAGGTTTCGAGTTGTTTTTGGACGAGCGCTATCCTCTTGCTTCCCCCTCTTCACTTCAAAAAAGTTAAACGGGTAATTAAATACTACCTTATCGATATTTTCTAAAATTAACGGCTACGAATACGATTGTTAAATAAATGATACTGGAGGAAATGGCACCAATCATAACGCCCACTAGTGACATGTCTACTAAAATTGAAACAATCGTGCTTAGTAGTATGCCGAAGGCTAATGACAATGTTGACCAGATTAACACTTCCTTTAGAAAGTGAATTTTTATCATTTTTTCAGTCCAACCAATCACATGGTACATCTCGAATTCATCTTGACGCGCCAAGGTAATTCCTTGAATTGCTTTTATTAAAACGGAAATACTCAAAAGGACTGTGGAAATGACAATGAGTAATCGAATATATAAGCCTTCATTTAATATGAACGTTCCTAATGTTGTAACTGTGGACGTATCCCATAACGCATAAATAGATGACAGTTGCAGTTGAGTTATACAAGCCGCTAACAGTAAAACAAGCATCGTAGGCACTAATAATGATTTATAATATTGAATGCTAGCAAAAAATCTATAGCTCTTTGAACGATTACTCTGACTAGTATTCATATAAAATACAACAGTAAGTAGAATGACACTTACAAGTAGGAAACTTCCGATTACGATATATGCTAGAGTTCCGTATCCCAAAACGAGGGCTACGCATGTACTCAATATAATGGAAATAAAGATTAAAATGAGTTGCTCAGTCATATTTTTAACACGTATACTTCTCTTTTGCCATCCGAGATAAAACAAAATATCATTTTCTTTATCTAAACGGTTCCGTTCAAATCCAAGATGACATAAAAACCAAAATACCCCAAACAGAATAAATAAACTAATGCTAAGAGTTGTATCCAAGTTCCAGGCACCGGATAATAACTGTGCTACCCCTAATGTAGTCCAAGGAGACGTGACTTCACCAATACCTTCAACGATGATATTATTACTTGTAAAGGATGATCCAGCAACAATATCGACTACATAACCTTTTTTGGATAATTCAGTTGCCAGCCCTTCGATTCGTTTTTGAGCTTCATCATCATAGGCTGCAATATTTTTTAATTTTATTCTGATGGCATCAATTGGCTGATCACCTTTTATCAAACTTGCAGCTTCTAATGAGGTGACTCCTGCTGTTGGGGCCGCAATAAAACTTCCAGGGGTAACAGTTGGTGTCACAACCGTGCCATCTAACGTTTTCACGTCATTTGTACTGTATATTCCCAATGGACTTGAAGTAAGTGAGTTGCTATCTTCTTCTGCAGTAAATGTCCCCATTTGCCAAATCATAAATGGAGCTTTCCCCTCATTTAAATAGCTACTCCCCGCTTCCTTTACTACTTTGTAATTGGGCGGTGAACCTTCCTTAACGATATCAACATACATTTTCTTATCTTTTAAAGCATAATCAATTTTTGAGGCGGTATAGTATTTTCCAGAATCGTTGTATAAAGTACCACCTTCACCTTGAGCTAATAAATCTATGTTGAAGTGTTGGTCTAAAGATAATTGTTGTCCATCGAAAGGGCTTTGATACTTCGATAAATCAATGTGATAAGTTTCTAAATCCAGGCTTTTTAATGCTAGTAAATCATTATCAAATTCTTTTCTCTTCTTTTCTTCCAGAAATTGAAGTTGGTACACAATCGATTCGTTGTTAGATAACCCATACTTTTTATAAAGCTCATTAAGGGATAAGTCTACTCTTTCCACAGTCACCTCGAGGGACAGAGGGATTTGAAAGTTTTCTCGTTGCAAAATAGGAACTACAGGTGCATTTCCTCTAAATTGAGAAAACATGTTTATATTATCTTTTTCTTGATCCGTAAGTTCTCTATGCAGTTCTGAAAAATCAATTCCAGTAAGTAATGTCTCACTTTCTGTATCAATTGCTGTTAATAAGTAATAACTCTGCGGAAAGGAAATATCTAAACCAGTATCGAAAATATTATATTCTTTACTGAAATCCGGGTATGTATCGATCGCATATTGATATTGATTATCAATAAGTTGGAAATAATACATTCCGTGACTTGGAGATACAGGGTATTCATTGATTCCATCACTAGTCCAAAATCTATACTCAAACCTTGCAGGATAGTCAAAAGCGGGAAGACTTATGGAAGCAGTGTTACTTGTGAAATATCCTAAAGAAGCAACTGGTGCTGCAATTTCTATTTCTGGATGTTCTTTTAAACTTTCCCATTCTGAAATAGAAATTCCCCCTGCCCCATCCCCTATATAATTTTCTTCAACAGTTTGCAAGGTTATTTCTATATTAGTTCGTGCACCTTCAGGACGAACTAACAAATCATAGCTGCCTCGGCTATAATTCTCTAGGTTTTCTGACACAATTCGCTTAGTTTCCTGAGAGGTTTGTATACCAAATGCTGTAAGGAGAATGATCGCTACCATAGCAATAACAGTCACGACAGACTTGGACTTTTGATTACGAATTCTTTTCCAGCTCATAGAGATCATAAAACTTTCACCACTTCGCTTAACGAATTGTTCTTTAATTCGTAAAGTCTATCGCCCTCATAAGCCACTTCATCATCGTGTGTAACAACAATGATAGCATGTCCTTTTTGTTTCAACTCCGTCAATATTTGAAGTACTTGCTTTTTATTATCATTATCTAAATTACCTGTTGGCTCATCACATATGATTAACTTTGGGTCATTTATCAATGCCCTTGCAATAGCGACTCTTTGCTTTTCCCCACCAGATAAACCAGATGGCAGTCTATTATAATAGCTTTTATTTATCCCGACCTGATTTAATAAATGCACAGCTTTTTTTCTTATCTGGTCACTTTTTTTGTCCTTAGAAAGTGGTAAAACAACGTTTTCTAAAACACTGTAGTAAGGTAGTAGCTTAAAATCCTGAAAAATAAACCCGATTTGCAGTCTTCTAATATCCGATTTCTGACTTTCCGTTAAATTATGTACGGGAAAGCCATCTAACTCAATTGTTCCCCCATCGATTTGATTGATGCCTGCAATGCAGTTTAATAATGTTGTTTTCCCCGTCCCTGATGGACCTATGATACTAATCCATTCCGTTGCTTGAACGGATAGTGAAACATTTTCAAATAAAAAGCTATCAGTATCATTAAATGAGCTTTTTGTTATGTGATCTACTACTAACAATTCCAATCCCCCCTACAAAGCAGTCGTATGGCGAAGCGACGAGATGTAATCGCTCTGGAAAATTATTATCCTGGAATGAAAAATTAGAGAAAAGGTATTTAAAGTATTAAACAATAAATTAACATTAAAAGATAATTTTTCCAGAGCGCAAAAGAATATTATTATTGTATGCCCAAATTATATTTTAGTCCCAGCTATTAAAATAATTTATCTTCTTCTCAATAAGCGAATATTTCCTGAAGCTGAAGCCATACCTGCATTTGATGACACAGATGCATAATGAGTCCCTGTGAATTCTGTCTCACCTGAAGGAATTGTATAGTAAGTTGTATTTACGGTTACACTATAGGACGTAAATGTTCGACTTAATTGTTTTTGTCCATATGCATTCGTATAACTAACATGATAACTATTAGACACACCATCATACCAATTTATTCGTGGAGTTACAGCATGACTTGTGACTCCACTTACATATACATTTGATGGATCTAAGTTAATCTCCAAGGGAATGGATGAAGGAGATGTATTTTTCAAGACTCCATTATTTTCTACAACCTCTTTTAATTCACCATCTTCTGCGTATACGTTACTGAATCCTACAGTAAGCAAAAGCCCTCCTACTAATATTGTTGATAATAGTACTTTTAATTTCTTCATAAAAATGCTCCTTTTTATATTATTTTATTGTTACGTGAATGCACCGCTGTATAAAGTTGTTTCGTTGGAAGACTCTCTGTTAGCTTTAGACAAAGCGTCAATAAGATCTAACTCCTAAAATTCATTTCAATAATTTTATAACGCATCATGAAAGCATCATGAAAAAGGCGAAGAGAATCTCCCACAAATAACCAGATTCTTAGTGTAGTGACTCACAATCACCACTCACTGCTACTCACATGAGGCGTCAGGAAGCTTGGCCAAGTTCCTATCTATATTATTTACAAAATAATCAAATTAGTCAACAGTAACTAGATGGGAAAGTATGAGTTTAATAGATTAATATTTAAAAGATTTCCTGGTCACTTTCCTCTAGTAGGAAAGTGACCAGGAAAAGTAGAAGGGGACCTAAAGTTCGCTAAAAATACTTGACGTTCTCATTTGGACAAATCAGGAGATGTTATCGGTGGCTTGTCCTCTATTGATACCAAAGAAACAGTATTGTTAACATAGTAGACAGTAACAATTAGTAGAAATAAAATGAAGCGTTTCATTATAAATCACCCCAATAATTCACTTTTTTATGTTTTAGATAATAATCAAAGGCTTTCTCGTAATAGATTGTAGCACTTTTATATTCATTTTGATTGGTCAGTTTTTTCGAAAATAAGTTACAATAAATGAAGCAATGATAATAGTTACGTAGATCATCAAAGTATTTCAATATATCTTTGAAAAATTTATGAGAATCGGCAGAGTCCGATAATAGTAGTTTATAAACGCTTAAATGCTGCTCATAATAAGTTCTGTTTTGCGTAACTTGCGTGATGAGCGACATGCACTTTGCCAACCAAGCTCCTGCCATTTTTGAGTTGTCCATTTTAAAATACTCTTTTAAAATGGCTATTGCTGTTACTATTTTACTGTTAGCATGTTTTTTCATCTTCAAAGCTGATTCAAAGGATTGCAGAGCTTTCTTTTTATCGCCAATTAGCGAATAGCATAAGCCTAAGTTATGTTCGATCAGCGCTAGATGAATAGAAGCATCATTATCTGATAGCAATTCCATGGCCTCTCTAAAGGTTATGACCGCTTCCTCTATTTGACCAATCCTTTTTTTAGCGAGACCAATTATAATTAAACAGCTAATTGATCGTGACAGCAGCATTTTAGAATTAAAATAATCTAGTGCATATTGTGCATACTCTATTGCAGTTATATTACGGTAATCGGATAGTGACGCAAGTGACAAGACATAATGAAGCTCTGATTTCTCCCAATCATCTACAGGAAATTGCAAACAGAGATTTTCCGCTTCATTAAAGAATTTCAGAGAGTTAGAAAAGTGATTATCATTGTATTCATATAACCCTTGGACAAGAGAATAATAGAACTTTTGTCTACTCGATAGATCTTTTTCAACGGATTTTAAAAGAGATAAGTTGTTCTCAACAATAGAGGAAGTCTGCTCTTCGAACATTAGCAAACGAGTTTGTATCAGTAGAAAATCTATGCTTGTATTATTAACAGAAGAAATTGTATCCATTTCTTTGAGCATCAATTGAGCAGATTCACGATCTCTTTGGTCAATAATTTTTTTGAACTGATTATTTAATTCTTCTAAATGATCTTCTGCTTGAAGATTTGGGAACGGGAAGTTAAGCCGGTCGAATAGTAATTGAAGAATTTCATCACTAGGTTCGGCCTTTCCATTTTCAATTTTACTTAGGTAAGAAGTAGAACAAATGCCCTTCGCTAACTCCTCTTGTTTAATATTTTGCCGTAGTCTCTCAAGTCTAAGTAAATAGCTAAACTTCATTCTTCGATACCCTCCAATTCTACATTATATGATAATTATATCAAACTATAATAGTAAATGAAGTTAAAAACTACCTCGATATAGAGATATAGGTAAATTATTGTCAATTTCCAACCTTTTGAGATACGTCTTCTAAAAGTATTTAATGAACAATATTGCCATCCATATGGAGGAGGCAATATTGTTCATTAAATACTGTTATTTATCAATACGTACTAGTACACACTATGACGCATTATGCTCCGAATGTGCATTTAGGTTATACTATCAATAATACTTTCGTAAGGAGTGATAAATATGGATCCAATAATCACCTCTGTTTTAACATCTTTTGCCACTACATTAGCAACCAATAGTAGTAAGGTGCCTATGCAAACTCTAGATGATTTATGGTACATGGCTTTCAATAAAATTAATTTTGCAGCAGATAAAAAACGTATAGAAAATGAGATTAATTTATTGGCATACAAGAATTCATTGGCAAATAAATTAAACACAATTGAAGAAGATAAACTAATTGAACCTACAATAAGCATTGTTGGTCCTGCTTTAGAAGCATCCCGGTATTATATTGATGAAGAAGAACTAAGAGAAATGTTTGCAAAATTAATTGCTTCTTCTCTCAATTCCGATAAGGCTTATGATACACATCCAGCCTATGTTGAAATCATTAAACAATTAACGCCAGACGAAGCTAAATTATTACAAATAATACGCGAAAACAACCAACCAACAATTCATTTGAAAATCATTATGGGAGACGGAAGTTACCTTCCTATGCTTCTAAACTTTACTGATTTATGTGATAAAGCAAATTGTAGCTATCCAACAAAGATTTTTAGTTATTTAGACAACTTAAATAGACTCGGCTTAATTAACTTGCATGATTCAAATCAATTGACTCCCGATTATTTATATGATGAACTTTTTGAACATCCTGTGGTACTTCAGGGAACTAAAGGGGCTGATTTTTTAGGAAAATCAAGAATTGAGAAATCTTCATTTTCAGTTACCCCTTTCGGGAAACAGTTTTATCAATCGTGTATACACGAAGATTGAAATCAAGGCAGTATATTAAATGTACTGCCTTGATTTTTTATGCACCATCTTCATCCTCAATCAAAAACTTCAATCCACTCTCAACCAAAACATCACGCACTCCTGGCTGAAGCGTAGAGGGAACATCGGCCCAATTCGTTTTTCCAAGAATCACACGTTGTGCAAAAAACATCGCTATCATAGTATCACCTCCTTCCAATTTCAATAAAAGCCGAAACAAAAAGCGGGTAATCATTGATAGACCTGTATCGCCATTTCGGCAACTACGTCCTCGATGAAATCCGCTCTTTCAGATAGTGCATTGTTTTTGGCATTAGATATCCTGATTTCTTGTTTTAGTTCTATAATTTCAATTTCAACTGGTTTAATATCCGTAAACACTAAAAATTTCCCTTCAAAAAGGTTTTTTTCTTCCACGAGGTATTTGTCGGAGTGCTCAGCTAAGAGAGTTTGTTTCTCGTCGGCGTTCTTATATTCAAGCGTAATTTTCATTTTTACCACTCCTTTTTAAGGTATAGAATTTTTTTCAGCAATAGATGACATATCAATATTAACGGATAACTTTGTTACATGAGCAGATCCGTTACCATCAACAGTTAACGCGTAAACTTGTATTTTATCTCCGGCTGTAAAAGTTACATCGTTTGTAAAAGTAAGTTCACTTCCACCTAATCTACTATATATTTCGCCAACAGCTAAATCATTTATATATAGCTGTGCTCGTGCTGAGTAATTGGCATTAAGGTTACGAAAAGATACCGATACCCTCACACTCCCTCCTACATTCATAACTACCTCTTTTACTTTAGTCATATACCTTTTTTCTGTATTGCTTAAAGTGTTATCAATGTAGATAGACCCCGACTCACCAGCTATAAGTCCATCCAATACTCCTGTACTAATCTGACCAATCGCGATAGCCAAATCATTAAATGTAGGTTCAGTAGGTACTAGCACATTTGGATCAACGTCAGTGATCGCAGTACCTACCGTTTGTTTCCCATCACTGACATTTGTAAAAAGCTCCTGCATCGCACCTCCAACATTTGTTGAAGTAAATATATTATTTGGGTCAGGCAAGCCGATTAAATCCGCACCTTTACCAACTTCTTGGGACGCTAAATCCGCCAAATGCGTCGCAAGCAATTGTTTAATTTCATTAATGGCCGCTACTAAATTATCTTTTGCAGTTGTTTCTAATTCGGGTAAGCTGCCAAGCAGCAGCTCAAGTTCCGCCAGTTGTGTTTCTAGTGCCAACTTCACAGCATCCGCTTTTCTTTGTGCGCCTGCAGGAGTCTTTGCACCAATGTCAACAGCAGTCATGGGAGCAAAGACTCTGAGATCTCTATTAAAGAAGCATGGAATGAAATTGAATCGATTACTATGCATGGTTTAAGACATACACATACCAATGTGCTGCTTTACAAAGGAGCCAACATCCATTCCGTATAAAAATTTCTTGGTCATGGTGATATCCAGACGACGTGGATAACTATGCACATGTACTAAAAGAGATGGAGCAAAGAGATGAGGAAATCTCGGTGAAGATCTATGCGAGCTAATGTATACCGAATATACATTTTGTATACCAAAGTTTCATTTCTTATCTTATTCAATCGTACACTTTACAAAAAGAAAAAACGCCTGAAACCTTGATGCGACAAGGTTTCAAACGTTTCCAGTCATACTCTTTTATAAGCATGTTTCGATAAAATACGTCCCAGGAGGGATTCGAACCCCCGACCCACAGCTTAGAAGGCTGTTGCTCTATCCTGCTGAGCTACTGAGACATGTTCAATTTGCGATTACTTTTCGCAAAGGACAAATATTATTATAGGCAGGATTTCGAAAAAAGTCAACGCTTTCTTGTATAATTTTTCATTTCAACGGAATGAATTGTTTCAAGCTGAAGATTTTTAATGGTTACGCGCAACTTTTTCTCGTTTTCTAACGTGTTAACGTCATTTGAAATTCCCTCGTAAGCAAGATCCTCGACTTCGTGGTCCCACTCGATTTCCACAAACGATGGTTCATTGCCACCTCTCGGCAACAAAGTGCTCCCTGGATTGACAAACAAAATCCCCTCTTTCATTTCTGCACCGTACAAGTGAGAATGCCCGAATAAAACAATGTCTGCCTGTTGTTCCAGCGCCTCGTAATACAAGGGGAGCATCGACCGTTTACAATCATGTTCATGACCGTGTACGACGAAAATTCGTTTGTCGCCTACTTGGACGAGGAGTGAATCAGGAAACCGGCCGTCTCGGTCACAATTCCCTCTTACCACATGTATGTTATGCAAAAGCGGATCGTCAAGTGACAGTTCACTGTCGCCACAATGAAAAATTGCATCCGCCGGCAGAGTGGAAACGGTTTTCACCGTCTCCACATCACCGTGAGAATCACTCATTACAATAATCTTCATTGTACTTCACCGAATGATGCCATGAGTGTAGGGAGCTGTTCTTTCAGTTGAGCGAGCGCTGCACCACGATGAGAAATTTCCCCTTTTTCAGCAGGTGTCAATTCAGCCATCGCACGTTGCTTCGAAGGTGTATAAAAGATCGGGTCATATCCGAATCCGTTTGTTCCCCGTCTTTCATTCAAAATGAAACCTTCACAACTGCCGGAAAATGTCTTTGTCTCTTGATTCGGACCCGCTATGGCGAGTACACAACGGAACCGTGCTGTCCGTTCGTCTTCAGGCACCTCTTGAAGCTCTTCTAGCACTTTGTCGATATTCGCATCATCGTTCTTTGCCGGACCGGCATAACGAGCAGAATAGACGCCAGGGGCACCATTTAGTGCATCGATTTCCAAGCCACTATCATCGGAAATGACCATGATGCCTAATTGTTTCGCTACTTCTTCCGCTTTCAACACCGCATTTTCCTCAAATGTCGTGCCCGTTTCTTCCACGTCTATATCTTGTTCTAAGTCATTCAAAGTCATTACTTGGATGCCATACGGTTCAAATAACACCTCAAAGTCTTTTGCTTTGCCTTTATTGTTCGTGGCAATCAATACTTTTTTCATGCTTCATCACTTTCCTTTTGTTTAATCTGCTCATGAATGGAACCTAAAGCGTCTTGTTGAATTTCGATTAGACGTTGAATGCCTACTTCAGCCAATTCAACGAGCGCGTTCATTTCTTGCCTAGTAAACGTCGCTTCCTCACCAGTCCCTTGCAATTCAACAAATTCACCCGCGCCTGTCATAACGATATTCATATCAACTGCAGCTGCAGAATCCTCCACATAATCAAGGTCTAGGATAAGCATGCCTTCCTCTGTCTTCCCAACACTGACGGCAGCTAAGTAATCACGGATTGGGAACTTTTTCAGTTCCTTTTCACTCACTAACTTAGCGACTGCCATGCTCATTGCCACAAAGGCACCTGTAATCGAAGCCGTTCTCGTTCCGCCATCTGCTTGTATGACATCACAGTCAATCCAAACTGTTCGCTCCCCGAGTGCTTCCAAGTCAACGACTGCACGCATCGCACGGCCAATTAGACGTTGGATCTCCATTGTCCTTCCACCTACTTTCCCTCGGGAAGATTCACGATGCGTACGCTGCCCTGTCGCCCGTGGAAGCATTGAGTATTCGGCCGTCACCCATCCTTGTCCACTTCCTCTAAGAAAAGGAGGCACTCGCTCTTCAATGGACGCCGTACAAATCACCTTCGTATTTCCAACAGAAATGAGCACTGAGCCTTCGGGATGAAGCAAATAATCCGTTTCAATTGTTACATCTCTTCCTCTATCAGCAGTTCTTCCATCATGTCTCATGTCGGCTACCTCCACATTTCAAGTTCAGCATTCATCTTATCATAACCATTTTCATCAAAGCAAAAAACCGGACACCTGAATTGGTATCCGGTCTAGAGAATAATATGTCGAACATCTGGATTTTGCAATTCTAGCCAATCCATCGCAATGGATGAAAAGCCTTCCAATGAGCCTGTTGTATAAAATAAGGGTGCAATCCCTGTATTTTGTTCATTCAACAACCCGAAATGATCCAATGTGTTACGTACATCCTGAACCGTTTCGTTCGCAGATGAGACAATGGCGACTCCTTCGGGCAATTGTGCTTGGATGTGGTCATGCAAAAGGGGATAGTGCGTGCAGCCTAAAATCGCCGTATCAAAATCGATATGAACGAGTGGATTTAACGATTTCTCCATAATCGGACGAATATCCAAGCTTTTATACTGTCCACTTTCTACGAGAGGTACGAAATCCGGACAGGCAAGCTGGTATGTTTGGGTAGCATTTGAAATTGCCGTAATGGCATGTTCATACGCTCCACTTTTCACCGTTCCTACCGTTCCCAACACTACGATTCTCCCTGTAGTCGAGACGCGTACCGCAGCTCTTGCACCGGGTTCAATGACTCCTACTACAGGAAACGCAAATTGGTTGCGCAAATCATCCAGTGCTACTGCGGTCGCTGTATTGCAAGCAACTACCAACATTTTTATACCCATTTCTGACAATGCATACGCCATTTCTAACGTGAATTGTTTCACTTCTTCGACTGAACGTGGCCCATAAGGACATCTTGCATCATCGCCGATGTAGATGATTCGTTCTGCCGGTAATTGGTTAAGCATTTCTTTTACGACGGTCAACCCGCCCACACCTGAATCGATGACGCCGATCGGTGCTTGTTTTGTGGCCTTCAATCCTTGCTCATCTCTTCATGCAATCTCGTCATCAACTGCAGGAACTGTGTAATTTCCTCTTCCGAAAAATCATCGAGGACAGAGCCTAAGTATTTACGACGCTTATCAATTACTTCTTCAATGATTCTTTCGCCTTCATCCAATAGATGTATACGCACAACCCGACGGTCTTGTTCATCACGCACACGTTTTACGAGCTTGTTGTTTTCCATACGGTCTACAAGATCAGTAGTTGTACTGAAAGCTAAATACATTTTATTGGATAAATCACCAATCGTCATATCACCATGCTCGAATAACCATTGCAATGCGACGAATTGTGGAGGAGTAATTGAATAATTGCTTAATATTTTACGACCTTGTTGCTTAATAATTCCGGATATATACCGCAGTTCTTTTTCCATCTGTGCAATGTTATCCAAACTATCTCGATTATGCTCATTGTTAGTTGTCACGAATACCAGCTCCCTGAAAACGAATACTGTCTACTTATTGTCACCTTTTTCGACACATAACGCAACTTTTTTTACATGATTGTCACGTATATATTTTTTCCAGGGATGATAAGCGTGTTTACTTATCACTTCTTCGTGCGTTTGCGAATGCTACTATCCATGTAATCTAGTTTAATTTCAACTCCCCTAATCGCAGTAATTCGACAATTGCTTGAGCCCTTCCAGAAACCCCTAATTTCTGAATTGTATTCGAAATATGGTTCCTGACGGTTTTTTCGCTAATGCCGAGCCGCCCTGCGATTTCTTTCGTCGTATGATCGTTTACTAATAGATTGAAGATTTCTCGTTCTCTAGCTGTAAGCAAAGAACGATTTTTCATTTCTCCTGTCAAGACGCGCCCCCTCCTATCCACGTTCACTTTACAATATGTGAGGACGGTCTAGGCTGTGCCGGCTCGTTCATCATTTTAGAGAGAAAACGCAGATTTTTGATATTCTTTCCAAGGCAATGCTTTTCCCGTGAATTTATCGATTTGGACGATTGAGCCTCTCCCTGTAAAAACAACCTCATTTTTTGCGTTCTTCGCCATATAATGGAGATCGACAGAGCTGTTTCCGATAGCAGCAGCTTTCACAAAAATCGACAATTGTTCATCAAAAAATACTTGTTTCATATAGTCACATTGTAGATCTGCCACAACAGGAATTGCTGCACCTTTTGGATCAAGCCACTCTTCCATATGACCAATCGTTTTTAAAAATTCGATCCTAGCGTACTCGAAATAAGTGAAAGTGACTGTGTTGTTCAGATGACCATACATATCCGTTTCAGAAAAACGTACTGAAACAGGTACTGAAAACGTAAATGATTGAATCCATTTCTCCATATCCTCAATATATGCAATCCTCATGTACTGCTCCCCCTTTTCAAAATGAATGAACATTCATTCTTTTATTATACTCGAACAAAGAAGAACAGCAAACAAAAAACAACCCTTCGCGTATCAGTGATACGTAAAGGGTTGTTGGAAGTTGAATTAATCAACCATATGATCGCTTCCAAAGAAGTTCTTGAACATTTGTACAGTTGTATCACGGTTTAATGCCGCAATGGATGTTGTCAATGGAATTCCTTTCGGACATGCCACTACACAGTTTTGAGAGTTACCACACTCTCCGATTCCACCGTCTGCCATTATTGTCGCTAGACGTTCGTCTTTGTTCATCGCACCTGTTGGGTGTGCGTTGAAGAGACGAACTTGTGAAAGCAATGCTGGACCAATGAAATTCGTTTTGTCGTTCACGTTCGGACATGCTTCCAAGCAAACGCCGCACGTCATACATTTCGATAATTCATATGTCCATTGGCGTTTCCGCTCAGGCATACGTGGACCTTCACCAAGATCATACGTACCGTCAATCGGAATCCATGCTTTTACACGCTTCAAGGAATCGAACATGAAGTCACGGTCTACGACTAAGTCTCGTACAACCGGGAACGTTCTCATCGGTTCAAGACGGATTGGTTGTGTCAAATGATCGACCAATGCTGTACATGATTGACGAGGGCGTCCATTGATGACCATCGAGCACGCACCACAAACTTCTTCTAGACAGTTCATGTCCCAGTTAACAGGCGTCGTTTTTTCACCTTTTGCATTGACCGGATTACGACGAATTTCCATAAGCGCTGAAATCACGTTCATATTCGGACGATACGGGATCTCAAAGCTTTCCATATAAGGTGTAGATTCCGGCGTATCTTGACGTTGTATTTCAAACTTCACAGTCTTCGTTGCAGTCGGTTGTTCTTGCACAGCTGTTGTTTGCTCACTCACTTCTGTCAATCTCCTTTCTTCGCAGAATAGTCACGTTTACGTGGCGGAATTAAGGATACATCCACTTCTTCATAAGAAAGGATCGGTGCAGATTTACCATCGAACTCTGCAATTGTCGTTTTCAAGAAGTTTTCGTCATCACGGTTCGGGAAGTCTGGCTTGTAATGTGCTCCACGGCTTTCATTACGGTTAAGCGCACCTAACGTGATTACGCGTGCCAAGTAAAGCATGTTCTTTAATTGGCGTGTGAATGTAGCACCTTGGTTCGACCATTGTTGCGTATCAGTAATGTTGATGTTTTCATAACGTTCCAAGAGCTCTTGAATTTTATCATCAGTCGCTTGTAATTTATCGTTGTAACGAACAACCGTTACATTGTCTGTCATGATTTCACCGAGTTCTCTATGAAGCATGTACGCATTTTCTGTTCCATCCATCTTCAATGTTGCATCCCACTTCTGTTGCTCATCTTTGATGGCTGCATCGAAAATCGAAGAAGGTAATTCATCCGCAGTGCGTTTCACGCCGCGCATATACTTAACTGCTTCCGGACCTGCAATCATACCACCATAGATAGCGGATAGAAGTGAGTTCGCTCCAAGACGGTTTGCACCATGTTGTGAGTAATCACACTCTCCAGCAGCAAATAGACCAGGAATATTCGTTTGTTGTTCATAGTCCACCCATAGTCCGCCCATTGAATAGTGAACAGCTGGGAAGATTTTCATTGGCAATTTACGTGGATCGTCTCCAGTAAACTTCTCGTAAATCTCAATGATTCCACCAAGTTTAATATCAAGTTCTTTTGGATCTTTATGAGAAAGGTCCAAATACACCATGTTTTCACCGTTTACACCGAGTTTTTGATTGACACACACATCAAAAATCTCACGTGTTGCGATGTCACGTGGAACGAGGTTACCGTAATCCGGATATTTTTCCTCTAGGAAATACCATGGTTTACCGTCTTTGTATGTCCAGATTCGTCCACCTTCACCACGTGCTGATTCACTCATGAGACGAAGTTTGTCATCTCCTGGAATAGCAGTCGGATGGATTTGGATGAACTCACCGTTTGCATATTTTGCACCTTGCTGATACACGATTGAGGCAGCAGAACCCGTGTTGATAACTGAGTTTGTTGACTTACCAAAGATTATTCCCGGGCCACCAGTTGCCATAATGACTGCATCCGCTGGGAAAGCTTTGATTTCCATCGTTTTCATATCTTGCGCTTTAATACCACGGCAAATTCCTTCATCATCCATAATGATACCTAGGAATTCCCAGTTTTCGTATTTCTGAACGAGCCCGGCAACTTCATGACGACGAACTTGCTCGTCCAATGCATAAAGAAGTTGTTGACCTGTCGTTGCACCCGCAAACGCTGTACGGTGATGCAATGTTCCACCAAATCGGCGGAAATCGAGAAGACCTTCTGGTGTACGGTTGAACGTTACACCCATACGGTCCATGAGTCGGATAATTCCAGGTGCCGCTTCTGCCATTGCTTTTACAGGAGGCTGGTTCGCAAGGAAGTCTCCTCCATATACAGTGTCATCAAAGTGGATGGCTGGTGAATCGCCTTCACCTTTCGTATTCACTGCACCGTTAATGCCACCTTGTGCACAAACGGAGTGGGAGCGTTTAACCGGAACGAGCGAGAACAGGTCAACTGCGACCCCTTCTTCCGCAGCTTTGATAGTTGCCATTAAGCCGGCGAGTCCGCCACCTACGACAATCAATCTGCCTTTTGCCATTATTGTTTCACTCCTCAATTTTTACATGTTCTGTAATTTATCTACGATCAATTAGACAAATGCAAATAGCGCTTGAATGCCTATTACTGATAGTACTAAGAAAGCTAGTATTGTAATGTATGAAACAATTTTTTGTGAGTTTGGTGATTGTGCAATCCCCCAAGTAACTGCAAATGACCAAAGGCCGTTTGCCAAGTGGAAAGTTGCTGCAATAACACCCGCAATGTAAAACACGAGCATGAATGGACTAGATAAAATTTCAGCCATCATGTCAAAGTTCACTTCAGCACCCAAAGCTTTTTGGATTCTTGTTTCCCAAATATGCCAAGCGATGAAGATCACAAGAAAAACACCTGTGATACGTTGTAGCAGGAACATCCAGTTGCGGAAAGTTCCGTAGCGCTGAACATTGTTTTTCGCAGTGAAAGCTATGTACACACCATAAAACGCATGAAACATGAGTGGAATATAGATGACAAACCATTCCAAGAAAAGCACGAATGGCAAGTTGCCCATAAAGTTGGATGCGTTATTGAATGCCTCTTCACCGCGAGTTGCAAAATGGTTAATGACCAAGTGTTGAGTCAGGAACAACCCAACCGGAATAATTCCGAGCAATGAATGCAGTCGGCGCAAGTAAAAATCTGATTCTCTCGACAAGTCTTTACCCTCCCTTATTAATGGGATACGCCAATCGAACGTCACCTAATTATATACTTTTGAGAACGTTGACGGCATGCCCCTTCATGGTACAATATTATAACATGTTCATTGTACTCCTCACATTTAAGGAGGTCAAGGACATGTGAACTTTTCTTGTCGACAACGAAAAGTTCCTTTACGATTCAGAATCCGCTTGAAAGGACTGCATATCCCTTGAACAATGACACGACTGAACAACCGACTCGTCTCGGTTATGAAATAATTAGAGATCATGTACTTCCAACAATATTAGGAAAACACGAGAATGAAATCCTTTATTGGGCAGGAAAAGATATTGCACGGAAATTTCCCATGTTCTCAACCGATGAACTCCCTGCATTTTTTTCGGAAGCAGGTTGGGGGCATCTAACCTTTTCTTCGAATAAACAGCCTAAAGATGAAGCCTGGCTAATTTTACAACAACCCGATCTCACGGTACTGGAAAAAAGGTCGTATCAGCTAGAGGCAGGATTCCTCGCCGAGCAATTCCAAAAGCTTAACGGCTATTTAGCAGAGTGCTACGCTGAAAAACAAGTGAAAAAAAAACAAATCCATTTTATTGTAAAGTGGGACACGAAAACAACCGTGTAAAAAATAGACAATGAATGGGTTCTAGCTACTTATTGAACCTGAACCCATCATTTCTCTTTTGTAAAGTACAAATGAACGGATTCCGCTACTTTTATTGGCAAACCTGCTTCCTTCAGCTGTTCCGTGGATGCCTCTTTTATCTTTTTCATTGACCCAAAATGTTGCAACAATTGTTTTTTCCGTTTCGGTCCAACTCCCGGCAATCCATCCAACGCCGACATCATTGACTGACTATCCCTTCTTTGACGGTGGAACGTTATGACAAATCGGTGCACTTCGTCCTGAATTCGTTGAAGCAAATAAAACGCTTCACTCGTCCGTTTTAACGGCACTACCTCAACCGGACTTCCATACAGTAATTGAGCCGTTTGGTGTTTATCGTCTTTTGCCAAACCTGCTATCGGGATGGATAATCCTAACTCATCTTCAATGACTTCACGTGCAATCTCCATCTGTCCTTTCCCCCCGTCAATAATGATGAGATCAGGCAGTGGCAAGTCTTCTTTCAAGACACGTGTATAGCGTCTTCGAATTACTTCTCGCATTGCTCCATAATCGTCGTGCGCAGCAGCTGTCTTTGTTTTATATTTTCGATAGTCTTTCCGATTTGGTTTTCCGTCAACGAACGAAACCATAGCAGAAACCGGATCAACTCCACCTGTATGCGAATTATCGAACGCCTCAATGCGCAAGGGTGTTGCGATATTCATTGCAATTCCTAAATCTTCGCAAGCTCCAATCGTTCGCTGTTCCTGCTTCTCGATAAGTTGAAACTTTTCTCGCAAGGAAATTTCAGCATTTTTCATCGACAGCTTCATTAAATCTTTTTTCTTTCCTCGTTGCGGGATTAATACATTCACTTTTAACAACTGTTGGACCAATTCGTGATTAACCCCTTCAGGAAGTAAAATTTCTTTTGGCAAAAGGTGCCCGGACTTCCCGTAAAATTGTCCGATAAATGTTAACATCTCTTCCTCTGGATCTTGGTACAAAGGAAAAAGGGATACATCCCGTTCAATTAGTTTCCCTTGACGCACAAAAAATACTTGGACACACATCCAACCTTTGTCAACTGCATAACCAAAAACGTCCCGATCCGTGAAGTCGTTCATCATCATCGTCTGCTTCTCCATAACCGCCTCGATATTCGCTATTTGATCACGGTATTCCTTTGCGCGTTCAAATTCCAGGTTTTCAGCTGCCGCAGACATTTTCTCCGTCAGTTCCTTTTTAACGGTCTTGTACCCACCGTTTAAAAACCTGCTAATATCATCAACCATTTCTTTATAGGTTTCGTGTGGTATATCTTTTACACACGGCGCAAGACATTGTCCGAGGTGAAAGTATAGGCATACGCGATCAGGAAGTTTATGGCATTTACGATAAGGATAAAGCCGATCTAATAATTTCTTCGTTTCATGTGCAGCAGTAGCGTTCGGATATGGACCAAAATACTTCCCTTTGTCTTTTTTTAATTGCCGCGTGACAATCAATTTGGGATGACGTTCCGCTGTAATTTTCAAGTACGGATACGTTTTATCATCTTTCAGCATGATGTTATATTTCGGGTCGTATTGTTTAATTAAATTCAATTCCAATATGAGTGCTTCAATATCAGAACCTGTAACGATATATTCGAAATTCTCAATTTCACCAACAAGACGTTGCGTTTTCGCATCGTGGGAACCTGTGAAATAGCTTCTCACCCGATTTTTCAGGATTTTTGCCTTACCGACATAGATAATTGTTCCTTGTCGGTCTTTCATTAAGTAACATCCTGGAAGGTCTGGCAATAAGCTTAGTTTGTGCTCAATTATTTCATTCATCTTCTTCACCTACCAAAAAACCGGGTCCTCCTGAAGGCCCGGTTTTACGTAATGCTTACGAGTGTTTTTCAATCAATTCAGCAAGTTGCTCTTTCGGTTGGAAACCGACAACTTTGTCAACAATCTCGCCATCCTTGAAAAGCACAAGTGTAGGGATTGACATAATGCCATACTCACCAGCAGTTGCTTGGTTTTCATCCACGTCCACTTTTACAATTTTCGCTTTGCCTGCTAGATCCGCGTCAAGTTCTTCAAGAACCGGAGCGATCATTTTACAAGGTCCACACCAAGTTGCCCAAAAGTCAACGAGCACAAGGCCCTCTTTAGTTTGCTCTTTAAAATCTTGATCTGTCGCATGAAGTACTGCCATGTAATTTCTTCCTCCTTTTAGTAAATCCAACTATGGTTGAATTATAGCATGCCGGTTTAAGGCGGGCGAAGTTTATGCTTACATTCTTGGTTTGCCCGTTTTACGGTTTTTAAAACCACTACTTATGTCTATTGGTTCATATAAAAACTGCAGACACCACACTTTTGGTGTCTACAGTTTTTTCCAATTTTACAAGTCACACAATCAGTTCGTCTTGATTTTCTTGATTTCTTCTATCATCATCGGAATGACTTCAAAAAGATCTCCAACGATTCCGTAATCCGCGACTTTAAAAATGTTTGCTTCAGAATCTTTATTAATCGCAACAATCACTTTGGAGTTTGACATACCTGCCATATGTTGGATTGCGCCTGAAATACCTGCAGCAATATAGAGATCCGGCGTGACAACTTTACCTGTTTGGCCAATTTGCAAAGAATAGTCACAATAGTCAGCGTCACAAGCGCCACGAGAAGCACCTACCGCTCCACCTAATAGTTTCGCTAACTCTTCTAAAGGCGCAAATCCGTCTGCACTTTTCACGCCACGTCCACCTGCCACGACCACTTTCGCTTCAGATAAATCAACACCTTCTGTCGATTTACGGACAACTTCACTAATAATGGAGCGTAGGTTTGTAATGTCGACAGATAATGATGCCACTTCACCGGTGCGGCTGTCATCCTTTTCAAGCGGCGCAATATTGTTCGGTCGCACGGAAATGAATAACAATCCTTCTTTGTTTTTCACCTTTTCAAATGCTTTTCCTGAATAAATCGGACGGACGAATACTGCGTCATCCCCATCGCCTTCAATCGCGGTAACATCTGACACTAATCCTACTGCTAGTTTACTAGCAATTTTCGGAGACAAGTCTTTCCCTAAGGCAGTATGACCAAAGACAATTGCATCAGGCTGCTCCTGTTCATACGCTGCCATGAACGCTTGGCCGAAGCCGTCAGACGTATAATGTTTTAAATGTGGGTGTTCAACCGTAATGACGCGGTCTGCACCAAACTTAATCATTTCTTCCCCTAATGATTGAACCGAATCACCAAAAAGCAAGCCGACGATTTCGCCTCCACCAGCAACTGTCTTAGCTGCTGCGATTGCTTCAAACGAAACGTTACGCAATGCTCCTTCACGAGCTTCACCGAGTACAAATACTTTTTTAGACATATTATGTTCCTCCCATTACAATTTGAATTCCATCAAAGCACTTTTGCTTCTTTATGTAGAAGCTCAACAAGTTCCTTCACTTGGTCGGACAGATCGCCTTCAAGTACACGACCCGCAGCTTTTTGAGGTGGCAAGAAGATTTCAACCGTCTCCGTTTTTGCTTCAACGTCCTCTTCGTCCAAGTCCAAGTCATCTAATTCCAGTTCTTCAAGCGGCTTTTTCTTCGCTTTCATAATTCCTGGTAAAGATGGATAGCGCGGTTCGTTCAAGCCTTGTTGTGCAGTGACGAGTAACGGTAACGATGTTTCAATCGTTTCTGAGTCCCCTTCAACATCACGAACAATCTTGACGGATGTTCCGTCGACTTCAATATTTGTAATTGTTGTCACATAATTAATTCCTAACAGTTCTGCTACACGAGGACCTACTTGACCAGAACCACCATCAATTGCAACGTTCCCTGCAAGGATTAGGTCAGCGTCTTTATCTTTCAAGTATTCAGCAAGTATGGTAGCAGCCGAAAACTCGTCCATTTCGTCAAGATCAACTTCCGTATTAATAAGAACTGCTTTGTCAGCACCCATAGCAAGTGCTGTACGCAATTGTTTCTCGGCTTCTTCGTTGCCGATTGTTACGACAGTTACTTCCCCACCGTTTGCATCACGCAATTGAATTGCTTCTTCAATTGCATACTCATCGTACGGGTTAATGATAAATTCTGCACCATCTTCCAAAATCTTTCCGTTTGAAACCGCGATTTTCTCCTCCGTGTCAAATGTACGTTTTACTAATGCATAAATGTTCATCGTACAATCCTCCTCAACGTTTTTAATTCCCTTTGAAATGTGGTTCCCTTTTTTCAATAAAAGCTTGGATGCCTTCTTTTGCATCAGCTGTCACAAACACTTCCCCGAATGAATCGGCTTCAGCTTTTACACCCTCATAATAACTGTCTGTTTTCATATATTGAAGCATGCGTAATGCTGCTTTCATCGCAACAGGGCTCTTTTTAGCAATTTTTCGCGCGAGCTCCATAGTTTTAGAAAGCAATTCCTCTTCTGGATATGCATGATTTGCAAGACCGAGACGCACTGCTTCCGTCCCAGTGATCGGTTCACTCGTGAGGAGCATCTCAGCAGCTTTCGCCGTACCGACATATCGGGGCAAACGTTGTGATCCAGCAAACCCAGGTATTAAGCCGAGTTGCAATTCAGGTAAACCAAGTTTTGCTTTCTCAGTCACCAGACGGATATGACAGCCCATTGCCAGTTCAAGGCCCCCACCTAACGCGGCTCCGTGAATAGCGGCAATGATCGGTTTTGAAAAATTCTCCAACCGCTCAAATACATGTTGACCCGCTGATGATAGTTTTGAAAATTCCTCACCCGTAGAAACGGTTGTAAATTCTTTAATGTCTGCACCTGCCGAGAAAAATTTCCCTTCCCCGTGCAAGACGATGACTCTTACAGCATCATCTTGTTCAACTGCATCGAGCATTTGGTCAATCCCACGAATAAGGCCGCTCGATAATGCATTTGCTGGCGGACGATTTATGGATACAATAGCAACATGTTCCTCAATGGTCATTGATAAGAATTCCATTTTACCCCATCCTTTCGTATGAATAGTGATACTGTTACGATTTCCCCAAGCGTTTACTACGTCTACGACTTCATACCTTTTAATAGCAATTTATGCACTGCCGGAGCCAATTTGATAAGATCATATTTTTGATCGTTCATCACCCAAGAAGTGATTGTTTCATCAATTGTGCCAAAAACCATTTGCCGAGCTAACCGAATATCGATTTTTTCGTCAAATTCACCGCTATCAATCCCTTCTCGCAAGATCGAATCGAGCAATACGAGATATTCTTTTAGTACTTCGTTAATTCGAAATCGTAGGTCCTTGTTGGATTGTCGAAGCTCTAATTGTGTCACAATAGCAAGGTGGCGGTCGTGATAAAGTAATGAGAAATGATTATCAATCAATTTATACAATTTTTCTGTTGCGGAAATCTCTTTTTTCACAATCTCCTTCACATTTTCTACGAAGATGCCCATTTTCTCTCTAAAAACCGAAATAAGGATGTCCTCTTTATTTTTGAAATAGAGATATATGGTGCCATCCGCCACGCCAGCTTCCTTCGCAATCTTGGATACTTGCGCTTGATGGTAACCGTTTTCTGCTATGACGATGACAGCAGCATCAATAATCTGTTTGTATTTCGGTTTATCACGCTTCATTTTATTTCACCACCAAAAAGAAGAAAATATGAATGATTGTTCATTCATATTTTCATAGTAATCTTTTATTGAACTGTCGTCAAGCATTTCATGATATCGTTTTCAATTGTTCAACCTTTTTCTTTTCTTCATCGATTAGCGACCTACGGAGAATCTTTCCGACTGCCGTTTTCGGTAGCTCTTTACGGAACTCATAGAGTCTTGGCACTTTATAAGATGCCAACTGTTTTCGGCAATACGTATCTAATTCTTCTTCTGTAATCGATTTTCCTTCTTTAAGAACGATATAAGCTTTCACCGTTTCACCGCGGTATGGATCCGGTACACCTGCAACAACACATTCCAAAATGGCAGGATGTTCATAAAGGATTTCTTCTATTTCTCGTGGATAAATGTTAAAACCACTTGCGATGATCATATCTTTTTTACGATCGACGATATAGAAGTGACCTTCATCATCCATATACCCGAGATCTCCTGTTAAAAACCATCCATCTCTAAAGGTTTGCGCGGTATCTTCAGGTCTATTCCAATACCCTTTCATTACTTGAGGACCTTTAATGGCAATTTCTCCTACCTCACCATTCGGTAAAGGCTCAGTCGTTTCCGGACCAACGATGCGTGCATCCGTATCTGGCCATGGAACACCAATAGAACCACTCACCCTACGTTTTTCCCATACAAAGTTCGCGATAGCAACTGGCGAAGTTTCTGTAAGGCCATACCCTTCCACAAGTTTACCGCCCGTCACTTTTTCAAACTCTTCTTGTAATTCAACTGGTAAAGCGGCAGATCCACTAATACAAGCTTTGATGGATGACAAATCGTATTTCGCCAATTGTGGATGGTTGAGCAAGCCGATGTAAATTGTTGGTGCACCCGGAAACAACGTCGGTTTTTGTTTATCAATCGTTTTTAAAGCTGTTTCAAAATCGAATTTAGGCACTAACACCATTTTATTCCCTTGCATTACCGATAAAATAAGGACTGTTGTCATACCATAGACATGGAAGAACGGAAGGATCCCCATAACGGTTTCTTCGCCTTCTTTACATTGATATAACCACGCATTGCACATCTGGACATTACTGATCAAGTTCGCATGGGTTAACATGACGCCTTTTGGAGGTCCTGTTGTTCCACCTGTGTATTGGAGCAACGCGAGGTCATCATCAAAATTAAATTCATATGAAACTGGCTCTGCTTTTGCGATTTTCATAATTTCTGTAAAAAGATGATTCATGCCTCGATGTTCCACTTTGACGACAATTCCATATTCCCTCTTTTGAATGAACGGATAGACAAGGTTTTTCGGGAATGGTAAATAATCTTTGATGCCGGTAATAATGATATGTTCCAAGTCTGTTTCTTTAACAATCTTTGAAATTCTTCCGTACAAAATATCAAGGGAGATAATCGCCTTCGCACCGGAATCTTTCATTTGATAAGCAAGTTCTCTTTCCGTGTACAAAGGATTAGTTTGAACAACAACAGCACCAACGTAAAGGATTCCATAGTAAGCAATTGCACTTTGCGGGCAGTTCGGAAGCATAATCGCCACCCGGTCTCCTTTTTCCACACCGAGAGCGCGTAAATAATTGGCAAACTTCAAGGCCGAATCATGAAACTCTTTAAATGAAATGTCCTTCCCTAGAAAATGAATGGCCGTCTTATCGGGAAACTTGTTACTCGAGTCTGTTAAGAATTGTTGGATGGGAATCCGGTCATATGCAATCGTCTTCGGAATCTCTGGTGGATACATGCTGAGCCATGGTTTTTCCGTCATTTGCAAAACCTCCTTCTTTTTAATAGTTTATAGAAAATTCATTCTTAATATAGTATATCGATAAATGAATCCGCTTTCAAATAGAATATTAAAAACTCCACAAAAAAATGCCTTGACCGGCAAATTTTAGTCAAGGCGTGTTCGTCATCATCCAGTAGATGCCGATGATAACAAAGAGGATACAAACAACAATCAATATTTTAGATAATTTCTCCATTAGAAGTCTCCTATGAAATACTCGCTCCGATAACAAAGGACAGGCCGACTGAAATGGTCAGCGAGATAAAGCCGACAGAGCGGTTATCTTCTTCAATCTCCTTGTCAATTTGGAACTTTGGTGTTAAAAATTCGAAAAGCAAATACGCAAACACAAGCAAAATAAACCCGTATAACCCCCACCCAATCATTTGGGGCAACGTATTATGTTGTTCGATCGAATAACGGAAAATATTCGCGACACCAAAAATTTTTCCACCGGTCGCCATTGCTACAGCCATGTTCCCTTTTCGGATTTCTTCCCAGTTTTTATATTTCGTAACAAGTTCAAATAAGACCATCGATACGATGAGGCAAAGGACTACAACACTGAAGTAGCCTGCTGTTTCTACTAGTGGATGGCTCCAAAACCCTGTTTTTGTCATTTGTTTGGCTCCTTTATGAATCGTTCATTCCTTCCTCTACGTATAGCGGTCGAAAAAGATTCATTTCTCAAGATCTTTTTTAATTCATGTTGACTTTTGACGGGTCAGTTAGGGTTAAAGAAAGACACGAGACGCCTCTTTTTTAACCGACTGACTCTCAACGGGTTGGATCGTTACGAATGATTTACCTATAAGCGGTTACTTCACTTTAACTCAACAACTGTCACACCGTGGCCACCCTCACCCGCTTCGCCATAGCGATAACTTTTTACCCGTGGATGATTTTTCAAGTAGGATTGGACACCTTGTCGTAACGCGCCAGTCCCTTTCCCATGAATGATGGACACTTGGTGGTAATTCGATAACAGTGCATCATCCAAATATTTTTCTGTTCGATGCAAGGCATCCTCATACCGTTCACCACGCAAATCGAGTTCCAACTTCACATAGGAATCTCTACCGCGCACCGAAGCGGACACGACAGGTTCTTTCAACTTCTCTGGCTTCGTATATTCCAATACGGATTCATCGAGCTTCATCTTCAATATACCAATTTGTACGACCCATTCTTTTGCTGAAGCTTTTTCTATTAACGTTCCTTTTTGTCCGTATGTGACGACTTTCACTTCATCACCGACTTGTAGTGGTCTTGCAGCAGCTTTTGCTACAATCTTCCTCTTCTTTTCTTGCGGTGCAGCTTCATCCAATTTTTTGCGTGCTTCAATCAATTCATGCTCTTTCACTTGTGCACCCGCATTCATTCGAAGGGCGCGCAGTTCTGCGATAACAGCTTCAGATTCTGTTCTTGCTGTATCCACAATCGTCTTTGCTTTTTCTTTCGCTTTTTCAACAAGCTTCTCTTTCATGTCGTCAAATTCAGCGAGTTTCGTTTCCAGTTCACACTTTAATTTTTCTGTTTCAATGAGTAACGCATGTGTTTGTTCTGCATCTTTTTCTGATTGCACCCGACTTGTTTCCAATGAAGCGATCATTGAATCGACTTCTCCCCGGTCAGTTCCCGTGAATTTTTTAGCGCGGCCGATAATGTGCTCGTGCAAACCAAGACGTTTGGAAATTTCAAATGCATTACTACGTCCCGGGACGCCGATGAGTAACCGATACGTCGGGCTTAACGTATCAATATCAAATTCAACACTCGCATTTGCAACACCGGGCCGATTGTAGCCGTACGCTTTCAGTTCTGGATAATGCGTCGTCGCCATCACCCTAGCCCCCGTACCATGCACTTCATCCAATATGGCAATTGCCAACGCAGCGCCTTCCTGCGGATCGGTGCCTGACCCTAATTCGTCAAAGATGAGTAATGAGCGGGAATCGAACTTTTTCAAGATGTCTACAATATTCACCATATGGGAGGAGAACGTACTTAAGCTTTGCTCAATGGATTGCTCGTCCCCAATATCCGCATAAACCGATTCAAACACAGCAACTTCAGAACCATCCAATGCAGGAATGGGTAGACCAGCTTGCGCCATTAACGTACATAAGCCGACTGTTTTGAGTGTAACGGTTTTTCCGCCCGTGTTCGGACCTGTAATGACAATGGACGTAATCTCTTTACCAAATTCAATTGTATTTGCTACGGCTTCTTCAATCGGCAACAGTGGATGACGCGCTTTCGCTAATCGAATATACCCCTCTTCATTGACAGTCGGTTTCGTACATTTGTGCGCAGTTCCATATTTCGCCTTCGCTAAAATTACGTCAATTTCCGCTAAAACACCTACAAGCACAAACAATTCATGTGCGATTTCTTGCACTTTCATCGACAGTTCTTGAAGGATTTTTTCGATTTCTTCCCGTTCTTTCATTTTCAAATTCCTAATTTCGTTGTTCGCTTGAACGACCGCATCTGGTTCAATGAACAGCGTCTGTCCTGAAGAGGACATATCATGAATGACACCGCCGAAGTGTGACCGGTATTCAGCTTTTACAGGGATGACAAAGCGATCGTTTCGGATTGTTACAATTGAATCGGACAACATTTTCGCTGCATTACGGCCTCTAGTGTATCCTTCCAACTTTTCACGCACACGACCTTCCTGCATACGAAGGTTTTGTCGAATGGAACGGAGAGTTCCTGACGCGCTATCAACAACGTGACCGTTATCGTCGATTGCAGCGTTAATTTCATGCTCAAGCCCTGTCAGTATAGGCAACGCTTCTTTTTTGGCTAAAAACTTCGGTAACTCGATATCTTCCTCTTCATTCACTGCTTCGATGAATTGCCGAAGAATACGACTCGCTCGAATCGTATTGGCAATTTCCATGAGCTCGTAAGCACTCAGTACACCACCAATTTGTGCTCTTTTTGCATGAGGTCTGACGTCAGCAATGCCGCCCATCGGTACATTGCCCCTCAGACGTAATATCGCAAGCCCTTCATCTGTCTCATCGAGCAACTCAACAACTGTATTGAAGTCACTGACAGGTTCTAACTTTTGCAAAAGGTCACGACCAATCGTTGACGTACAATAGGTCGCTACAATCTCTCTAATTTTGTCAAATTCAAGTGTTTTTAAGACACGTGTCTCCAATGTCTTACACTCCCCTTCACTTCCGAATAATTTCACGGATAAATTGTTCGAGCGGCCATGTGTTGACGACCGTCTCTTTTTTCAACCAAGCTTTTTGTGCATAATTTACTGCAATGTCCATATAATTCAATTGGTCAATTGCATGTGCATCCGTATTGATTGCAATTTTCACGCCAGCTTCTTGGGCTGCAACCAAATATTCCGTACACAAATCGAAACGATGGGGATTTCCATTCAATTCAAGGATTTTATGATGCTCTTTTGCCCACTCGATGAGTTGCATAACGTCCGGGTTATAACCTTCACGTTGGCCAATTATTCTACCTGTTGGGTGCGCAATCATATGAACATATGGATTTTTCATCGCAGCATATAGTCTTTCCATAATCTGCTCTTGTGATTGATTGAAATTCGAATGGATTGATGCAATGACAAAATCCAATTCTTGTAATAAATCATCTTCAAAATCAAGCGTTCCATCCGGCAGTATATCCATCTCAGTGCCACAAAAAATCTCAATATCATCAAATTCTGCATTCACTTTTCGAATTTCCGCAATTTGTTCACGGACGCGCTCAGGCGTTAGACCATTTGCTACTTTTAAATAGTGCGTGTGATCTGTAATAACCATGTGGGTGTACCCCTTCGCTCGACACGCTTCCGCCATTTCACGTATGGAGTAGCCACCGTCCGACCACGTTGTATGCATATGGAAATCGCCTCGAATATCTTGTACCGTTACAAGTTCTGCAATTTCATCCGCTCGGTCAATTTCAGTACCATTTGTCCGAACGGAAGGAGGTATATAAGGCAGATCAAAGAACTTGAAAAACGCTTTCTCAGAGCTAAATGTTTTCGTTGTCCCGTCTTCCTGCTCTACACCGTATTCACTAATTTTCATCCCTTTAGATTTCGCCAACTGCCGCATTTTTACATTGTGGTCTTTGGAGCCTGTAAAGTGATGAAGTGCGGTAGCAAACTGTTCATCCGTCACGAAGCGAAAATCGACGTCGACCGCATCTGTCATGTCCAGCACAATCGATAGCTTTGCATCTCCCGCCGCTACCGTCTCTTCAACAGGTAAAGCAGAAACGACCTTTTCCCTTACAACGGCCGGATTGTCTGTAACGATGATGAAATCCACGTCACTGCTCATTTCTTCAGCACGCCTGAAACTTCCAGCAACCGAAAAGCGAGTAATTTCGGGAATTCTTCTTAACTCTTCTTCAATAGCGTGTACAATTGACTCAATTTGCCAAACTGGCAACTTCTCTTTACGTGTACCGAGTTGTTGTAGTTCATGCAGAAGCTTTTCTTCTGTCTTCTTACCAAACCCCGGCAATTCACTTACTTTATTTAGCTCACAAGCTTGGCGTAGTGATTCCACTGAATCGATGCCAAGCGTTTCACGTAGTTTCGCAATGCGCTTGCCACCTAGGCCAGGAACTTTTAATAAGGGGAGCAAGCCTTTTGGTACTTCGTGCTCCAGCTCTTTCAATAGATCCGATTCACCCTTTTCAAGCAAATCAATGATTACAGCGCCTGTCCCTTTCCCAATCCCTTTTAACTTCAAAATATCATCCATTTCGGATAAGCTACGAGGATCGAGCTCGAGAACATTCGCCGCTTTACGAAAAGCACCTACTTTAAATGGATTCTCGCCTAGTAATTCCATATACAATGCAATTTTTTCGAACGTGCGAATGATCGTCTTTTTATTCATCATCCATACCTCCATTGGGTTGTTAGTTGCTGTGAAAAAGGCTTCCCTCCAGCGAAGGGGGGAAGCCGTGAACAGTTCGATTTTCAACAAAGATCACTTCGTATAAATGTACCACCAATTTTTCACAGTCTCCGAAAAAATCGGTGTATGCTCGAACATCGCTTCTGCTAAGATTGAATGTTCAATCCAATTTTGTATGAAATCTAGCGGGAGCATTGCAACTAAATAGAGGACAAGGAAAATTAGTATATAAAACTCCACAAATCCTAATGCAGCCCCTCCAAATCGAGCAACAAAACCTAGTACTGGTAAGTATTTCAAGAAATCAAACATTGAGGCAATCAATTGCAGAACAAATTTCACCACAATAAAAATAATTACAAATGCTAATAACCGATAAAAAGTTTGGTCAAGATCAAGTTGCTCTACTGTCCAGCTCAATTTCGATCCAGCTGTCACCCCTGGATAAGGAATCCATAATACGAATTTATCAGCTAACGGTTTATAATATATGTACGCTACGATAAGTGCAATGATGAAACCTGTCATATGGATGAGTTGCACGATGAGCCCTCGACGGAACCCAGTAATCAATCCTCCTACTAATAGGAACACAATGAGTAAATCTAGCATATACGTCAGTCAACCTCTCAACTTATTCAATTCTTCTTCCAACTCTTCGACACGTTCTTTTAACAGTAAATAGTCATGAACGCTGTTGACAGCGGTGAGCACAGCAATTTTGGAACTGTCCAAGTAAGGATTACGGGCACTAATTTCCTTCATCTTTGCGTCAACCATCGAAGCGACATGGCGAACGTGACTACTTGTTTCACTGCCGACAATTGTATAAGTTTGCCCATATATGTCAACCGCAACGCGCGTCTTCTGTTCGTCTGCCAATGTTGAAACCTCCCAAATAACGACTCTGTACCCAATCATACCATGAAACTCTTTTACTTGAAAAGAGAAGGGATAGTTTTGGGATCTGTAACGACTTTATAGACAGACCTACACGTTCTGTTCCTGTACAATATAAGACAAGTGAATCGAGAGGATGAAAACAATGGGACAAAGCGTACTTCTATTAGATGAGTCAACCATTACAGCACTAACACAACATTATCTGTCATTTAAAGTGACGAGAAATGCTCCAGGGGTTTTATTTGCAGCAAAACTTCCAGATACCGCCATTACAGTTTACAAATCCGGAAAAGTGCTCTTTCAAGGTATTGGAGCTGAACGTGAAGCTACACAATGGGGAAAGTCAAAGGCAACACAACAGGCAAGTTCGACGTCGACAGCTAAAAAGGTAGCATCTCCTAAAGGTGAATTGTTGCCAGATAATTTTGCCGGGTTATCAGTACTAGGATCAGACGAAACAGGAACAGGCGATTTTTTCGGTCCAGTTACTGTAGCAGCTTGTTATGTGCGTACTGAACAGATCAATCTTGTCCGAGAACTCGGTGTAAAAGACTCAAAACAACTGACAGATGATCTGATGAGACAAATAGCTCCCGACTTACAAGCGACTTTGACGCATAGTGTATTGACTTTATCCAACCCGAAATACAATGAAGTGCAAGCAAAAGGCTGGTCACAAGGAAAAATCAAAGCACTCTTGCATAACCAAGCACTGAAACACGTTTTACGCAAATTGGATGGACAAAAACCGGAATATATTTTAATTGATCAATTCGCAGAACGTGGAATCTATTATAACCACATTAAAAACGAACCTGAGATTATCCGTGAAAATGTATTATTTTCCACCAAAGCAGAAGGATTGCACGTCTCGGTAGCAGCCGCATCAATCATCGCGCGTGTCGCTTTTTTAGAAGAGATGGATCGTCTCAGTCAACTCGCCGGCATGACCCTTCCAAAAGGGGCGGGTCCCCGAGTGGATGAAGTTGCTGCTAAAATTCTTCTCAAGGACGGAGAAGCAGCATTGCGTTCCATGACCAAATGGCATTTTGCAAATGCACAAAAAGCGAAAAAACTTGCAGCAAAGAAGAAAATGTAACTTATTTGATGCGCTACCGTCTACTAAACAAGGAGTGATTCTACTTGAAAAAGGGATTAGTAAGTTTAGCAATCATTGGTTTATTAGCCGGATGTAGTGTGTCTAGTAACGGGAATACCCCTAGTAAAAACGTTTCCTACCCTCAAGAGGCGGAAATGCAAGCGGATGATTTCGTATACAAATTATATACGGAAAAAGAAACGTATGATGAATTCGAAGAGACTGCAATATACGCAGAGTTGACGTACGTAGGTGATCAAGAATCCATCGTCATTTCACACGCCGCCTCCCCTTTTTATTTCCCAATTAAAGAGCTAACTCGTAATTACGAGATCGATTATGCGATGAACGAGCCATTGATTCACACAACGTTGAAAAAGGGTGTCCCTTTCAAGGTGAAATATGAATTTGCCGGTGGGTATAGTGACGAGGATGAAGCTGCAAAACGCGAGTTCATTCAAACGATTGTGGACAAAGGGTTTCCGACTGGAAAATACGTTGTGAGTGGTTCAGCTCAGTTTTATGTGGAAAGCAGCATTGAAGGAGAGAATCCTAATAGCTATGACATGCGAGTAAATATTGGTTTTGATGTTCGTTAGGTGGAATTTTAACGAATTAGCACCCAATGTGACGCAGCATACAATCTTAACTTGGTACTTTGATAATTCAATTAAAACAGTGATTCTTTCCTTTTAAAAAGATCACTGTATTTTTTTCACTTTAAATATAGGCGATTTACGTTGATTGGAGTGTAGAGCGGCGACTCCTGGGGAATCAGCGCAGCGTGAAGACCCCGCAGACGCGAAGCGGCGAGGAGGCTGAGGGCAAGCCCCCGGAAAGCGTCCGCACGGAATGCAAATCAACAGTTCTAGGATAAGCCCTCTTTTGGGAACTCTTCCAGTGACCTTAAGACAAAATGTTATATTTTTTGAAGTGTTGCTGCTAGAAACTTTGATTGATAAAATCGCTACTCACGTAGAGAATTTAAAAATGGAATTGCACGAATGCAATTCCATTTCTCTTTTCTATCACATATTCAGCAGGATATTTCCCACCCTTGCGAGTTATCCTCTAAGTTGAGCATTCGCTTCTGTTAAAGCGTTCAGCACTTTATCGTGCACTTTAACGACTTCCTCGTCCGTTAATGTCCGTTCAGGATCGAAGTATGTCAATGAAAACGCGAGTGACTTTTTGCCCTCTTCAACGTTCTCACCTTCATATAAATCGAATAACTTGACGTCTTTCAGTAATTTTCCACCTGCTTGACGAATAACCGATTCGAGAGCACCTGCAGATGTTACGGTTGAAACAACTAGCGCGATATCTCTTGAAATCGATGGGAAACGTGGGACTGGAACATAGATCAAGTCTTCCGTCGCTACTGTCAACACTTGCTTGAGATTCATTTCCATCACGTACGTCTCTTTCAAGTCACGTTTCTTTTGCTCTGTCGGATGAATCTGTCCAATTAGACCGATACGCTCACCATTCAACAAAATCGTCGCCGTACGGCCAGGATGCATACCGTCTACAACCGATTGTTCAAATGAAAGGCGATCTGCTAGTCCGAGACGGTTCATCATCCCTTCCACAATGCCCTTCAGCACGAAGAAGTCGACTTTTTTCGTTTCGCCTTGCCAAGCATGATCGACCCATTTTCCTGTCATCACTGCAGCTACATGCTCCACTTCACGTGGGAGGCCGTCTTCTTCCATCCCAAGGAATACAGAACCCGTTTCATACAATGCAACAGAATCAATCCGACGTGCGACGTTATACGTTGCCACTTCTAGTAAATGAGGAACCAAACTTTGGCGCAATACGCTTCGTTCTTCACTCATCGGCATGAGCAATTCCGTTACAGGCGCAGTTTCTAACGCATACGCTTGAGCCTGCTCTTTGGAAGTTAATGAATACGTAATGGCTTGATCTAAGCCCGCACCTTCAAGATATTGGCGCACAATACGGCGTTTCGCCTGATAAGGAGTAAGTCCACCAGGTGTTGATTCCGTTATTGGTAGTGTTTTAGGAATTTCATCATAGCCATGCATTCTGGCGATTTCTTCGATAATGTCTTCCTTAATACGCAAGTCTTGTCTACGAGTTGGCGCGTCAATGACAAGTTGACCATTGATTGCTTGTGTCGGTATACGCAAACGCTCCAAAATTGTGAGCATTTCATCCATCGAAATTTTCATGCCTAGACGGCTATTAATATAGTCTGGTGAAATGGTAATGCGCTCAGCTGTTTTGTCGAGTTCATCAAACAGGACCGAGTTTGCCAATACTTCTCCGCCAGCAATGTCCGACATTAATTGCGCAGCGCGTTCAGCTGCTTCAAGGACACGGTTCGGATCGACTCCTTTTTCAAATCGCGTACTTGCATCACTTCGCAAACCGACGTCTTTAGAAGTTTGTCGGACAGAAGACCCTGCAAAATAAGCAGATTCAATGACAACTGTTGTTGTACCATCATGCACTTCGGAATTGGCTCCGCCCATTACACCAGCAAGTGCTACTGGTTGTTGACCATTCGTAATGACGAGGTGATGTGGTTGTAACGTACGTTCCACTTCATCTAACGTCGTAATTTTCTCCCCTTCAAGTGCATGGCGGACGACAATTTCACCCGTTTCCAATCGGTCATAGTCAAATGCATGAAGCGGTTGACCGTATTCCATGAGCACATAGTTCGTAATATCAACGACATTATTGTGTGGTCGCACGCCTGCAGCCATTAAGTAATTTTGTAACCAAAGTGGCGATTCAGCAATTTTCACGTTTTTCACGACTTTAGCAACGTACATCGGGTTGACGTCAGGTGCATCGACACGCAGCTTCAACATGTCTTCGGCCTTTACTTCTGATGTTTTGTAATCAATTTTCGGAAGATGGATCTCTTCAGATAAAATTGCCGCCACTTCATAAGCTACACCTAACATGCTTAATGCATCTGACCGATTTGGTGTCAAATCAAACTCGAGGACAGTATCATCCAAACCGAGTAAAGGCAATGCACTTTCACCAGGTACCGCTCCCTCAGGTAACACATAAATCCCTTCAGCGTATGCTTTGGCAACAAGTTTCCCTTCAATCCCGAGTTCTTGTAATGAACAAATCATGCCGTTCGATTCCTCGCCACGAAGTTTCGCTTTCTTTATCTTCATACCACCAGGCAGAACTGCGCCTGGACGTGCAACAATCACTTTTTGGCCTTCAGCGACGTTAGGAGCTCCACAAATGATTTGTGTTACTTCTTCGCCGACGTCCACTTGGCATATATTCAACTTATCCGCTTCAGGGTGTTTGACACATTCTTTTACGTATCCGACAACGACGTTTGTCATACCGTGAGAACGATCGATAATGGAATCGACTTCGATACCTGAACGTGTGATTTTTTCCGCTAACTCTGCAGGTGTAATCCCGCCTGTATTTACATATTCATTTAGCCATTTCGTTGAAACTAACATGTTTTCTCCTCCTTACGCTTCCGTCCGATGGAATTGTGATATGAACCGGCTGTCATTCGTGTAGAAATGACGGATATCTTCAATGCCATATTTCAACATTGCAATACGCTCAGGTCCCATACCAAATGCAAATCCAGTAACAGCAGACGGATCATAACCCGCCATTTCCAATACATTCGGATGCACCATTCCGGCACCTAAAATCTCAATCCAGCCTGTTTTTTTACACACATTGCATCCCTTACCACCACATTTAAAGCAAGAAATATCCATCTCGACGGACGGTTCAGTGAACGGGAAGAAGCTAGGACGTAGGCGGATTTCACGCTCTGCACCAAACATCTTTTTCGCGAATAAATCAAGTGTACCTTTCAAGTCACTCATGCGGATATCTTCACCAACGACAAGACCTTCAATTTGTGTAAATTGGTGTGAATGTGTTGCATCATCATTATCACGTCGGTACACTTTCCCCGGGCAAATGATTTTAATCGCCTCGCCACCTTTTGCCTCCATCGTACGAGCTTGCACAGGAGATGTATGTGTACGAAGCAAAATGTCATCAGAAATATAGAAGGAATCCTGCATATCACGCGCTGGATGTCCTTTTGGCAAGTTGAGTGCTTCGAAATTGTAGTAATCCTTTTCCACTTCCGGTCCTTCTGCAATTTCGTATCCCATACTAATGAAAAAGTCTTCGATTTCTTCTACGACACGCGTTAGTGGATGGTGATTGCCTGCTTGTACTGGACGACCCGGAAGCGTAACATCGATTGCTTCCTTCGCTAATTGCGTATTAATTGCTTCCGCTTCCAGCAACGCCATTCTTTCTTCTAAAGATGCCGTTACGGTTTCACGCACGACATTGACGAGTGCACCCATTTTCGGACGCTCCTCAGCAGGGAGCTTACCCATTCCTTTCAATAAGTCAGTAATCGGTCCTTTTTTCCCAAGATAAGCGACACGAACGTCATTTAACTCTTTTACGGACTGAGCATCTTGAATTTTCCCCAACGCTTCATCTTTTAATTGCTGCAACTGTTGTTCCATCGTCATTCTCCTTTCAAAATAAAAAAACCTCGCCCCCAAAAAGGGACGAGGACGAGTTCGCGGTACCACCCTGATTATTATGCAAAGAAACGCATAATCACTTCATTTGGAGTAACGGCCCTCTACCGGCACACCTTTACAGCTCTCGCTGGTCCAAGCGGCAGCTCGCGGGGTGAACTTCAACAGCTCTCTTCCTATTAGCACTCACAGTCAAGGCGCTAACTTCCTGTAGGAGAAATACCGTCTACTTTTCCCGGTCACAGCTTTTACAATGTATAATAAGTATTAGTATAGCCTATTCCGTTTCATTCATCAAGATTGGGTTAAGGTTTATCTTCTTCCGAATGAATAGACGAGAATGCCCGTTGCGATCGCTACATTTAAAGATTCCGCTTTGCCATACAACGGAATTTTCACGACTTCGTCTGCTTGTCGCAAGTAGTCTTCAGATACACCACTTCCTTCATTCCCAACAATGAGTGCGAATGCTTGCATCGGTTCAATTGCATAATGTTCGGATGCCTGTTGCAAGCCCGTTCCGATAATGTGTATACCTGCTTGTTTCAGTTGCGCTAACCATTCATTCAAATCACCCTTGATGACCGGTATGTGAAAATGTGAACCTTGAGCAGATCGGACCGTTTTTGGATTATACGGATCAGCGGAGCCTTTTCCGAGAATGACCGCATCAATTCCTGCAGCATCCGCTGTTCTAATCATTGTCCCGATATTTCCAGGATCTTGCACCGCATCAATTAATAAATATTTTTTCCAATGCTTGACCTCTTCAGGCGAATAATGAGGCTGTTTACAATGAGCAAAGACGCCTTGTGATTGCTCCGTTTCAATGAGCTCTTTAGCAACAGCTTTTGTCATTTCAATCAATTGCACGTTTTCCGTATTCCAATTAGCAGGGAGTTCTATTCCTTCAGTCACCATTAAATGGACAACAGTACCATTGGTGTTTAGCGCTTCTTCCACTAAATGAAAGCCTTCAACGATAAATTCTTCCGCTTTGTCTCGATCTTTCTTTGACAAGACAAGTTTTTTCCAATGTTTCACAAGCCCATTTTGAGTGGATTCAATTCTTTTCATGTATTGTTGACATCCTTTTTATCTTTTTTCTCAGTGTAACAAATGTCTGTATAGTTGGCGATCATTGTGTCCAAAATGATTGCAGGAGGATTGATAATATGAACTTTCAAATTCGTGACGCGATTACAGCAAACATGACAAACAATTCCGCGGACGATATTCGAAATGTAGTAGAAGATGCATTGAACCGTGGCGAAGAACATCTTTTGCCAGGATTAGGCGTGTTCTTTGAAAAGTTATGGGTCAATGCGGACGAGCAGGAAAAAGCAAAAATCACCGGCGAACTCGCTCAAGCATTTACAGCTGGTTAAGTAGACAATCATTGAAAGCTCCAATAGGATCACCGGCACGATGAGAAGCAACTTCTTATCGTGCTTTTTAGGTGGAGATGAACCGCCTGGATCTAGAGGTGATTACGCAATTGTAATATAACCTGTGCGCATCGCAACGTTAACCGGCTCGTATCGCAACATTAACTTCGCGCATCACAACGTTAACGGCTCGTATCACAACACTCAGCCTTCGCATCACAATGCTCCAACCGCATCGCAACATTAACCGCGTGTATCACAACGTAAACGGCTCGTATCACAATACTCAGCCCTCGCATCACAATGCTCCAACCGCATCGCAACGTAACCGGCTCGTATCACAACGCTCAGCCTTCGCATCACAATGCTCCAACCGCATCGCAACATAAACCCCGCGCATCACAACGTAAACCGTTCGTATCACAACGCTCAGCCCTCGCATCACAATGCTCCGGCCGTATCGCAACATTAACCCCGCGCATCACAACGTAAACAGTTCGTATCACAACGCTCAGCCCTCGCATCACAATGCTCCAACCGTATCGCAACATTAACTTCGCGCATCACAACGTAAACGGCTCGTATCACAACACTCAGCCCTCGCATCACAACGCTCAGCCTTCGCATCACAACACTCACGCCTCTTATCGAAAAGCAATAAACCTCTGAGAGAAGCCCACAAAAAAAGCAAGTACAGGAATCCCCCCCTACTCGCTTCTCCATTTCATTTCATAATCTGGACTTTCTCGAACGATCAATTAAAGTTCCGCACAAAAATATCAAAACCGGCTGCTGTGGCGAGCCCGAAAACGAGCGTCCATAGTGTGATACTAATCGTCATCCAGACCGTTGTATTTACTTTCGTCGCACCAAATAGTAACCCGATAAATGCAGCGATATGGGTTCCGATGAGAATCGGACCGAGTAAGGCGAGGCCAGGCATGCCGTATTTATTCCAAATCCGTTTTCCGCGTTCTGTTCGTTTGGATTCAGGTTTGCCGGTTTTTTCACGTCGTCTCTCCATCCACTCTTTGACGCGCTGAAAGGCAATAATTAACAACAATACTGTAAGCATATTCCCGATAAACGCGAGAATCATCACCCAAACTGGCGATAATCCCCTTATGATGCCTAATGGGATGACGAGTGCAATTTCGAACCAAGGTATGGCAGCTCCTAAAAACACTAAAAAGTATTCAAACATTCTGTACCCCCACGATATGAGTAAATTCAATTCATATACTACAGGAAATTCAGATTGTTTTCCACATGTTTCCACGACTACCGCTACTCATTCATTCGAAACTAGCACTTTATAACAGCGTTGCGAGTACGGCTTTTTGAGCGTGTAGACGATTACCCGCTTGTTGGAATACATAGGAATTGGGTCCATCAATCACGGACGTAGCAACTTCTTCTTCACGATGCGCAGGCAGACAGTGCAAAAACATATAGTCTTTTTTTGCGTGAGCGACGAGTTCATCATTCACTTGAAAATCATTAAACACTTGTAATCGAGTAGCTGTTTCTTCTTCCTGGCCCATACTCGTCCAGACATCTGTATAGACAACGTCTGCATTTTCGACAGCTTCGATCGCGTTGTTCGTTTGAATGAGTGAACCACCATTTGCATTGGCAATTTTTTGTGCCTTCATGAATAGGTTTTGATTACACGCATAGCCTTCTGGAGAAGCAAAAGCGACATGCATCCCCATATTGGCCGCTCCAATGATGAGTGAATGGGCTACATTGTTCCCATCTCCCACATAAGCGAGTTTCTTTCCTCGAATCGTCCCTTTCACTTCGATCATCGTGAGCAAATCCGCAAGTGCTTGGCACGGATGAAAAATGTCGGTTAAGCCATTTATGATGGGAATTGTTGCATGCTTTGCTAACTCTTTCACCATTTCATGTGAGTTTGCCCGAATCATAACCCCATCAACGTATTCAGATAAGACTTTTCCGGTATCAGAAATCGGCTCACCACGTCCGATTTGCAAGTCTTTTGCATGCATGAACATTGCATGCCCCCCTAGATGATTCATACCTACTTCAAATGAAATCCGAGTTCGCGTAGAATGTTTTTCAAAAATCATACCGAGCGTCTTCCCTTGTAATACGGCAGGCATTTTCCCCGCCACCATCTCTTGTTTCATGATAAGTGCTTTTTGTAATAAATAGTCAATCTCTTCGCTTGTATAGTCTAACAGCGTCAATAAATCTCTACCTTTTAATTGATCTTCTATGGTCTTACCAATCGTTGTGATTGCGCTATGCATTTGAACCAAACTGATCATCTCCATCCACGGTTATGTTTGTTTAAATCAGTATACAATTGCATAAATATAAAGTCAAATGTATTTTTATTAAAAACAATTACTTCTAACCCAACACGGCGTTTCTCATTCAAGATAACTAAAACCATGCGACCGCTACACTTTCAATTGAATTCAAACAACAAGAAAACCGCATAGCAACAACTTTGACAGTTGTCACCATGCGGATTTCATTCATTTCAAAAATGGCGTTCAGTTAAAGATAATATTATTCACCGTTTCACGGTCAAGCTTTTTAATAACTTCCACAATCAATTTCACGGCATTTTCATAGTCATCTCTATGCAACATTGCTGCATGCGAGTGAATATAGCGAGTGGCGATACAAATTGCGATCGATGGGACTCCGTTTCCGCTTACATGAATAGATCCCGCGTCCGTTCCGCCGCCAGGAATTGCTTCGAATTGGTATGGAATGTTGTGCGCTTCCGCTGTATCGACGACAAGATCGCGCAATCCTTTATGAGAAACCATTGATGCGTCATAAAGAAGGATTTGAGGGCCATCCCCCATTTTGCTTGCAGCTTCTTTGGACGTTACACCAGGCGTATCGCCAGCAATTCCTACATCAACAGCAAAGCCAATATCCGGTTGCACTTTCGCAGCAGCTGTTTTGGCTCCACGTAAACCGACTTCTTCTTGGACCGCCCCTACACCGAAAACAATATTCGGGTGGTTTTCATCTTTCAACGCTTTCATGACATCGATTGCAATCGCGCATCCGATACGATTATCCCAAGCTTTCGCTAGCAAATATTTTTCGTTGTTCATCACAGTAAACTCAAAGTGCGGGACAATCATATCACCAGGAAGAATACCCCATTGCATCGCTTCCTCTTTGGAAGTTGCACCGATATCGATGAACATATCTTTAATGTCAACCGGCTTTTTGCGTGCTTCCGGCGACAAGATGTGTGGAGGCTTGGAACCGATAACGCCTGTCACGATATCCCCTTTGCGTGTAACAATGTCGACGCGTTGCGCAAGCATCACTTGGTTCCACCAGCCACCGACCGGTTGGAAGGAAATGAATCCTTTGTCGTCAATTTTCGTTACCATGAAGCCGACTTCATCCAAGTGACCTGCAACCATGATCTTCGGGCCATCTGCTTGACCAGATTTTTTGGCAATCAATGAACCAAGGCCATCATAGTCGATTTCATCTGCGAACGGCTCGATGTATTTCTTCATGACTTCGCGAGGTTCCCTTTCGTTCCCTGGAATTCCTTTCGCGTCCGTCAATTCTTTTAGCATTTGCAATGTGTCATCTAATTTCGCCAATTATTTCGACCTCCCAAATAAAAACTACTTATTCAGTATAATGGAATGTTAGCTACATTGAAAGTGCTTTCATTGTTATAATAACTCTTTGCGTAAATCATGTGCACTTTTAGATGAAAGTAGACCTGGCGCAACATCAAAAACGGTTTTCGCGCCTGTTTCTCCGTTTTGATTCATACGAAAAGCAGCGCGTGCATAAGCGACGAGGACGCTCGATGTGAATTCCGGATTGCTATCAAGCGTCAAAGAGAATTCCATTACTTGATTACTGGAAGTTCCTGTTTTGCCACTTCTAATGACAAATCCACCATGCGGCATAGTGCTATGCTCTTCCGCCAACTGCTGTTCATTAATGAAATGGACCGTTGTGTCATAATCTGAGAAGTAGTCAGGCATAGAGACAATTGTTTGTTCAACAACAGTTGCATCTGCACCTTCTTCCAGTACGACATAGCACTCACGTGTATGCTTTTCCCTTGTCGTCAGTGTCGGTTGGCTTCCACTTCTCACTTTGTCAACAGCCTCTTCAACCGGTATCGTATATTGGACTGCACCTTTGACACCAGCGATTCTACGGATTGCATCAGAGTGACCTTGGCTTAACCCTTTGCCCCAGAATGTATACGTCGCTCCTTCAGGAAGGATTGCTTCCCCATAAAGCCGGTTAATGGAGAATAGGCCAGGATCCCATCCGACAGAAATGATTGCAGTTTTTCCATTCGGTTTTGCCGTAGCGTCTACTGTTTCGAAGTAGTCCGGAATTTTTGCATGCGTGTCAAAGCTGTCAACCGTATTAAAATGTTTAGCAAGTGCAGGACCTTGTTCCGGAAGATCATCTTTAGACCCACCACATAAAATCATGACGTCGATCTCATTTACGAACTTTTCGACATCGCCTAATGCATAGACAGGTACACCGCTATTCACCTTTAGTGTAGAGGGATCCCTTCTTGTAAAAACAGCATGAAGTGTTAAATCTTCATTTTGAGTGATTGCTGATTCTACACCTTTCCCTAAATTTCCATAACCGACAATACCGATGTTGATTTTTGAACTCATTTCCATCATCCCTCTCTCGTAAAGTATTGTATTATTTTATCGTTACCTTGTTCAGAATGCTATGATTATTTTTGTTCACAATCTGTCCTTTGGTCTATTGAACGATCAATGGTACAGTAGACTATGATGGACTTTATTTGAAATGAGGATTTAAAATGCGCGCATTTGTCTATGTAATCGTCTTTTTTTCTTTCTTTGATTTATTTTCACAGTTGCCTATTATGAGTCCGTTCGCTCTATCGTTAGGCGCTTCTTCTTTTTTGACCGGTTTAGCTGTCGGTATGTATTCTTTTTCAAATACAATTGGAAATATCATTTCTGGTTTCATGACAGATCGCCGTGGCCCTTTTATGATTTTACTCATTGGCTTATTCGCCTCAGGAGCGTCGCTTTTATTGTATACAGTCGTTGAGGGACCGTATTCTTTGCTTGGTATCCGATTCATCCACGGATTTATGGAAGGGCTTATTGTTCCAGCCGCTTTCACATTTCTTGCAAATCGTACAGAAGAATCAAAACGTGGCCGTAGTGTCGCGATTTCCGGTGCGTTCGTTGGAATGGCAGCGATCATCGGTCCTGCCTATAGTGGGATTGTCGCTTCCAAAACAAGTACCCCTTTTATAATGGGAATGAATGGCCTCATCATGTTTATCTTAGCATTTGCAGCCTTCTTTCTTCTGCGTTCCTATACGTATGTCAGAAAAAATCGCTTAAAAATGTCATCACAATTCCGGGTCAAATACTTATTTAAACACCCCGGCATGGTCCGTGCATTTTCAGGTGCATTTTTTCTCATGTTTTCACAAGGTGTGCTGGCATTCATCCTCCCTTTAAAAGTGGAAGCGCTTGGCTTTGATACAAAAACAACCGGAATGCTACTCAGTACATTCGGGGTTGTCGCAATACTAATTTTCCTTCTACCGATTAATCGTGTATTTGATCGGGTACGTCCTATGATTACGTTAGCTTTCGGGATTTCACTAATGGGCATTTGCATGATTTTGTTAAGCCAAGTATCAGCGCTCACTCACCTGTTTTTAGCGATGGGGTTATATGGCATCGGCTTCGCTTTTCTATTCCCGTCTATCAATTCATTGCTAATTGACTCATCAGCTCCGGAATACCGCGGAAAAGCATACGGCTATTTTTATGCCTTTTTTTCCATCGGTGTCGTAGCGGGATCGAGCTTGATTGGCTATTTGGATTTATCGTTCACTGGTGGATTCATGGTGACAGGAATCATCCTTTTGTTCATTGCACTTTATACAATTTTAGGTTTGAAACGAAGTTTGCTATTGACAGAATAGGTAAAACCAGTTAAAGTCATAGACGAAAAGAATAACCCTGTTCGGGAGAGGTTCATAGCGACCCTCTATAAAAAACTATGGATGCCGGAAACTACGCCATGTCCATTTGACATGGCTTTTATTTTTCCATTTCTATGGCCCCTCCCTGACAACATAACTTCAGGGAGGTTTTTGTATTGACTGGAAGAGATGAAAACACACTACAAGACTTAACACTATTAGGTAACCAACGAACGACCTATGCTTATGAATACAATCCATCCATTTTAGAAGCCGTTGACAACATGCATACAACGCGTGATTACTTCGTGAAATTCAATTGCCCTGAATTCACTTCCCTTTGTCCGATGACGGGACAGCCCGACTTTGCAACGATGTACATCAGTTACATACCAGATGAGAAATTGGTCGAAAGTAAAGCTTTGAAACTGTATTTGTTCAGTTTCCGGAATCACGGGGATTTCCATGAAGACTGTGTCAACATCATCATGAATGATTTAATTCATTTATTGGCGCCTCGCTATATTGAAGTTTGGGGGAAATTTACGCCTCGGGGTGGTCTTTCAATCGACCCTTACTGCAATTATGGTAAACCGGGAACGAAATACGAACAGATGGCGGAGCATCGCTTGATGAACCATGATCTGTACCCAGAGAAAATCGATAATCGATGAGGAGTAATGAAAGATGCGCTATTATTTAAGTGGAATATTTGTAGGTTTATTAATTTTATCGAACATTGTAGCAGTGAAATTGATCAGCGTTGGCAGTTGGATTGTTATTCCTGCAGCAGCCGTCATTTATGTATGTACGTATCCGATTTTGGATGTACTAACTGAAGCTTATGGGAAAGAGGCTGCCCGTAAAACTGTTCAAACCGGGTTTATTGCACAACTTTTGGCAATAGGATTCATTTGGATTGCCATCCACTTGCCTGCTGCTCCTTTTTATGAAAACCAAGCTGCTTTTGAAACGATCTTTAACGCAGGTTTCCGTGTGACAATTGCCAGTTTAGTTGCCTATCTCGTGAGCCAAAACTTAGATGTAACAATCTTTGATAAGCTGAAACAAAAACACGGCTCAAAACAATTATGGGTACGTAACAATGCCTCTACGATGGTGAGTCAATTCGTCGATACGACGTTATTCATTACAATCGCGTTTGCAGGAACAATGCCTACCTCTATATTACTTGGCATGATTGCGAGCCAATACATCTTTAAGTTTTCAATCGCAATTATCGACACACCCATTGTGTATGTATTGGTTGCACTCTGCAGAAAGAAAGAGCGAAACGTCCAACCAATTGTTTCACCTCAACAATAATTCGAACGTAAAAAACCGCGTACCGGCGACTCATTTGAGACGCGCACGCGGTTTTCCTTTTGTCTAAAATTCTTACACCATCTGCTTTGAAAAAGCTTTGATTTCTTCCATAAACGCTTCTCCATACCGCTCAAGCTTCGCATCACCTACACCATTGACTTCCAAAAACGCTTCGTCGGTCATTGGCATTTTAGCAGCCATATCCCGTAATGATTTATCAGAGAAGACGACGAAAGGCGGAACACTTGCTTCTTGTGCAATTTTCAATCGAAGTGCGCGTAATTGGTCAAATAACGGGTCGTCTTGCGTAATCTGTTTTGTTTCGACTGTCGCTTTCCGATAGACTTTAGTTTTCCCAGTCAGCACATCTTTGCCTAATTCCGTCATATAAATAATCGGGAATTGACCATTTTCAACACCTAAAAAATTTTCCGAGATAATAAACTCAATAAAATCGGACACTTCCTTCGCGTTGCGGCCTTTCATAATGCCATATGTCGTCAGTTTATCAAATCCGAATTCGACAACTTTCTTATTTCTTGAACCAGTCAACACTTGGGCGATCATCGTCTTTCCAAAACGTTGCCCCATCCGAATAACGCAAGATAACACTTTTTGAACGTCAACAGTTACATCAGCCCGTTCCCGCGTATCCGTGCAATTTGCACAACGGTTGCAATCTTGTAAGTCACTTTCACCAAAATAGGAGATGATGAATTTTTGTAGACAAGATTCGGTATGACAATAGTCGATCATCGATTGTAATTTTTCCAACTCACCAGGTATCCGATTGACATCTTGTGATTGATCAATAAGGAACCGTTGCGTAATGACATCTTGCGACGAGAATAATAAGGTACAGTGACTATCAAGTCCATCTCTTCCCGCACGACCCGCTTCTTGATAATAGCTCTCCATATTTTTCGGCATCTGGTAATGAATTACATAACGTATATTACTTTTATCGATGCCCATGCCAAATGCATTTGTCGCTACCATGACAGTCGCTTCATCCATAAGAAAACGATCTTGTTCAGATTGACGAACAGTATCCGATAAACCAGCATGATACCTAGCAACTGCAATTCCGGTCCGCTCGAGCATCGTATATACTTGGTCAACCGCTTTGCGCGTAGCCGCATAAATAATGCCTGCTTCGCCTTCATTTTTCTTCACATACGCCTTCACAAACTTGTCCCGGTCTTGTCCCTTCACGACGGAAAACGTCAAATTACTTCTTTCAAAACCTGTCATCACAGTAAATTCGGGATCGATGTTCAATTGGTGACAGATATCATCCCGCACTGCAGGTGTTGCAGTTGCAGTCAAAGCGAGGACTACTGGTTTCTTCACAAACGAATTGATGACCGTATGCATCATTCGGTAGCTCGGTCTGAAATCATGCCCCCATTGTGAAATACAGTGCGCTTCATCAATGGCAATCATCGGAATATCCATCTTGTTGATTTGTTGAATAAACGATTGGGACTCGAACCGTTCTGGAGCAACGTATAATAGTTTATATGCGCCAGCTAAGGCGTTTTCCATAATGCCAAAATATTCTTCAGTCGTTAATGAACTGTTTATGTACGCGGCTTGTACACCTATCTGTAGAAGTGCATCCACTTGGTCCTTCATCAGAGAAATTAATGGTGACACAACTAGAACCGTACCTTCCATGACCATAGCTGGTACTTGGTAACAGATTGATTTTCCGCCACCTGTTGGCATCACACATAACGTATCTCGTCCATGCAAGACATTTTGAATCGCCTGCTCTTGTCCAGTTCGAAACGATGAATATCCAAAGTATGTGGAGAGCACGGATTGTAATTGTTCGATTGATGTCACCTCCAAATTCTTCATCATGCACATTACTCCATTCTAAATAAGTCGCTTCTTCTAGAATAGCAGACATTTGATAGCGTCTCCAAGAAAATAGAAAAAATGCGTTCAACGAATCTGATGATCGTTGAGCGCAAAAGAAAGTAAAACAACATATTATTATACTTTTGCAATCCTAATATTGCTTACCATTAGAATTCCGAGTATGATCATAACGATTACAAAAAAGGCAGGACCGACATAATGACTTAAGAAGTAAGATAATGTTAACAGGACGCCAGCTGCAGTAATGGGCACACCGTAAAATGTCCCATCAAATTCTCTTACGTTATATCGAGCAAGGCGAACTGCCCCCGCAAGAATGTAAAAGATTGTAGCAACAATCCCAACCCATAACATATTAGACAAATTTGTCGTGTAAATTAATAAAGCAGGTGCGACACCGAAAGATATTAAATCACTTAACGAGTCCAATTCCTTACCAAACAACGATTCTGATTGGAAATGTCTTGCAACCATACCGTCAAAACGGTCAAATAGGGCTGCTAAAAAGATGAATACAAGACTCATATGGCTAAGGTCGCGTGAGATTAAGAGGATGGCGATGATTCCGAAGCTAAGGTTCGTCAATGTAATTGCATTCGCCAACTGCCCTTTTATTTTAGTATAATCAAAGTATCTGGATAAAAACATGAGAATTCCTCCGTCTATTTTTTCTACTACATACTATTTGCATGGGAGACTACCGTAATGAAAAAAACACTCTTTAAACAATTCGTCGAATTGACAGGACACCCAGTGTCCTCATCGATTTTAAAAACAGTTACCCGCTCTTCAATGAGTAAGAGACTACTAAAGCCTTTTGCTTCCGCATACCGTATCAATGAAGAGGAAGCGGAATATCCGCTAGAGCATTATAAAAGTCTTCAAGATTTTTTCACGAGAAATTTAAAGCACGGCGTACGCCCAATCGATCAAAGAGCAAATGTGATGACTTCACCGGTAGATGGCTATTTGACAGCATCCGGCAAAATCAATGAACAACAGTCTTTTTACATTAAAGATCATCTATATAGTATAAAACAAATTTTGGGAGATGAAAAGGGCGCAAATACGTACAAAGATGGTTTTTTCTATATTTTTTACTTATCACCCAGTCATTATCATCATTTTCACTACCCATTTAATGGACAATTGGTTAATCGATATGCATTAGGAACAACATCTTTTCCTGTCAACGATTTAGGATTACGACTTGGCAATCAACCTTTTGCAACGAACTATCGGTTGATTTCCGAAATGGAAACTTCCCATAGCAAACTTGCAATTATCAAAGTTGGTGCACTGAATGTCAACAGCATCCACCTGACAAGCACGTCAAAAAACTGTACAAAAGGCGATGAGTTCGGCTACTTTTCTTTCGGTTCCACAGTCATTCTCTTCATTGAAGACGATGCGCACTTTAAGACGTTACTTTCATCAGGGACTGAAGTAAAAGTAGGGCAGCCTATTGGCGAATGGATAGAACCTCAACCATCACAGAACAACGAAATTTAACTAAATGAGGGATAAGGAATGTTACAGTTTGAAGACTTTGTCATGCATTACGGTTATTTTGCCGTATATATATTTTTAGCGCTCGGAATTTTTGGGCTACCGTTACCCGATGAATTGGTCGTTGCTTTCATCGGACATTTATCAGCAGTCGGTACGCTGAATTATTTCAGCGCGTTCGTCATTACAATTCTTGGTGTGTTGACAGGAACCCTATTCACTTACACGATTGGCCGCAAAGTCGGAAAACCGTTACTTATGAAATATGGAAAATGGATCAGCCTTTCACCGAAACGGATACAAAAAGTGGACAGTTGGTTTAATAAGTATGGTTCATGGGCAATTACAATCGGCTATTTTGTGCCAGGTATGCGACATATTATTTGTTACATGTCAGGAAGTTCAGGTGTAGACATTCGAAGATACCTTGTTTTCGCTAGTATCGGAACTTTTATATCCTCTATCACTTTTTTAACAATTGGATACTTCGTACACTTTCCATTCTAGTACGTTGTTGTCTCTCCAAATCTGAAAAGTTACAGTCTGTCGATTTTCGGATATCTGTCGGTTGAATACTGTCATAACAATCGTTGTTACGAGCAACTCCATCAAGATACATAGTTAATTGGGATCACTGATTTGTATTGTTTAAATACGATAAAAAAAAGCAGTTGGAAGGACTTTATCCGTCCTTCCAACTGCTTAGAAAAAAATTATACGCTAACTAATACTAAGATCAGCAGCCTCTTTCATCATCAACTCTTTGAGTTCACTATAATTGTTCCTGCTCAACGGCACGACTAAGTCAGAGCCGTGCAAATTAATGGAATGCGATCTCGAAAAAGCATCCGGATGGATAGCTGTAATTCGATGGAGAGGAACGAGAAAAGATTGATGGGACCTATAAAAACCAAGGGGTGACAAGATTTCTTCCAATCGCTTCATCGTTTCACGGGTATTGTACTTTTCTCCATTCGCACAACAAACAAAGATTTTCCTTCCCTTTTTCTCAATATAGAGAATGTCACTTACTAAAATCATTTGTATGCCACCAGCAACACTCAATCCAATTTTTGCATCACGTCTAATTTTGCTTTCTAATTTCATTTCTTTAACTTTCTCAATTGCTTTCTCCAAGCGTAATGGATTGATTGGTTTTGTCAGAAAGTCCACTGGATGCGCCTCGTAACCTTCTAATGCAAAGCCTGCATGGCCAGTGACAAATATGATGAGTGTTTTCGGATATTTTCTCTCTATTTCCTTAGCTAGTTCCAAACCGTCCATACCTGCCATTTCAATATCTAAAAAAGCAACATCTATCGGCTTTTGCGAAAAATGTTGCATTGCCTCTTCAGCACTGTTCGCTTGTGAAACGATTTCAATAAAGCTGTATGAGCGTAAATGGGACAATAATGAATCAATACAATGCTGTTCATCGTCTACTAGTAATGTGCGTATTTTCATAATTATCCCTCCCTAATCATTTCATACAGGTATATGAACATTAAACGTAATCATCCCATCAAGAATTTCGGGATAAATTACCCCATCGTATTTTTCAGCAATCTTTTTCACCATCGGCAAACCAAGCCCTTCATGATTCACTTTCGTTGAATAACCGACCGCAAAAAAATCATGTACTTTATCCTCGTGAAGATATGTAGGATTTGTGACGCGCATAATAATATTATTCCGATTTGATGAGATTTCCACCGTCACGAGTCGATTGTCCCTGTCTAATTGACGGACTTCATCAAGCGCATTTTGAATCAAGTTCCCTAGCATTTTGTTCATTTCATAGACAGAACAGGGCATATTTCGTAAATCATCCATTAATAAGTAGTGAATTGTGATTTGCTGTTCTTGAGCAAGGCTTTTAAAGGTGCTCAACATTGCAGAGACTGCTGGATGACGCAATGGCAACAAATCATTAATATTCGCTGCAGACTTTGTCATGTCTTCAATATACGCTTTACATGCTTCATATTCGCCTTTTTGTATAAGACCGTAAAGAGCAGTTAAATGAATGTTGAAATCATGTCGTTGAGATCTCACAATTTGAAAAAAGGACAACAACTCTTTTTGGTATTGGCGATCCAAGAATACTTGGATACTTTCATTCTTATATAGAATAATACGCCTTAAGAAATAGATACTCGCTAAGCTTATAGCAATGGACCAAATTGTAATGAACAGCCGATAACCTGGACGCGTATACTCCAATTCCAGCACAGTGTAAAACAAACCGACCACCAGTAAACCCAACATAAAAACAACAAAATACATTTGTCCACTAAATGAAATTTCTGACTCATCTTTGGATAGTTGTTTCTCAAACAATTGTTGAGGAAAAACGATGGGTTTTTTAGATAGCATTAACATAGATATAAAGATATTGTTTAAAGCAATTAAAAGGTGCATAGAAAATTGCGAGCCTAAATCCATCTGAACGCCACTCATCATATGAAGTAGTTCCAGCAAGTTATATTCAAGCAAAAATACAACTAACAGATTAAATAGTGAAGATAGCAAAACAGCAACAATTGTTTGTGATAGGGGTAATTTTAATGAATACTGGATAATTGGTATAAGCAGTATGCCAATAAAGACTAAAGGTAGGACTACTTCTATTGATAAGCTTACTATCGAAATTAGGATGCCTGTCAGCAATGTAATCCCTAACAATCGTTTAAATCTCGATTGAACATCGACACCAACGAGCGTTAAACCTACTAAGAGGCCTGTGCATATTTGAATGCTGTACAAAATTGTGTAATAAACGATTGTTCCAATTGCCCCACCCATGCTATCACCTATTCCTACTGTCACATTTGCAGTTATCCTTTTTACTTAATTAACTGATCGACCAATACCGGTACATTGCAATCAAGTACTTCGTTCTTAAAATTCTTTTCTGTCACTTCAATAACAGCAGTCATGTTCTGTCCTCCTAAAATTTCACATACGCACAACATATAAATCATTCCTATTTTTCAGAAATCAAGTATATTTGATATACATAATTTATACACTTTCTTACGTTACTTCAATATCGTTCGACAATGATGTCCTTTCTTGTGTTCATTTGGTCATAACAAGATTCTTTAATAATCGCTATTAATCGATATTAATTTCTTAACAATAATTATTATAAATAATACTGGTTTTACATGAACGCCTATGGTATATTGATAATTGAAGTTAGCACACTACTATTCCAAGGAGGAATTATCAATGACTATCAATGATAATCATTCTCAAACGAAATTAACAACTGCTGCGGGTGCACCTGTTGGTGATAACCATAATTCCATGACGGCTGGACCAAGAGGACCGATTCTTTTACAAGACGTTTGGCTAATTGAAAAACTCGCTCATTTCGATCGCGAAGTTATTCCTGAAAGACGAATGCATGCAAAAGGTTCAGCAGCTTATGGGACTTTTACTGTTACGAATGATATTACACAGTACACGAGGGCTAAACTATTTTCTGAAGTAGGGAAACAGACTCCGATGTTTGCTCGGTTTTCGACTGTAGCTGGTGAACGAGGGGCTGCCGATGCTGAACGTGATATTCGTGGTTTCGCACTAAAATTTTATACGGAAGAAGGAAACTGGGACCTTGTTGGAAATAATACACCTGTTTTCTTCTTTAGAGATCCGCTTCACTTCCCTGATTTAAATCACGCAGTGAAACGTGATCCTCGTACAAACATGAGAAGCGCAACAAACAACTGGGATTTTTGGACTTCCCTCCCTGAAGCCTTACATCAAATTACGATTGTCATGAGTGATCGCGGGATTCCAAAAACATATCGACATATGCACGGTTTCGGAAGTCACACATACAGTATGATCAATGCAAATAATGAACGCGTTTGGGTGAAATTCCACTTCCGTTCCGAGCAAGGCATTGAGAATTTGACAGATGAACAAGCGACAGAATTAGTTGGTACAGATCGAGAATCGCATCAAAGAGATTTATTGGACAGCATCGATAATGGCAACTTCCCGAAATGGAAAATGTATATTCAAGTGATGACGGAAGAACAAGCCCTAAACATGCCTTACAACCCATTCGATTTGACAAAAGTATGGTACAAAGATGAATTCCCACTCATTGAAGTAGGTGAATTCGAGTTGAATCGAAATCCCGACAATTATTTTGCAGAAGTAGAACAAGCTGCATTTACACCTGCAGCAATTGTCCCAGGTATCGGTTTTTCACCTGACAAAATGTTACAAGCACGATTATTTTCATATGGCGATGCACAACGCTACCGCTTAGGCGTGAATCATCACCAAATTCCTGTTAACGCTCCTAAATGCCCATTCCACAGCTTCCATCGTGACGGCGCAATGCGCGTAGATGGAAATCACGGAAGCCGAACTTCTTATGAACCAAACAGCTTCGGACAGTGGAACCACCAACCTGATTTCAAAGAACCACCTTTAAAAGTTTACGGTGATGCTGCACATTGGGAATTTAGAGAAGATGATGATGATTACTTCACACAACCTGGAAAACTATTTAGACTGATGTCACCTGAGCAACAAGCCGTCTTGTTCGGTAATACAGCTCGTAATTTAGGAGATGCACCAAACGAAATTAAGTACAGACATATCCTTCACTGCTACAAAGCAGACCCTGCATATGGAGAAGGTGTAGCGAACGCACTCGCCATTCCAATGAGCGACGTTCTTGAAACAGCGAAGTAAACAACGAAACAAATATGAAAGCCAATGGTCTCCTTGCTTGGGACCATTGGCTTTTTTGTGACCTTACAAATCTAGATTGAATAAAACACATGCAAACTCCATATCCTATTTGACATAAGCCCTACTATGTCTGGAGTGAAATTGAATGGAAACTGTCGATATGATTCATTCTTCTAAAAATAGAATTGTACATACAAGTTTTCTACTTGCTTGTCTTTGTATCATCGATGCGGTTTTTACCGATATCGGGATACGCCAAGGCCATATAGAAGAGTTGAACCCGATTATGCGCTTTGTGCACGACAAAAGTATACTACTGTTTTATGGAATGAAAATCCTTTTACCGGCAATCCTTCTAACATTAATCCAATTTGCAAAAACATCAACAATTTTAAAATACACCGTTTTATTCGCACTGATCATCTATGTCGTTATTGTTAGCATGCACATTTACTGGATAATTATTGTGATGGCTTTTTTATAAATGTCGTTCATCCAAACATCGCTGAAAAATGCAACAAGCCCTCTTCGGTTACAGTAAACCAAAGAGGGCTTGTTCTACTTATAAATGCTTACTTTTCACTCGGGTCAGCTGCATTAAACATATTTGCTACTATTAACCCTGTAATCAGGGCAACAACACTCATCACAAATGGTGTACCGCTATCAGGAATACCTGGATAGATAACGAATACAGATCCTAAGATTAAACCGATAATGATGGCAAACATTGCATGCGTGTACGTATTCAATAAGTAATGGATAATTTTACTGCTGGCAATAAAACCGACAATGACCCCTGCTCCAATAACTACAATAATTGGAAGGTTTAATGTAGAGAGAGCATTAATGGCAGTAGCATATACACCAAGCAACAATAAGATGAATGAGCCACTCACACCTGGTAATAACATCGCCATACTACCTGCCCATCCAGCAAAAAATAGACCTAATGCATTTTGCATCGATAGGGATGTAATAATTACTGCATCAGCCGGTTTAATGAATACCGTACTAGCCAATGCTACACCCACGACGATTAACAACACATAATGACCAATTGTAAAATTCTTTTTCACACCAGCTTGTTTGGAGATAAACGGAACCACACCGATAATCAGTCCTAAAAAGAAAAATTGTGTCGGTTGTTCATAATTCTCCAACAAGAAGTTTATCAGTTTGCTAAAAAGGACTAACGTTAACCCAACTCCAATTCCAAGCGGAAGTAGAAAACCGATATGCTTTTTCCACTCTCGACTAAAAAAGCCGCTAATTGCAATAAGTAATCGATCATATATACCGAGGATGAATGCTATTGTACCGCCACTCACTCCTGGAATTAAGTCGCTGATTCCCATTAAGAACCCTCGATAAATATTTTTCCATTCCATAAATCTGTTCCTCCAATATCATTCAATGATAGTAGTATACCATTTCACAATTACCATAAGCCATATAAAGTACACTTCCACTATTATCACTTTTCAATTAATGAAAACACACTTCATCTTCTTACTATAAGACGTCCTTTCTTCAATTTAGGTTCATAGACTGTTAGCGTGAAATCATCACATATGTATTTTGTATTCTCTTCTCTAAAGATCTATGTAGTCTATTGATAATTGTAGAAGGAAAAAAATAAGATAGTAACAATATCATAGGTTCAAAAAAATTCGAGAAGCCGCATTTTCATGCGACCTCTCATTACGTTTAGAAAACCTTCGTACATACTAACTAAATCATCCTTATGAAGATACAGTAATGATGAAGGCGTCAAATCCAGCAGCTTTCAAATCTGCTACTTGCTTGTCCGCATTTGACTTATCCGCAAATGAACCTGCAATAACGCGATAGTAAGTGACGCCCCCTTGCGTATAAATGTCAATGAAACTATCAAAGCCTTTTGCTTGTAATTCTGCTACACGTTGATCTGCATTGGCTCGTGATGTGAATGAACCCGCAACGACACGGTATAAAGTGGATCCAGAAGGTGGTGGAGAACTCGTTTTTTGTAAACCAAGCGCTTTTTCTAATCCGTTTACATGTCCTCTAGCAGCTTTATCCAACCATGCAGACGTTTTCATTAACGAAGCGTTCGATGCATAGTCAATAAATCCATTTTCCGTTAGCATTGCATGCATACGCGTTTCTCGTAGCACATGGAAATCCGCTTTCTTTTTCCCACGGTTCGGCATATCAATCAATTTCACGATTTCTGAATGAATCGTATTTCTTAGTTGTGCTGTCGTTGAGCTATCCGAAAGGTTGCTATGAATATAATCTTCGTACCCATTACCTCCACCCGCATTAATATGAATGCTCAAGTAGAATGCTGCTCCCCAAGCATTTGCATCATTCGTACGTTGGGATAGACTGACCGTCTGATCCCCTGTCCGACTCATACGCACCGTAGCATTAGAATACTCGTTGACAAGAATATTTCTAACCCTCGTCGCAATAGCAAGCGTTACATCTTTCTCCTTTAATCCATTCCCAATTGCTCCAGGATCCGTTCCACCGTGGCCCGGATCGATATAAATTTTAACCATTTTCATTTCCTCCCTATTAGTTTTTTTAGTTTTTTGTTTTGACTTTCTTTACATCAAGTATTCTTTCAGTAGTAGTTTTTCACCTCCTTTCTGTACTTAATTCTTCAGGCATCACCTCCTTTCGGATAATAAAAAGAGCGATATCTACCTAGGCGGCAATCGCTCCTTCACTTCTTGAATTTCTTTTATAATGTCGTCATATTTATCCGCCATCGTCGTCAATAACTGCTGATACCGTTGTTCCCTTGCTTCACTGCTCTTTACTTGGTACATGAATAACCAAACAAACAGTACAGCAAATGGCCCTTGTGTCAAAAAGTAACCGAGGACTTCTCTTGCATCCATTCTCTCTCTCCCTTCTTAATTGCCACCAATTTTGGACATGTGCATCCTCACCACATACTCTTTTCACTATAAAATCCAATCCTTTTCTCTTGCTCCTCTCACCTTTTTTCACGTTCTTCTTTTTAATGTATTCCTTTATTTTCATTCATGCTTGTACCTCTTCATCACTTCCGAATGGAATTTTCAAATGTCCCTTCTAAAAACTTTTTCATTCAAAAAGAGCGATGTCCAAAACGCAGACAACCGCTCTATTCATCTTGCTTGTACACCGAACAATTCAAGATCTAGACATTCTTCTCATCACATCATTCGTAAAGTATTTCGAATCATCCCTTATATAGAACGCATGTTCTTTTTTGCTTAAACATAGTGTAACGCACCCAATATGTTCAAGTCATTTATTCGACCTACGCGACATTTGCGACATCAATTTCTAATCAAAACATGATGATGGCGGGATTTCACTCGATACATGTCTTCCCCTATTCTTCATCACACATTTTTCTAATGATTAAATCTTTTAATCTTCCAATATGCCGATCAGAAATTTTCATATGCCGACCAATCCAACGCAAACTTTTCCCCTCCAATAACCAATGAAGGATTTCAGACTCTCGATCATCCGTTATCGCGGTGAGTCTTCGTTGCAAAATCATTATTTTTTTCTCATATTCAATGATCTTATTCATTCTGCGTTCCCTCCTTGTCACCTCTTTGAAAACAGGATCATTTTGGACACCGCTTTTTTTCGGCATTGCTGCGTCATTCCCATACTTAGAAGTCAATCCACCGACATGTTCCATCGACTCTCTAATCACCGCCACACTATTTACCATCCAGTGATAATCTCTCACTAATTGCTCCATTTCTTCTGCCCTCATGTCCACGCCTCCTCAATTGAGTCACATTTGAAACAATGAAAACCATAGTTTCACATATGAAACTTTTAAATAAAGATAACATATGTTCGGTTTCACTTTCAATAACAAATACGCAAAATGTTGTCACAAAAGAAACTATACAGTATACTTATTCATACAGATCAGGGAGGTTAATGCATGGAAACTTTAGGTTCTGAAATTAAGAAAGTCCGTCTTGAAAATAAGTTGTCACAAGAAGAATTTGCGGAACGTATCAATCGTCAACATCATCTTGCCATTACGAAAGGGATGGTCTCAAAATGGGAGTCAGGATCTATTGAACCAAAAACCCGTATGGTGAAAGCAATTGCAGAAACATTTAATGTTTCTGTTGATCGCATTCTTGGATTGACACAAGAGAAAGCTAACAAAGTTGAAACTATAGCTATGCATATGGATGAAGACCTTACAGAAGAAGAAGTGAAAGAGATTCAAAAGTATATCCAATTTCTCAAATCGCAGCGAAAGTGAGGCGGTACGATGATGTATGAATTGCTTCTCGCGCAATATTCACATTTAGCAATTAAAGAAGTCAAAACATTACCGGTAGGATTAGGTGGAGTTTATATGGATAATATGATTCTCATCGACCAACATCGTTCATCCTATGAAAAACATTGTATTCTTGCGGAAGAGATCGGCCATTATGAAACGACTTATGGGGACATTACGGATGCATCTTCTCTCACCAATTGGAAACTTGAACTGATTGCAAGAAGGTGGGGGTACGAAAAAATTGTCTCGCTCGACAAACTGATTGATTGCTATGAGTTAAATTATCTTTCAATCGAAGAAGTGTGTAGTCATTTGGAAGTAACAGAAGACTATTTACTAGAATCCATTCAACATTATCATGCTCGATTCGGTGTTTCGGTTCAATACAAAGCGTATGAAATCTTCTTTGAACCGTTATCTGTTGTTAAGAAGCGGTAAATGTAAATGTTTTCCCTCTTTACGTATCATTCTTCTGACAACTACGTCTTACGACCGAGAACAAATCATACGTCCGTCTAGTGGCTATATCACCCCTATACGCTATGATAGTGTTAAAGGGTTAGCGTTCATCCGAAAAGCAAAGGAGAATGGGCATGAAAAAAGTGTTGTGGGCTGGATTAATAGGGGGATTTTTAGTCGTCATCGGTATTTTTTTATACGAAAAAATGCTAAACATTCCAGTGAACGAGGAAGCTATCATACAAAGAGACGATGCAAAATCATTGGATATGACAATTCACTTTGGCGTCGGTACATTAAAAATGGTCGGCGGCGCTTCAGACTGGGTAAACGGGACTTTCGACTATACCGATAAGAAGTGGAAACCATCGCTAACGTATAAAAACAAAAACAAAATCGGTTCTGCACACCTAAAACAAAAATCTTCAATGAATATTGGTTTTTCCAATAAAAAGTTCCAGAACGATTGGTCGCTGCAGCTCACAAATGAGATTCCAGTAAAATTAGCTGTCAGCTTAGGTGTTTCTACAGCAAACTTGGACTTAAAAGGCATCCAACTGAGCAGTCTTGCAATCGATAGTGGGGTTGGAGAATCGACAATCGACTTAAGTGGAAACTGGGACCACAGTTTTCCTGTTGACTTACGATTGGGCGTTGGAGACACAACGATTTATCTACCGAAAGATACAGGCATAAAACTTGTCGTCTCAAAAGGGGTCGGTCGGTTCAATACGAATGATTTCATTCCACAAGGGAAAGGTGTATACGTAAACGAAGCATATGGAACCGCTAAGCATACAATCGACTTGTCCATTGATATGGGCGTAGGAAATGTTACATTTAAAATAGTTGATTAGGTGAAATTCCATATACGATTTTCGCTATAAACTGAAAAGGGACATTTCGCTACGTTTTAAGCGAATGCCCCTTTACTATTTAAACAGTCGGTCAGTGCAGCCTTATGTTTTACCAGTCATACCCGTTTAACAAACGACTTCGTCGCATCGCTACATTTTTTGCTTCAGTTTCTCTTGCAATTTGATCCTTCCTTAACTGACCGTTAATACGAGGATCTTGCAATCTCATCGTACTCCATCCAGAAGGACCGACTTTTTTACTCACTTTCTTAATTTCATCTTCAAAAAATAACATGTCCACTCCTCCTCCCTGCACAGTAGTTGAAAGAGAGAAGCAACCTTACTTCCCACTCTCTATACAATACGCAACAAAAGAGGACATACGGAGGGTATGCGCACAGCGTGGAGGCAATTAGTTATCTACTTACGTTAATTAGTCATAACCATCTACGCACTCATAAAAATAAGCCATTGCAAATAATCGTTAACTTACAATGGCTTATCAGGAATATGGCGCTATAGATAAAAATTTAGTTGCAACTTCACCAGATATTTTCATCAACCGCTTTTTCGAATAGACTTCTTCAAAACGTGGGCAAACACTTAGTATATTAAATTTTGATTTTTATCCAATTTCGTAATAGCTTACTTTGCATTTTGTTTTTTCAATTCTTTCATTCTCGCTTGATAGTCATCAATTTTTTTAACAATCCTGTCGACTTCATCTTCAACTAGCTTGCGTTTCTCTTCTTCCAAATCGTCAATTAGTTTTTGGTAAGCATCTTTTTGGTCGTTAATGAAAGTGATAAGTTCTTCTTGCTGGCTATCACTTACTAACGCTTCATCTTTAAGTAGTTTTGCGGCCCCAATCAATCGATTGTTTTCTACTTTAATCGCCTTCTTCGCTTTATTAGCATAGCCCGACACCGTTGTGAGAGCCGTTGTTTTTGGCCAACCAATCGGCTTTGCATAGACGAGACCGACAAGATCCAAATCAGATGGTAACCAAATTTTCGAAATACCTGCTGTCATTTCTTCAAGGGAATTTGCAGCCATGTACGTACCATTCCCAGCTTCTGCTACTGCTTTCAACTGACTTTCTGCATCTTTATCAACTTGAAAACCAATTACATTGACATGTCGACCGGTCTTTCCTTGTGCAAATGCCTTCGCCTCTGCAATCGGATCTCCCCCACAAGTTTCTGCTCCATCACTAACAATGTACACTGTTAGGTCTTCTGTCGTGTCTTTGTGATCGATACCGGCCTGTTTAATCGCTTCTGCTAACGGCGTCCAACCGCTTGCCTTTACATTATCCAATACGCTATTAAATTCTTTTTCTTTGAATTCTCCTAAAGGATACACTTCCTCAATCGTCCCACAAGAAAGTGTTATATCAGATGCACTTTGCGTCCCTTTATGTCCATATGCATATAAGGATACTTCACTCTTTTGTCCAATTGCCGTCGCAAAGCTCTTTACTGCACTTTTCGCTGTATCCATTTTCAAGCGTCCATCCGCATAGAGCAACATACTGGAACTGGCATCGAGGAGAATAAGCGCTTTTGCAGGGTGTTTCGTTCGCTCGCCTTCTTCGTTCATCTCATAAGGTTCAGGCATCAAAGGTTCAGTAAATGAAGGATGATAGGTTATAAGCGGGTCGACCAATTCTTTGTATTGAGCACCACCAAGGTAATAGTTTAGAGCTTTTACAATCATTGCAGGGTCCTCTGTGTGCTTCACAACCTCTTTCATTTCGGATAAAAACACAGGACGCAGCTCACTAGGAACTTCGGTTTTTGCCCACATTGACGTCTCTTCTTCTACAGTGAACTCACTTGTCAACGAGCCCGGTGACAATTCTGCTAAATCTTCTACAGTTTGAACGTTCTCTACTGAAGAGATGTTTTGGAGAAGTGATTTATCTAACGACTCTTCCATTTGATTATTTTGTTCTTCCTCATCTTGTTTCACTTCATTTTCAGGGGACTGTTCTACTGGCAACTCGGAGTCCACATTCTCATTTCCTTTAGAACAGCCTGCGAGGAAGGTACAAACAATTAATAGAGCTACTAATAAATAGTTTTTCATAATCGCTACCACCTTTCCGACTTTACCGTTTATACGGTTTACAACTCGCTAAGTTCCACTTTCTACACTTTACAATCCGAATGAACTATAAAATGAAAATTACATACAATTTCCATATTCGAAAGAACTATTCAATTGATTTACTTCCCTTACTTACTCTGTGACACATAACAAAAAAAACACATAGATACAAAGTAATCAAACTTCGTTCCATGTGCCTTTTTCATTAACTTCTTTCATCTATTCAGTTCGCAGTAGCTACTTCGTTACGTTTTGCCTCAATCGCCGCGAGTCTTTCATTAAATTCATCTACCGTCATGTTTTGTTCTGTGAAATAACGGTTTCGTGGATGTGTACGGCATTCATCCGAACAGCTTCGCATATAGAAATGCTCATTTTCTTCTGAGCATAAGATTTTATCGTTACATTCTGGGTTTGCACAATTCACATAACGTTCGCAAGGCGTTCCGTCAAAATGGTCACGACCGACAACTACGTGTTCAACTTGGTTAATCGGAACAGCAATTCTTTCGTCAAATACGTAACATTGTCCGTCCCATAATTGTCCTTTTGCGACAGGGTCTTTTCCGTATGTGACAATTCCACCTTCAAGGTGAGCAACGTTATCGAATCCTTCGCGTTTCATCCACCCAGTGAATTTTTCACATCGAATGCCGCCTGTGCAATACGCAAGGACTTTTTTGCCTTCAAACAGCTCTCTATTTTCACGGACCCATTCAGGTAGATCACGGAAATTTTCAATATCCGGACGAATGGCTCCTCTGAAATGACCTAGATCATATTCATAGTCGTTTCTTGTGTCAAAAACAACTGTATTTTCATCTTGCATTTGCTTGAAGAATTCTTCAGGCTTTAAGTACTCTCCTGTCAATTCCAATGGATTGATGTCCTCTTCAAGACTTAAGTTAACAATTTCCTCGCGATGACGCACATGCATCTTTTTAAATGCGTGTCCATCCGCTTCATCGATCTTAAACCAAAGATCTTTAAAGCGCTCATCGCTATGCATTTTTTCCATGTAGGCATCTGTTTGCTCAATCGTACCTGAACAAGTTCCGTTGATTCCTTCTGTACCTACAAGAATACGACCTTTCAGTCCAAGTTCCTTACAAAATGCCAAATGTTCGGCAGCAAATGTTTCTGGGTCTTCAATGTGTACGTATTTATAGTACAACAATACCCGGTATGCTCCTTTTTCCATTTCTTCGACCACCTTCTGTTTGTTTTCTTTGCAATAGAAATAACAGCTTGATCGGTTTAACAATATTCGATTGTAAACACATAAAAGCTCACCCGAATTTGCAAGATGCGGGCATTTGACAGTATATCATAAATGCACCTTTTGAAAAACCCCATTGCACTGTTTTTATCCAATTAATGCGTGATTCGTTTCGTACATTTCACATTCATTTCCAGCACTCAAACTACTAGGTATTGTTGTATACTTTCAACTAGTAAACATTCGACATTTTTTTACTTTCACAGAAACTATTTCAGAAGTCTATCCGTCTAACATACTAAGAAGACAATATTCATTTTTGTTAGTTGACGCGACATAAATCGTGTTAGTAAGACACGAAGATGGAAAAAGGAGATGATTTGAATTCAAATGGACTTTTATAGCACGAAAGACTTTGTAAAACGGGACGCTCGCGTCATTAAACGGACTTATTGACACGATAAGCTTGTAAAACGGTTCGCTCGCGTCATTAAACGGACTTTATTGACGCGATAGACTTGTAAAACGGGACGCTCGCGTCATTAAACAGACTTTATTGACGCGGTAGACTTGTATACCGGGGTTCGCGCGTCATTAAACAGACTTTATTGACACGATATGCTTGTAAAACGGGACGCTCGCGTCATTAAACAGACTTTATTGACACGATATGCTTGTATACCGGAGCGCTCGCGTCATTAAACGGACTTTATTGACGCGATACACTTGTAAAACGGGACGTTCGCGTCATTAAACAGACTTTATTGACACGATACGCTTGTAAAACAGTGCACTCGCGTCATTAAACGGACTTTATTGACACGATAGACTTGTATACCGGGGTTCGCGCGTCATTAAACAGACTTTATTGACACGATAAGTTTGTAAAACGGTTCGCTCGCGTCATTAAACGGAATTTATTGACGCGTTAGACTTGTATACCGGGGTTCGCGCGTCATTAAACGGACTTTATTGACGCGATAGACTTGTAAAACGGGACGCTCGCGTCATTAAACAGACTTTATTGACACGATACGCTTATATTCCAAAGCTTTCGCGTCATTAATCAGCTAAAAAGACTACTAATCCGCTTCTCCAAGTTTTTGACTAAGCACCAAAAAACAGCAACATGCACCTTACACGGGCTTCAAAAGCTCGAGAACCAATGAATACAAAATAAGGGAGTTTAGCAACATGAAAAAGCTGCACCATAAATACCGTTCCACTTGGATTGATATCATTTTTTCAGTCGCAATCATTCTTTTGACAATTTCCGCCTTTTTATTGGTTTTTCCGACGAAAGGTCTTCTATCTAAAAAAGAAAGTCCTTCTACAAACGCAACCTCTCCAATACAGATGGAAGAAATCGAGTCGAGCTATCCAGGCGTTAAAATTGTTACGAAAACATCAAATGATCCCTATTCACCATTTGCGATTCAATATCCACAAACAAACTACACTTCCTTTAACGACCAAATACTTACATATATTACTGAAGCACAAAACCATTACATACAAAAGTTGAAATCAAAAAGGCAAAAGAACACTAAAACTTCAGGTGAACTGAACATCTCTTTTGAAACAATTACCCATCATTCCGGAAACTATTCTTTTGTCCTTGTAACAAATACGAACTTTAGTGATGTAGAAGCCGGCACATTGGAAATCCGCTCGTTCCACTTGAATCCAGAAAACGGGAATCATTATTCAATAGAAGATCTGTTGCACAATGATCCTACTAAACTCGAAAAGATTGCTTCATTCGTGCGTGCAGCAATACACGAGGATCCCTCGTTAGTAGGTCATGTACAAGAAAAAAGTATGGAAATGCATACACAACCATTTTGGAACAACTATCGCAACTACGCGATTTCTGATGAAGCGCTTCTGTTCTATTTTGACGAGCAGACAATTGCAGACCAAACAGTTGGCCCTCCAATCGTTACGCTTCCAATCGATATTGTTGCGCCTTTTCTAATCGATGTGTTTCAACCGACAAAACCAACGGATCCGAATGAAGACTACCCTTTAACAGAAACACCTACTAAGGAGGAAGATGACTCTACACATGACCAGTCAACAACTCACACGGATAATGAACATAACGTAGAACCATCAAAAAAATTAGTCGCTCTTACTTTTGACGACGGACCAGACCCAAAAATAACGCGGCAAATTCTTGACACACTTAAAAAGTATGAAGCAAGAGCAACATTTTTCATGCTAGGGAGCCGCGTCGAATATTACCCTGATGTTGTAAATGAAGTAATAGAAGCTGGTCACGAAATTGGTAACCATACATGGAACCATGCAGATCTTACAAAACTTTCAGCTGATCGAGTTCAAAAAGAAATTGAATCTACGAGTGAGATGATTGAAAAAATATCTGGCCATAAACCCGAAGCTTTCAGGCCACCTTATGGAGCGGTTAACAAAATGGTACGTTTTCAAACTGAACTCCCTGTTGTTTTGTGGGACGTGGATTCATTAGATTGGAAACACCGTAATCCTGACACACTTCTCCAACTCATAAAAGAACAGACCAAAGATGGCAGTATCATTTTAATGCACGACATCCACCAAGCCACAGCAGACGGGCTCGATGCTGTTCTTTCGTATTTGGAAACAGAAGGATATGAATTTGTTACAGTTGCCGAATTAAATCAAACAACCGACTAAGGTAAACTAAAAACCGCGCGTCACCATCATTTTTCAGAGATGGCGTCACGCGGTTTTTGTTTATTCACAGCATTGATTCTAGACATATTTCTGTTATAATTCAATTAGAACAGATTGGAGGGTTAACATGTTCATCGAAATTGAACCGTCTTCAGAAATCCCCATATATACGCAATTGGTCAATCAGCTTATTGAATTGATTGCCAAAGGAGAGCTCCAACCTAACGATACGTTACCATCCGTTCGTTCATTGGCCGCTGATTTAGGCGTCAATATGCATACCGTGAATAAAGCATACCACGAGCTGGAACGAAAACGTATCATTCGAATCATTCCTAAATCGGGAGCAGTCGTAAGCGAGATAACAACACCAACTGACGAACAACTCGCTACAATAACACATGCTTTAAAAACTGTACTTGCTGAATCAACAGTTTACGGAATGAACAAAGATGAAGTACTATCGATTGCTTTAACAATTATGTCAGATTATAAGGAGGGTTAAGGAAATGACCGTCATCATCATGACAGTTATCATTTTATTTTTGACAGGCATGCAAGCAGGTACACCTTATTTCGTCAAAAGGACCGTTGTCTTTGGCGTTACAATTCCAGAAGGACATACCGAAGATAGCAAATTGGCACAGTACAAAAAATATTATATGACCGGGACACTCCTTACAGGATTGACAAGTGCAATCACTTTCATTGTACTAAGTCTAAATGATTCTACAGAAGCGACAATTGTCGGAAGTGGTTTGGCGCTACAATTCTTCACCCTTTTGATAAGCATGATTCTATATGTCGTCTTTCATACTAAAACAGCAAAACAAAAACAGGACAATGAATGGGGAGCGACATTAAAACAAATTCGCGTTGTAGATTTATCGAGCCGCTCCGCTGACGAAATGTTGCCGACAATTTATTTTACACTTCCAATGACGATTACAATTGGACTGATCATTTATACAATAATAAATTATGAGCACTTGCCTCATTTGATCCCTACACACTGGGGTCCGACTGGCGCACCTGATGCATTCAGTGAAAAGAATCCATTTACCGCAGTTGCCCTTCTCCTCATTCTTCTTGTGATGCAAGGCATGATGAGTGCTATTAATTATTTTACAAAGAAGTCAGGCATTAAACTGAACGCTACGAATAAAAACAAATCAAAAATACAACAACTAACATTCAGGAAATACACAAGTTGGTTTCTATTTCTAACAACGTTATTGACAACCTTACTACTTGCTTTTTTCCAACTAACAATTATTCACGAAGAAATAGGCGGTACATTGCTACTTATTACCGCACCTTTAGGTTTTCTTGTTATTAGTTTAGTCGGAGCTGCTATTTACGCCTACAAGATAGGGCAAGGTGGGGCACGTATCCAAATTGACTTAGAAGAACAAACCCCTCAAGGCATTACGGATGTAGATGAAGACCGGTACTGGAAAGCTGGCGTATTCTATGTCAACAAAAACGATCCTTCCATATTCGTTGAGAAACGGTTCGGAGTAGGATGGACCATTAATCTCGGCAATCCGATTGGCTATTTCATTTTATTCGGTCCGATTGCAGTCATTCTCGCTATTGCATTTTTCCTTTGAACATCGAACAATAAAAAACCGCGTAGATCCTAAGTTTTAACACTTAGGTTCCGCGCGGTTTTTCGATGCACAATTCGTCACTTTATTGTTGAAAATTAATTAAACACACTCGTACTGTGTAAAGGTTGCAACCTTGCTTTCGGATCAATATGCGCTTTTGCATGGTTGACAGCAATTGGAGCTTCTCCAAGGCCGACAGCAATAAGCTTCACTTTTCCATCGTAATTTGTTACGTCACCAGCTGCATAGATTCCTTCAATATTCGTTTCCATGCGAGAGTTGACCAAAATGGAATTGCGATCCATTTCAAGTCCCCATTCTTTAATCGCACCGAGTGAAGAGATATTGCCGTAGTTGACGATTACATGGTCGATCGCCAACGTTTCTTCTGCACCGTCTTTTTGGACAACAACCACTTCTTTCACAGTACCTTCTTCACCTATAATGGACTTGACATTACGAGATGTTAACACATTCACTTTAGATGCCATCAATTGATTGACACTCGTTTCATGAGCGGTAAAGCGTTCTCTTCTATGAACAAGTGTAACGGATGAAGCAATATCCTCGAGCATTAATGCCCAGTCCACAGCTGAATCTCCACCACCACAAACAAGTACTTCTTGATCTTTGAAGAGTGAAAGATCTTTTATTCCATAATGCAAGGTCTTTCCTTCAAAATCAGTTTCCTCTGTCAAACCAATCTTACGTGGTTGGAAAGCACCGATTCCTGCTGTCAAAAGGATTGTACGTGTCAAATGCGTCCCTTTGTCAGTCGTAAGCACAAAGTGATCATCTTCTTTTGTGTAAGAGAGTGCAGTCTCTCCAAGCAAGATTTCCGGTTTTGCGTAATGAGCTTGGGTTACAAGATTTGCTACAAGGTCTTTTGCAAGGATTTTAGGAAATCCACCTACATCGTAAATATATTTGTCAGGATAGAGCTCGACTAACTGACCTCCTAGTTGTGGAAGGCTATCAATAATCTTGACAGACATTTCGCGCATCCCTGCATAAAAGGAAGCAAACAAACCTGTTGGCCCCCCACCGATAATTGTAATGTCGACGATTTCATTGTTCATCTATAAACACTCCAGTTTTCTTAGAATTTTCGATGAATAAAAAAACACCCTCATCAGTATTTCCTACTTTCTACTCTACACATTATCTACTATTTTTCAATAAAAATCACAAAAAACGAACGGATCAGTGCGAAATTTTTTAAAGAATTCTACGTACTTTTCCGCACAAAAATTGAAAGCGCTTAAATTTTATAATTTTTATATAGTATTATATTATCAAACAAGTATAATAGGTATATGGACTGTACTACTAGAGTGAAATTCAGGGGGAATGTAGTGTGAAATTATCAGTATCAAAAAAGATTTGGATGGGGTTTTCAATTCTTCTTGTCATCATGCTTATAATGGGGGGTTCCTCGTTTTTTGCAACGTATAAGATGAACGAGGAGTTCGATTTGTTCATTGAAGATCGTGCGCATAAAGTGAACCTTGCAGATGAATTGATTAGTGCACAAAAAGAACGGTATATCGCCATTAGTAGTTATGTATTATTTAAAACGAAAGAATTTGTCGACCAAAGAGATGAGTCAACTGCCCATGCAGAAAAGTTAATGGTTGAACTAAACGAGTCGTTTAGAAATTCCTCAGACGCTGAACTTGTCGGAGAGCTAACTACACTGCAATTACAATTTGGGGAACTTGTAGATGAACTCAGTTATAGCTTAATGAGAGCTTCCGAGACGCAAAATCGAACATTACTACGTGATGCAAACACATTGAACGAACAAATTATGGAGAGAGCAACTGCTTTAAAAGAACATCAACAACAAGCAATGCAACAATCAAGACAAGAATTGGCAAGTTTAACGAAGACTGTACATATGATAACGTTTGTATTCATTGGTATTGCCATTATTCTTTCACTCATTATCGCTACCTTCATTAGTCGGAGCATTGGCAATCCTGTTAGAAAAATGACGGCTGCTATTGAACGCGTTGCGTCTGGTGATCTGACGATCGAATCATTACACATTCAAAATAAAGATGAAATTGGCGTCATGGCTACAGCGTTCAATAAAATGGCAACTGACCTGAAAGGTTTATTGGAACAAATCCGACATTCTTCCCATCAATTAGCTGCACAGGCTGAACAGCTTTCTGCAAGTTCTGAAGAGAGTCTAGCATCATCCGAACTCGTTGCAACAGCTTCAGAGAAAAATATGAAAGATAGTGAAGAACAAGCTGAATTAGTAGGTGATACTGTTACATCCGTTTCCAAACTGACAGCTGACGTCAACATGATTGCTGCAAGCAATGCACAAATGCTCGATGCAATGCGTGCAGTGATTTCCCATGTTACAGATGGCTCATCGACCGTCAAACGACTATCTGGACAAATGAACGAGGCGGATTCCGTTATTCAAGAAGCTGCAACCATTATTCAAGCAATGGCAAAACAATCTGCGGAAATTCAAAAAGTCACGTCTCTCATTACTGCTATATCCGAACAGACAAATCTGTTAGCGTTAAATGCAGCAATTGAAGCAGCACGAGCTGGAGAACATGGAAAAGGCTTTGCAGTAGTCGCGGAGGAAGTCCGTCATTTAGCTGAACAATCTAAAACATCGGCAAAAGAAATTGGACAGATGATCACTTCCATCCAAAAGGCTACGAGTCAAGCAGTTTCAGCTATCCATACAGGTAGAGACAGTGTGAAGGACGGTCTAGACGCTACACATCAATCCAAAGAAACGTTCAATACAATTGAACACTCTATCAATGACGTTAACGACAATGTTGTCACTGTAGCGGAAGCTATTGAACAAATCCGCTCAATGACAGAAGCGATTTCACATTCATCTGCTCAAGTAAGAAAACTAGCAGAGTCAACTGCATTCACAGCTCAGGAAACGAGCGCTGCAACTGAAGAACAACTTGCTGTGAACGAAGAGATTTCCTCGAGTTCACAATCGTTGGCACGGTTAGCAGAAAATCTTCAAAAGGAAGTCAACAGGTTTTCCTTGTAATGAACAACGCAAAAAGGCAGCGCACTCAAAATTGGTGCGCCGCCTTTTTAAGTTTTGCTACAGAAACAGCATCTGTTCAGTCGCCTAGATGCTCTTTGCAAAATTCAGCAATAGCCAGTTGTTCCTCTTCATCTAATTCAAAATCCAACACTTCATCCGTCGCACGATCAAAAAGATGATAAGATGCCACCTTCTCGGTTTCTTCATCTACAACATAAAGTACACGGACTCCAGTCCCCTGCTCTGTATAAAGTTCATCCTCTTCTTCAAATTTCACATAAATGCGAAACTCATATCGCTGACCAGATAAAATACCAGTCGGATCCACCATTTCGATCATGCTATATTCCATAATTTCCATCATCATCACCCTATCGGTAGTTACTTTCTTTCATTTTACAACACTTTTAGCTAAAGCGTTCAACATTTGTCCACTTCTAATCGATTTCTGTTCCAAAGATTTGATTCTTACCGATACAATGCGATTCTATTCATGAAGCATACAACGCAAAACATATTTAATGGAAAATGTATCCTCTCAGCATTATTTGCCATAGCTGCTTATCGAAGAAATCGCAACGGTCATTCAATCGCTACAGCATCCTTCCCTAATCGCAGCATATTTCTTCGTGAACAGTGCATTCTTCCGAAAATCGCAAGCATATTTCTCGTAAACAAAGCACACTTCCGAAAATCGCCGCATACTACTCACCAACAGTGCAATCTTCCGAAAACACCTCCATCCTTTTCCAAATCGCAGCCTGCTTTTCCGAACCAGTTGCAAATTTAAAAATACTTTCTCCTGCTAGTAAATTTCTTTTGCATTTTCCCAACAATTCATGAACAATGAAGATAGTGAATACAATTCACAGTATACAAATGGAGGAATGGGAATGTTGAAATTCGAAGACTATGAATATAAGAGACCTGATTTGCCACGTATTAAGGAGCAATTTCTTGATTTACTCGAGCAATTTAAAGGTGCAACCTCTTTTGAATCTCAAAATGAAATTATCGAAAGCATTAATCGCATCAACTCTAATTACTCTACACAATCCAATATTATGCTTATCCGTTCATCAATCGACACGAATGATGAGTTTTATCAACAGGAACGTGAATATTTTGATGAAATCGATCCTGAATTCCAAGAACTCGGAACGGCTTTTTACAAAGAACTTGTTGCAACACCGTTTCGCAAACAACTTGAAGAAAAATGGGGACCACAACTGTTCGCATTAGCAGATAATGCGATTAAATCATTTTCACCAGAAATCTTACCGTTATTGCAAAAAGAAAATAAACTCGTATCCGAATACTCAAAGCTTGTCGCATCTGCACAAATTGAATTTGACGGTAAAACGTTAACACTTGCCCAACTAGGTCCATACGCAGAATCTACGGACAGATCCGTTCGCAAAGCTGCAATGGAAGCGTCATTTTCATTTTATGAAGCAAATGGTGACTCGTTCGACAGAATATACGATGATCTCGTGAAAGTTAGGCATGAAATCGCGACAACATTAGGATTTAACAATTTTGTAGAATTAGGTTATGTCCGAATGAATCGAATTGGCTATGACGCAGCAATGGTGAAAAATTTCCGTGACCAAGTCCGTGACTTCATCGTTCCAATTGCAAACAAGCTTTATAAACGACAAGCAGAACGCATCGGAATCGAATCGATGAAGTATTACGATCAAACGCTCAATTTCTTAAGTGGGAATGCCACGCCAAAAGGATCACCCGAGTGGATTATTGAGAATGGAAAGAAAATGTATGCAGAACTGTCTCCTGAAACGGACACATTTTTCCGTTATATGACGGAAAAGAATTTACTTGACCTTGTTGCAAAAAAAGGAAAAGAATCAGGTGGCTATTGCACATTTATTGACGACTATGATTCTCCTTTCATCTTCTCCAACTTTAATGGTACTTCTGGAGATATCGACGTTTTGACACATGAAGCCGGGCATGCTTTCCAAGTGTATTCCAGCAGGAACATCGGCATCCCTGAATACGTTTGGCCAACATACGAAGGTGCGGAAATCCATTCGATGAGTATGGAATTTTTCACATGGCCTTGGATGGAACTTTTCTTTCAAGAGGAAACGGAAAAGTACAAGTTTGCACATTTAAGCAGCGGCCTACTATTTTTACCATACGGTGTTGCAGTCGATGAATTCCAACACGTTATTTACGAAAATCCAGAAATGTCACCGGCAGAACGAAAAGAAGCTTGGAGAAAAATAGAAAAAACCTATTTGCCAATGAGAGATTATGACGGCATTCCTTTCTTAGAAGCCGGAGGCATTTGGCAACGTCAATCTCACATTTATCAATCTCCATTTTATTATATTGATTATACGCTAGCTCAAATTTGTGCGTTCCAATTTTGGAAACGATCTTTTGAAAATCGTGAGGAAGCTTGGAACGATTACTTACACCTTTGTAAATTAGGTGGTTCGAAGCCTTTTACTGAACTTGTAAAAGAAGCAAATTTACTATCGCCATTCGAAGATGGTTCTGTGGAATCGGTTATTGGTTCAATAGAAAATTGGTTGAACCAAGTAGACGATAAAGCGTTATAATTTCAACATAACTAAAAAAATGCATGAAGGCTAATTCCCTCATGCATTTTTTATTTCTGCTTTTATTCACCGTCTAATCCTTTACATTAATCCGACAGCATTGCCTTTTTCATCGACATCCATTTGAAGTGCTGCAGGTTGTTTAGGCAAACCAGGCATTGTCATAATGTCGCCCGTGAGACAGACGAGGAATCCAGCCCCAAGCTTCGGCAAAATTTCGCGGATTGTAATCGTAAAATCCTTTGGTCTCCCTAGTTTTTTCGGATCATCCGAGAATGAATATTGTGTTTTTGCCATGCAAATCGGTAAAATGTCCCATCCGTTTTGCTCGATTTGTAGCAGATCTTTTTTAGCTTTATCTGTAAGCACGATACCATTTCCGCCATAGACCGTCTGTACGATTGTTGTGATTTTATCAATAACGGATTGTTCCACATCATAAAGGGGTGCAAAATGATTCGGTTCGTCCAGCAGTTCAAGCACTTGTTCAGCTAATGCTCTACCGCCTTCACCACCATTCCCCCAAACATCTGTTAACGCAGCTCTTACATTGTTCTTCTCACACCAAGTTAACACATAATCGAGTTCCGCTTTTGTGTCTGCTACAAACTGATTCAATGCAATAACTGGTTGAACTCCGAACGCCCGCACCGTTTCCACATGCTTTTCAAGATTCACGATGCCAGCCGCAACCGCTTGAACATTTTCAGTTCTCAACTCAGCTTTCGCCACACCACCATGCATTTTTAAAGCGCGTATTGTCGTAACTATAACAACAGCATCCGGTGAAAAACCACCTTTTCGTGCTTTTATATCCATGAATTTCTCAGCACCTAAATCAGATCCGAAACCCGCTTCTGTGACAACAATATCTGCAAGTTGCCTAGCTGTATTTGTCGCCATTAATGAATTGCAACCATGCGCAATATTGGCAAAAGGCCCTCCATGAATAAGTGCTGGCGTCCCTTCAATTGTTTGCACAAGATTAGGCTTAAACGCTTCTTTTAACAATAACGTTAAAGCACCTTCGACACCTAGGTCTCTTACGGTCACCGCTTCTTTGTCATACGTATAGCCGATGACCATTTGGGACAAACGCTCTTTTAAATCATCCAAGCTTGTTGCTAAACAGAAAACTGCCATAATTTCCGAAGCGACCGTGATGTCAAACCCGTCTTCTCTTGGAATTCCCTGACCTGGTCCGCCAAGTCCAATCGTCACATGACGTAGTGCCCGATCATTCATGTCCAGTACACGCTTCCATGTAATCCGTCTTGGGTCAATTTGAAGCGTATTCCCTTGATGTAAGTGATTATCTATCATGGCACTTAACGCATTATTAGCTGTCGTAATTGCATGGATATCACCATTAAAATGCAGGTTTATCTCTTCCATCGGCAGCACTTGTGCATATCCACCACCTGCTGCTCCACCTTTTACTCCCATCACAGGTCCTAAAGAAGGTTCACGCAAAGCAATCATAGATTTCTTCCCTAATTTTGCTAATGCATCTGCCAAACCAACTGTAACGGTGGATTTCCCTTCTCCTGCCGGTGTCGGACTTGTGGCAGTCACTAATACAACTTTACCGTTTGATTTAGCAACTGGTAATTTCGCTACATCAATTTTCGCTTTGTATCGGCCATAGGGCTCAACTGCTTCCTCTGGTATACCCGCTTGTTGTGCAATAACACCAATTGGCTTCATCACCGCTGCATTAGCGATTGCTAAGTCTGTTAATGGTTTTGCTTCTTTTGTCAATCTAGCCGCCACCCTTCTCCTAAAAGACGTACCTAGTGCTCGTCATTTTTTACTTAATCTTAAGTACAAGTTTTCCGAACTGTTCACTATTCGTTAAAGCTCGAAACGCGTCCATTCCATCATCTAAATTATACACACGGTCAATAACCGGTTTTGTCTTAAACTTCTCCATATGCATAAGCATTGCTCGTAGCTCTTCTCGACTTCCCATTGTTGAGCCGAACAACTGATATTGCCCGTAGAAAAACTTTCGTAAATCCAATTCCACAAGATCTTCTGTTGTTGCGCCAAATACGACGATTCGTCCACCACGTTTTAACACTTCCAATGACCGGTTAAAAGTTGCCTTCCCTACACTATCGATGACAATATCGATTGTTTCGTTAGCTAATGCTTCGACCCAGTTGCTAGACGTGTCAATGGCTACATCAGCTCCAAGTTCAATTGCTTTCTGTCTCTTTTCTTCCGAACGGGAAGTTACGATAACACGTGCACCGACATCTTTAGCAAACTGGATAAGAAACGTTGCCACACCACTCCCCGCACCTGGAATAAAAACCGTGTCGCCTTTTTTTACGTCAGCTTGAGTAAATAACGCTCGATAACCCGTTAACGCTGATAACGAGACTACAGCAGCTTCTTCCATCGACAAATGAGTAGGTTTTCTTTCAATTTGTTCAACAGATATAACAATCTTTTCAGCGAATGTACCGTTATCCGGCATGCCTAAAATCTCAAACTCTTCTGGTGGACATGTGTGATTCTCATACCACCGTAACGAGGGATTAATGATTACTTCATCTCCAACAGCCCAATCCATAACCCCTTCACCAAGCGACTCGATGACACCAGCACCATCGGATCCAAGTACGAGCGGCTCCGCTGCATCACCTCTGCGACGAGGAATCATCAAATCCCTTCGGTTTAATCCAGCAGCATGAATGGAGACAACAACCTCGCCCTTTTTAGCTTTCGGCTCTTCCACTCTACCAACTTTCAATTCTCCTTTTTCATAAAAAATTGCCTTCATAAGCGCCCCCCAGTTAATAATAATTATACTAATTCTTCTCCACTTTCTATCATACAACACATACGGAATATTTTCACATTGATAATTTTGCAAATAAAAAACGCAAAGATTAATCCTTTGCGCCTTTTCCTATTTGTATAAGAAGCCAATTTTCAATATATCACATTTCGTAAAAAGGCTCTGCAATGTATCATTTATAACCAGCGTTTCTTCACTTTCGCAAGTTCAAGCAATTCCAACACATCTTTTTTCGGTAACTCCGTCAAGATGGACAGTAACTCACGTTCAGCAAGTCTTCGTCCACGACCACTTCGGTAACGTTCTTTATTTTCAGCATCAATCGAAATATATAAGTCTGTAATTTTTTCGCCTTGCTCATCATTTTCTTTTCCGATGATTAAGTTCTCGCGTAAACGTTCATACAACATATCTACATTTGAGGAACCACTCGGTGTAAAAGCTCGAGATGTTTTTGGATCACCTAAAATTAATTCATCCGTGGATACATTAAATCGCTCAGAAATTTTTGCAATCCATGCTGCCGAAGGGGCATTCTTACCTTTTTCCCAATCTTTTATTCTACTTGCTGACGTTCCTATCGCGGCGCCAAAAGCCATCATTGATAAGCCTCTCTGCTCTCTCAAGGTCTTTAGTCTTATCCCAAAGTCTTCTTTACTCCAATCGTTCACCGTTATGCCCCCTCCAATATACTTATCTCTATCATATTTTTCCTAGTTCAATATGTCAATCCTAATTATTTTTATATAAAGGATTAATACCCGGTTTGTTGTCGCTTATAATTTTCTTCATTTTTATGGATATATGCATGTATAATATCTTTTGTTCCAAAATCCAATGCTTTTGCAATCGCCGCATAGTGAACCCATACGTTTATGTAATGTTCCATTGAGCTATGTAAGATGAATTGTTGAATGGCAGAAATTGTTTGAAGAAATATTGAGGTTAAGTCTCCAGAAACTTCACCGTCCGGCCAATAATCAAGCGTATCCAAGTTTTTTTCAATACCTAGAGAAAGTAGAAAATGTATGGAGTCCACATACTCTTCCAGTATGATTTCTTTTTCTGAAGGACCTTTTGTACTCCAAAATTTAAAACATCTAGTTTCATTTGCTAATTCAGCAAGTTCAATAATAAGCGCTAGTCCTTTTTCTTGAAATACATCTCGACGTACTTCCTGATTCGTTTGTATATATGCATCCAATTCCTTCTGCATATCAAATAGCGTTGTTAAATTCATTAAACAATCCCTCCGAAATAAAAATATCTTGAAACCAAACTAGCTATGTTAATTATAACGCATAGGCATATGAAAGCGAACGTTTTATTTCTTAATAAACTTATTTTATTTCATTAATTCATTTACACTATTTACTTTTATGTAAGTTCGAGTTTTTATTTCGAAAAAAAGGGTTAAAATTAGATAATAAGAACTACTATATGTATAAATTAAAAATGTGCAAAGTATAGTAATAAACACCTATTAACTCCGCACTTCTTTTTGTTAATTAGAGAATGTTTTGACAGCAAGTAATTTCGGAGAGATAATTGATTTTTTTTGAATATCTTGAAACCAAACTGTTTGTCATCCGTATACGTAGATGACTAAATTTATTTTTCTTTAAGGGGATGGCAAGTATGATCTTCGTAATCCGTATTTTCATTATCGCTTTCATCATCTACTTATTTTATCGAGGTATACGTTATGTAATCGATCCTATGCGGAAATTGGATGATGCGTATGAACGAGAACAGTATTACTTTTATGATGATGTAAAAAATGTACGGAAAAACTTCTTTATTACGTATAAAGGGGCGCTGTTCGAAGGAGAGAAGTATTTAGGTACGACAGATAACGCATTCGAAGTAGTCTCTATTTTCGTTTGGGTAAAGGACGAAACAAAACTTCAAGGATTTACGAAAGATGATTTTCATTTCCTCTCTTCGGAAATTCAATCGAACTATCCTCAAGCTGAAGTTAGTTGGAAGAATCCAATTGAGCAGTTGATGAAGAAAACAAGCGAGTAAGAATAATGCTAGATACCGCATGCGATTAAGGTACAGGATACTTAATTGCATGCGGTATATTTATTCTAAACGACTCTCTTATCTAGAAGTAATTTTCAATATATCGATTCCCAGTAAATAAAGGATGAGCAGTATGTACACAACCGCTAATAGTAGAAAGCCAATCCTAAATGTTGTTCGCCGTGTTTTATGATTAAAGATCAACATTCCTGCATAAGAGCCAATTGCACCACCCACAAATGCAAGAAACCAAAGATTCTTCTCCGGCACCCGTCTCGCTTTGCGTTTTGCCTGTCTTTTATCATAGCCCATCGCTGCAAAAGCCCATATTGATACAAACAGTATCCAACTAATAAAAATTTCATTCATACGATTCAACTCCCCCCTATTATTTTACACGGTAGCGAGTTGCAATTGGAAGGATAATGAATTGCTTTCATATGTATAAAACCTCTAAAGTCGTTCCTGGCATGGTTTTGACGGCATTGACGGTAGACAATTGTAATACTCGCGGCGTATCACAATGTAAACGCTTCGCATCGCAACGTAAACTCGTCGTATCACAACACTCTTCCCTCGCATCACAACACTCGTGGCGTATCACAACGTTAACGCTTCGCATCGCAACGTAAACTCGTCGTATCACAACACTCTTCCCTCGCATCACAATACTCGTGGCGTATCACAACGTAAGCGCTTCGCATCGCAACATAAACTTGTCGTATCGCAACACTCTTCCCTCGCATCACAATACTCCCCTCTCCTCAAAAACACATACAAAAAGCCCTTCAACCAATTAAATCGGTTAAAGGGCTTTTTTATCGTCAATCAATTATTTTGCGACTGATTTTTTTGCTGTTTCTGCAAGTTGTGCAAATGCTTGTGCATCTGTTACTGCAAGGTCAGCTAGCATTTTGCGGTTTACTTCGATACCAGCAACTTTTAAACCGTGCATAAGTGTGCTGTAAGAAAGACCGTTCATGCGTGCAGCTGCGTTGATACGTGTAATCCATAGTTTACGGAAATCACGTTTCTTTTGACGGCGGTCACGGTATGCATAGTTGAATGATTTCATGACCTGTTGGTTTGCTACTTTGTAAAGTCTATGTTTTGAACCAAAGTAACCTTTGGCTAATTTCAATACTCGATTACGGCGCTTGCGCGTCACTGTTCCACCTTTTACGCGTGGCATAGTTCATTACCTCCTGCTATTCCTAAAGAATGTTGTAATAGTTGTTCAATGAGAAGTTAGGCTGGCGTCGTTTGACATACCTCGATGTCTTCCCTTATGAACGGGTTTGAAAGTCTTACTTCATGTATGTGATCATTTCACGGATACGTTTGTAGTCGCCAGAAGAAACAAGTGAAGCTTTGCGCAAGTGGCGTTTAGCTTTCGTAGACTTGTTAGCAAAAAGGTGACTTGTGTAAGCACGGCCGCGTTTCACTTTACCAGTTGCTGTTTTTTTGAAACGTTTTGCGGATCCGCGGTGAGTTTTCATTTTTGGCATGATCTGTTCCTCCTAAATCGTTCGTGTTACTTTTTTTCGGCAGTCGGTGCAAGTATTAGGAACATGCTCCGGCCTTCCATTTTCGGTTTCACTTCAACCGTTGAGAATTCCTTGCATTCTTCTGCAAAGCGGTCCAATACACGTTGACCGATTTCCTTGTGCGTAATTGCACGACCACGGAAACGGATAGACGCTTTTACTTTGTCCCCTGCTTGCAAGAATTTGATACCGTTACGAAGCTTTGTTTGGAAATCATGTTCGTCAATTGTTGGGCTTAAGCGCACTTCTTTGACGTTAATGATTTTTTGGTTCTTTCTCACTTCGCGTTCTTTCTTTTGTTGTTCGAACTTGAATTTTCCGTAGTCCATAACGCGGGCTACAGGGGGTTTTGCTGTTGGAGCGACAAGGACAAGATCCAAATTCGCGCGGGCTGCAATATCAAGTGCCTCATTGCGTGATTTGATTCCAAGCTGGTCGCCATTGTGGTCAATTAGGCGCAGCTCGCGGGCACGGATGCCCTCGTTTACGTACATGTCTTTGCTAATAGTAATCCACCTCCGAATGTTGTCTCGCGAATACACGGTTTGGGTATACCGCCCACCATTCCGGCAGGGGCCCCATAGTCCATTCGATTAAGAAGAGCACAGGGCACCGGAACGTTCAGAAAAAGAGCTAAATAACCCGTAAAAAAACAGCTATCATGCAATTTCCTTTAGGAACGTAGCAATTCCGAGGGACTGGTGCCCGTAATCCGGACAATAAAAAAGGTAGACAAACAGTACATTTGTCTACCCGCTTATGTGTACGTACACCTACGTGTACGGCACGTTCACTGATGTGCTGACCTGTCAACAACGTAAAGCGTCGATCAGGTGAGAAGCGGGCAGCTCCTTCTTATACCACAAACTGTATTCATTAACCTTAATAAGTCTATCATTCAATAAAAGGAATGTCAACTATTTAATTTAAAGCGCTACTTTCACATACCGCAATGCTGTTAAAAAGTTCAGCCAGGAAAACTCGATTACCTGGCTGAACTTAAACAACTCAACACTGTAAGAATTTATTCCTCGTGCGAAACATCTGCTTTAATCAAGTTCAAAAACTCAGAAAACGGCATGCTTTCTGATTTTTGCTCACCATATTTACGTACATTCACTTCTCCAGACTCGACTTCTTTATCGCCTAGTACAAGCATATAAGGTATTTTTTGTACTTGCGCTTCACGAATCTTATAACCAATTTTCTCATCACGGCTATCGAGATCTACGCGGTAGCCTGCAGCAACCAACTGTTCTTTCACTTTATTTGCATACTCAAAATGTGCATCAGGTGAAACTGGAATCACTTCGACTTGGACAGGTGCAAGCCATGTCGGGAACGCGCCTTTGTACTCTTCGATTAAGAAAGCCACAAAACGTTCCATTGTTGAAACGACACCACGGTGGATGACTACAGGACGGTGTTGCTTTCCGTCTTCCCCGATATATGTCAATTCAAAGCGTTCCGGCTGTAAGAAATCAAGCTGTGCAGTCGAAAGTGTTTCTTCCATACCAATCGCTGTTTTAACTTGAACGTCCAGCTTAGGACCATAGAATGCTGCTTCTCCAATTGCTTCTACATAGTCCAAGCCCATTTCATCCATTGTTTCTTTCAATAGACGTTGTGCATGTTCCCACATTTGATCATCATCATAATATTTTTCAGTATCTGCAGGATCACGGTACGATAAACGGAATGAGTAATCATTAATATTGAAATCTTTATACACATCAATAATTAATTGAACAACTCGACGGAATTCGTCTTTGATTTGATCCGGACGAACAAAGATATGCGCATCATTCAAAGTCATTCCACGGACACGTTGTAACCCTGACAATGCGCCAGACATTTCATAACGATGCATTGTGCCAAGTTCCGCAATACGGACAGGCAAATTCCGATAAGAATGGATGCCATTTTTATAAATCATCATATGGTGTGGGCAGTTCATCGGACGGAGCACTAGGTCTTCATTATCCATACTCATGACCGGGAACATGCCGTCCTGGTAGTGTCCCCAGTGGCCTGAAGTTTCATATAATGCTTTACTTCCAAGTACAGGCGTATACACGTGATCGTAACCAAGCTTCACTTCTTTATCGACAATATATCTTTCAATGATTCGACGAATTGTTGCACCTTTTGGTAGCCATAAAGGAAGGCCTTGACCGACTTTTTGGGAGTTTGTAAATAAATTTAACTCTTTTCCGATTTTACGGTGATCCCGTTCCTTCGCCTCTTCCAACAAGCGTAAATGTTCTTGTAAATCTTCTTTTTTGAAGAATGCTGTTCCATAAATACGTTGTAGCATCTTGTTCTTGGAATCGCCTCGCCAGTATGCACCCGCAATACTTAACAGTTTGAATTCCTTCAGCTTGCCTGTGGATGGAACGTGTACTCCGCGGCAAAGGTCGAAAAATTCTCCTTGCTCGTAAATGGATACTTGCTCGCCGGCTGGAATCGCTTCAAGCAATTCAATCTTATAGGGATCGTCAATTTCTTTGAAACGTTTTTCTGCTTCATCACGCGAAACATCATGGCGGATAATCGGTAAATTTTCACCGATAATGCGTTTCATTTCCTTCTCAAGTTCAGGCAAATCTTCCGCTGTAATCGGTGTAGGTGAATCGATGTCATAATAAAAGCCATTGTCAATGACTGGTCCAATCCCTAATTTTGCATCTGGAAACTTGCGTTTTACCGCTTGTGCAAGTAAATGCGCAGTACTGTGGCGTAAAATTTCAAGCGCCTCATCTGATTGGGGAGTAATGATGGCAATGTCACCATCTTCATGGATCGGTGTTTTCAAATCCACAAGTTTCTCTCCAACCTTACCTGCCAACGCACTTTTTCTTAGACCAGGGCTGATGGATCCAGCAACCTCTTCTGTTGTTGTGCCCGCGGGAAATTCCTTTATCGCACCATCTGGAAATTTTAATTGAATCTGTTCTGCCATTGTAAACACTCCTCACTCGATTTTTTTGAACAAAAAAAGCCCCATCCCAATAAAGGGACGAAGCTATTGCTCGCGGTTCCACCCTTCTTCCTTCCACATCCTCGATACATACTCGCGGACATGGAGCTCTGAAACGGCTAACGGGCCGGGGCCGTCATCAGCTACTAAAGAAGTTCACTGATGCTGTTCGGAGGTGGTAAATCGATGTTCGCAACTACAGGGCTTGCAGCCTAAAGACCCTGTTCTCTGTAAGTGGAGCTATCGATTCATGTCCTCTTCAATACATTTCGAATATAATACTCATTAGTATAAGGAATGTCTCAGAAAATTGCAAGTGACGATTTGTCCTTCATGTCAATTCCGATTTCTAAGGTTGGAACCTTTCAATTCAATCGGTTTACTTACCGTTTTAATGCGCTCCATAATTCTCGCTGCTTTAACCTCTTCTTTTTCACCTCGTTGCGTATACGCTAAGTGATGCTCCAACTCTTTATAGTTATAGTTCGACGTAAAGAAAGTAGGCAATTTCTCTGCCATTCGGTATTGTAAAATCGTACCTAGCACTTCATCTCGCGCCCAGGCAGAGATGGATTCAGCACCAAAATCATCTAACATAAGGACTTCCGCTTTCTTCACAAAGTCAATCTTGTCATTGAACGTTTGGTCTTGAATCGATTGTTTAATTTCCCGCAGAAACTCGGGAATATAAACAATGACTGTCCTCACTCGACGATTAGCAAGTTCATTCGCAAGTGCTCCAAGAATATAAGATTTGCCCGTTCCAAATGGCCCGTAAATGTAGAATCCGCGCTCCGGCAGTTTTCCTGTCTCACTGTATTCACTAAGAAATTGTGCGGCTGCTTCAATTGCAATAATGCGACTGTCATCATGCTCTAAATTGACATGGTGAAGACGCGCTTCCATCACATCTTTTGGCATGTGCATACTATCAATCATATTGGTAATGTTTCGTCTTTCATCGTCAACCAATTTATTCGGACATTTAACATAATCAATGTCAATGAACCCTTGCGACAAAACAAGTTTTGGTTCAAAGCCTTTCATTACGTTTATGCACCCATCCAGATGTGGACACTTTTCACATTGATGTGAAGCAGACACAAACTCATATAACTTCATTAAACTCTTCTCAACAACTGCTTTGTCAATGGAAGCCGCATGCTCTTCAATAAACTGTTGAACAGCGGGAGATTCCATCACTTCATTTCGCACCGCTTCATATCTAGCCGCCAACTCTGACGGATTGACAACCCTTCTTAATGTACTTCCGATTCGCTCCATCTATTATTTCCCCTCCGTTCTCATCGCATCTAACTTGGCGATTAGTTGACGACGTTTTTCATCCATGGATGGGTCAACATCCTTTTTGTTAGCTTGTTTACGATCATCTGTTTCATCGTTTTTACGGAACCACTCCGGCAGCTTCTCTTCTCTTCCTTGCCTTTGTTTTCGAGAGTTTGTCTGCTTACTTCCTTCTTTTTGCCATTGCATATACTGGTCGTGCTCTTTTCTAGACATGTCCATTGCTTGCTTTGCAGTTGTAATTTTTTTATTAGCCCAGTGAGACGCAATCCGTTCTGCATAGTTTTTCGTTATTTTCCCGTCATTTCGGATAATGACATAATGTAACAGGACATTGACAACGCCAACTGTAAAACCGTGTACCGTTACTAAACGTTCAGCAAGCTGCACATCGACAGGAAGTGGTTCTTTGCCTGTATAATCCCTTAACATTTCTCGCGGCGAGACCGTTTCCATGTACTGTAAAAGTTCATCTTCACGAGTGACAGGTTCTTTTTTAAGAGGAGGTGCTTCCTTATGAAAAACTTTTTCAAGTTTAGGGGCATTACGAGAAATATTCAGCTTGTAGAAATCTGTAGCAGCTTTTCGTAAGCGTTCTTCTGGTAGATTCAAATCTTCATCCAACGCCATCATAATTACTTTTTGCATATCCATTGGCGTTAGTGAATAAAGAAATGCCAGTTTCCCAATAAACTCTTTTGAGACGGAAGCAAGTGCAGATTGAGGTACCATTTGTTCTGATAACCCTGCCCGAAGAAGTTGGAAATCAAAATCAAAGTTGGCAAATGGTAAGCCTTCTGACACCGATTTCCCTGATAGTTTCGTTGGTTCCTGTTCAATTTCCGATCCACTTGAACGGATCGGCTTGTAGACGTCGAGAAATGTACGCGAAACTTCATTATAGCCATCCATTTTTTGATCAGAGAGGGTAAACCGAGCTTTTAATCCACGGTACGCATTTTCACCAATCTTACTGAATAAAAATGTGGACAATAAGGGATCTTCAAAGAATGATTTCGCATCCATCGGCGGCAAAAGTTCATAGATGAATGAGCGGTCTCCACCCTCTTCCTTACAAAATGTCCGCAATAGGCCAATCGCTTCAAGAGAGATTCTAGCTTCAAAAACTTGACCAAGCGGCATAGTCAGTAAGTTCATGAGGTGGTAGTGATTGTATTCACTATCAAGATTCCGCTCTGCATCCGCCCATAACGACAAAAACAGACTCATCGATTGCGGTCCGATAAGTGGTTGATAAAACAAAGTGAGGAGTTGTCGATCATAATCCGAAAATGGATGCGCCATCATGATTTTATAAGTGTCAATCGGTTGTAATTCTTGATATAGCATATTGTCGGAGCTCCTCTCTTTCAGGCTTCAAAGCTTAATTTCTCTCTTTTTTCGTTTGTAAATTTTGGAGTTCTTCAATGAAAACCGTAATGTCTTTGTATTGACGATAGACAGACGCAAAACGGACATAGGCCACTTCATCGACATCCGCCAATTTTTCCATCACCATTTCCCCTACGTTTTCTGAGCGAATCTCCACTGTCCCTGAACTTCTTAACTCTTTTTCAATATGATAAACAATGTTTTTAAGAGCTTCCAGATCAACCGGTCTCTTTTCACAAGCCCTTATCAATCCTCGTAATAATTTCTCGTTGCTGAATTCTTCCCGTGTACCGTCTTTTTTGACGACAATGAGCGGCATTTCTTCGACCTTTTCAAAAGTCGTAAAACGAAATGCGCATTTCTCACATTCTCTTCGTCGCCGAATAGATCGATTCTCTTCAGCTGGTCTGGAATCGATGACTCGGGTGCCATTGTAATGACAAGCTGGACATATCATTTTAGCTTCCTCCGTATTTCCGTATAGTCCTTTGATTATAACAGATGTTCAAGGGAAAAATCGAAAAGGATGTAAGAAAGATTTAGGGAATCACGACGAAAAAGAGGTTGTCTGCTTACTGTCAAGAACAGCCACCAGGCATTATTCAACGCCTGATTCCCATTCTTAACGAAGCGACAACCTCTATGAATTATTGACCTTACGCTTTCAATTTGTTATTCAATGCATTTGCAACTTTCTTCGTCAATTCTACAACACGTGCAGAATAACCCCACTCGTTATCGTACCAAGCAAGCACTTTTACTTTGCGATCACCCATGACAATTGTTGAAAGACCATCAATTGTTGCAGATTCTTTCGTTGTATTAAAGTCGATCGAAACAAGTGGCTCAGTTGTGAAACGAAGAATGCCTGACAACGCACCATTTGCAGCTTTGATAAATGCTTCATTTACTTCTTCGACTGTAACATCCTTTTTCACATCCACTACGAGGTCGACGAGAGAGACATTCGGTGTTGGTACACGTAAAGCCATACCATGAATTTTCCCTTCAAGCTCTGGTAATACAAGTGACAATGCCTTAGCCGCTCCAGTCGAAGTCGGTATGATTGATTGTGCACAAGCACGAGCACGACGAAGATCCTTATGTGGATTATCCAAGTTCTTTTGATCATTCGTATACGCATGAACAGTCGTCATCAAGCCGTTCTCAATTCCAAAAGTATCGTTCAACACTTTTGCAACAGGAGCAAGACAGTTTGTTGTACAGCTAGCATTTGAAATGACATCATGCTTTTCAATGTCTAATTTTTCATCGTTTACACCTAAAACAATTGTTACGTCTTCGTTTTTACCAGGTGCAGTCAAAATCACTTTTTGTGCCCCCGCTTCAAGATGAAGAGCGGCTTTTTCACGGGCATTGAATACGCCTGTCGCTTCTATTACAATGTCCACACCAAGTTGTTTCCATGGTAATTTCAATGGATCACGCTCAGCTATTAATTCTACACGCTTTCCATTTACTACAAGAGCATCTTCCTCTACAACGACCTCACCATCAAACACTCCATGATTTGTGTCATACTTAATCAAATGTGCTAACGTTTCAGCCGGATACGATGCGTTCACTGCTACTACTTTCACATCGTCCTCCATAATAATTTGGCGGAAAACCATGCGTCCGATGCGCCCAAACCCATTAATCGCTATAGAAGTAGTCATGAAATAAATCCTCCTGCATAATGTTATACTTTTTATCGTTTATCCGTTAATTAGTATAGCATAATTTAAGTAGGAGCAAAGAGTTTGTGAACAAAATAACAATGTTCCACTTTTCAGAGAATACTTTTACGCCAGTGCACCCCATTGTTGCAATATAGAAGTCAATTGCACTTCAGTCTCTTCTCTCGTACCGTTATTGAAAATTACAGCATCTGCAAGCTCTTCTTTTTCTGCTATCGGCATTTGTGAGCGAATCCTAGCATCCGCCTCTTCTTCTGTTAAGTGGTTACGTTCCATTAAACGTGCACGTTGGATAGAAGGCGAAACTGACACAACAAGCACTTTTTCCACGAAAGATTGCAACTTACTCTCAAACAAAAGGGGGATATCCATAATGACTGTCCGTGCACCATTCAGCAACCACTCATCTTTTTGACGAAGCATTTCTTTCCGTACAGCAGGATGCATTATTGCATTTAACTTCTTACGTTCTTCTTCGTTCGTAAATATTCGATGCCCCAGTCGTTCCCTATCCAATGAGCCGTCCGCCTTCAGTACTTCTTGGCCAAATACTTCCGTAATTTCAGACAGAACAGGCCTACCTGGTTCAACAACTTGTCTTGCAATTTCATCCGCATCAACAAGTGCATATCCTTTGTTTTTAAGCATTGTTGCCACTGTACTCTTCCCGGTTGCGATACTACCGGTTAACCCGATAATCATGCACACACCTCCTTACCTCTGGCATTTTGGACAATAAACCGAAGTTCGTCCCGCAATTTGCATGCTTTTTGTTTCTCGACCACACGTGTTGCATTGTTTTTTACCGTACATCTGAAGACGAGTCTGCATCGTACCGGCTTCACCATTAATATTGCGATAATCGGAAATCGAACTTCCACCCGCCTCGATACTTTCTTGCAGGACCGTGACGATTTCCTGAAACAACGCCCGCTTTCTTTTTTCACTAATGCGTTCTGCCGTTCTCGCAGGATGGATATTCATCCGAAAAAGTGCTTCTGTTGCATAGATGTTTCCACAACCTGAAATGATTTGCCCATCCATAATTACTTCTTTAATCGGTTTACGGCCATACTTCGGCAATTTTGTCATCTCGATGAAATGATCAATGGCAATCTGCTCGAATGGTTCTGGAGCCATTTTCAATAGCGGTATATAGTCATCTTCCTTATTTAAGAGACGTAATTCACCAAATCTGCGAATGTCCGAGTAAATGAGGAGACCGCCGTCTTGCATTTTCAATACGACATGAATATGATCTCTGAACCGTTTCTCTTTCACTTCCTCTGGGCTATTCACGACGAACCACGCACCCGTCATCCCTAAATGACTGACGAGCAAACGGGGTTGTCCTTCTTTCTCTAAATGGAAGTAAATATATTTACTTCTCCGTGTCACATTCTTAATGGTCATAGCAGGTAGTTCGTTTATAAAATCGTCTATTGTCTTACCTTTTACAATCGCTTCTTTTCCTAACTGTTTTGATTGCTTAATAACAGAAGATACTTCGACCTCTACAATTGTCCGACCTGTAGAAGCGGGGGCCAATTCACGGACGACCCCTTCCACTTCTGGTAGTTCCGGCATTTCTAACTCCTCATTTCGTTTCGTACCATGACAAGCCAAATGCAGATTCCACTAGTAACGGGACATCCAGTTGCAAAGCAGATTCCATTACTTCTGGTACGATTTCTTTCAATTTCTCTATCTCGTGTTCAGGAGCCTCAAAGATCAATTCATCATGTACTTGGAGAAGCATGCGCGCTTCCATCTTTTCAGCTTCTAACCGTGCATCCATGTCAATCATCGCTTTTTTTATAATATCTGCTGCTGTTCCTTGAATTGGCGTATTCATCGCAGTTCTTTCTGCAAAGCTCCTCAAGTTAAAATTAGAACTTGTTATATCTGGCAAATACCGTCTGCGGTTCATCATCGTGACGACATATCCTTTTAATTTTGCATCCGCCACAATATCTTCCATATATTGCTTCACACCTGGAAATGTTTCTAAATACGTATCAATGAACTTTCCAGCTTCTTTTCGGGTAATATTTAAACTTTGAGACAATCCATAATCGCTAATTCCGTAGACAATACCGAAATTGACCGCTTTCGCAGTTCTTCTCATATCAGATGAGACGCCGTCTTTATCCACTCCGAAAACATCCATTGCCGTTTTTGTATGAATGTCTTCACCTTCACGGAACGCAGCAATCATTTTTTCATCTTGCGAGATATGTGCAAGGACACGCAACTCAATTTGCGAATAATCAGCTGCAAACATCATCCAGCCAGGTTCAGAAGGCACAAAGGCAGCCCGTATTTTACGCCCTTCTTCTAAACGAATCGGGATATTTTGCAAGTTCGGGTTAATGGAACTTAGTCGTCCCGTCTGCGTTAACGCTTGTTGGAAGCGCGTATGAATTTTTCCATCCTCATGGATTTCTTTGGATAATCCTTCTATATAAGTCGAATTCAATTTACCGAGTTGTCGATACGTTAGGATGAATCCAATTATTTCATGTTCACTTTCCAGCTTTTCCAATACATCCGCTGCTGTTGAATAGCCGGTTTTTGTCTTCTTGATTGGCGTCAATCCAATTTTCTCAAAGAGGATTTCACCTAGCTGCTTAGGTGAATTAATATTGAACGGTTGGCCAGCCATCTCGTAAATAATGGACTCCAGCTCAGACAACCTTGTCGATAATTCGACACCTATTTGTTGAAGGATACGTAAATCAGTCTTCACTCCTGTAGATTCCATTTTGCCAAGTATTTTGGCCAACGGCATCTCGAGTTCATGGTACAAGTCAAATTGCTCATTTTGACGTAATTGTTCTTCCAACTTCGGTTTTAATGACCAAACGGCCTTCACTTTCCGACCTGCATGTTCAGCAATAACGTGTTCTTCAGGTACAGCTTTCTTAGCACCTTTCCCATAAATCACTTCATCTGATTCAACTTCATGATAATTGAATTCCTTCGCAACGGAAGCGACATCCGTATAAGACGAGGAAGGGTTTGCAATGTACGTAGCTAAAAGCAAATCGAATTCAAATCCGTTCGTTTCAATCCCATAACGCAATAAAGATGCATAGGTCGCTTTCGTATCCGTCGCATACTTTTTCTTTGACTCATCCTGGAACCATGCGGTTAACGTTTTTGAAGCTTGAAGGACTTCTATTGGGATATAAGAAATTGTGTGTCCATCCGTCATGCTGACACCTAACACATTTGTCGAAAGATATTTCTCATCTTTCATCTCAACATGTACAGCCATTTCGTCAGCTAATTTAACAGTATCTCCATCCGAAATGATGTCAACTTCGATTGTTTCATGCATTTCAATGCTTTCTGACTGCGGCGTCATTTTTTCTAAAAGCGTTTTAAATTTCAATTCCTCGAAAATCGCTTTAACTTTCTCTTCATGAGGTCCTTTATATGACAAATCATCTAACGCAATTGTAATCGGTGCTTGCACTTCAATCGTCGCAAGCTTTTTACTCATAATTGCCTGGTCTTCATTTGCGGTCAAATTTTCTTTTAACTTTTTACCTGAGACAGCATCCAGTGACTCATAAACCCCTTCCACAGTCTCGAATTGTTTTAATAATTTTATGGCTGTTTTCTCTCCGACACCAGGCACACCAGGTATATTGTCTGAAGCATCCCCCATGAGTCCTTTCATATCGATGATCTTCTCAGGTGTCAGCCCATATTTCTCCTCAATATGTGCTGGTGTATATTTTTCCAGATCCGTTATCCCTTTTCGTGTAATGCAAACGGTAGTTGTATCACTAGCGAGTTGCGTCAAATCTTTATCTCCAGAGATAACGACAACTTCAACACCTTTCTCTTCGCCCACTTTGCTCAAGGTTCCAATGATGTCATCTGCTTCGTATTGATCAAGTTCATATTGAGGAATTTCATATGCATCAAGCAATTTACGCAAATAAGGGAATTGCTCCGAAAGCTCAGGTGGCGTCTTCTGTCTACCACCTTTATATTCACCGAACGTCGCATGTCTAAATGTTGTTTTTCCCGCATCCCACGCAACAAGTATATGTGTCGGCTTTTCCTCGGATAAAATGTTTTGTAGCATCATTGTAAATCCATATACGGCGTTCGTATGAATTCCACTATCATTCGTTAAAAGCGGCAATGCAAAAAATGCGCGATACGCTAAACTATTTCCATCTAAAAGGACCACTTTCTCTTTTGACAAATCCGATTCACTCCTTAATTAAAAACGTCATCTTCATTTATCTTACCACGAGGGGCAGAATAATTGAAAATGACGCTACTGATTACTCTAAGTATCCAGTTAGTAATTTTGCATATGGTGAATCTGCAGGCATAATGATCATTGTATCATCACCAATCGTTCTTGAGTATGATTGCAACGTTCGATAAAGATTGTAAAACTCAGGGTCTTTTGAGAAAGCATTATTATAAATTTTCGCTGCTTCTGCTTCCCCTTCAGCATGGATGATCGCTGCGTCTTTCTTTGCTGTCGCCAGCATCTCTTGAACTTCACGATCCGTTTCCGCTTCAATCTTCTTCTTTTCTGCATCCCCTTGGGACAAATATGTTTGAGCAGTTGAATCACGTTCAGAAATCATTCTGGTGTAGATCGAATGTTCGTTTTCCTCTGGCAAATCAATTCGCTTCATACGTACATCTATTACTTCAATACCAAAGTTCCCTTCTTTTAAAAACGTGTTCACTTGCTCAGTCACACGATCATTCAAACTTCCTCGTGATGGGTTTTCATCGTTAATGACATCCACGTAGTCCAGCTGACCCATCTCATTCCGTATAACCGAATAAATGAATTCCTCCATTCTTGACTCAGCATTAATAATATTTCTAGCATTCGTTATCATTTCTCTTGGATTATTAATTTTCCATACTGCATAGTTGTCAATAATGATTCGTTTTTTGTCTCTTGTATTGATTTCTGCTTCTGAAACATTATACGTCATTTGATTTTTAGGTAACACGGTCACTGTTTGAATGAAAGGTACTTTCATATTTAGGCCAGGTTCTTGAATTGTCCTTTTAATTTCTCCAAACTGGCTAATCACTCTGTACTCATCTTCCTTTACAACAAAGACATTTGCTAGCAGAATTACCGCGACGGTAAAGAATACTGTTAACAAAACTGCGGTTCTAACATATTTCTTCACATTTACAGGACGCTTTGGTGTAATGACTTTATTTGGATCCGATGTACCTTTTTGTTTTGCACGTTGTTTTTCCATGAATTTCTCTTCTATGCTTTTGAATGGGTTATTATCGTTGGTCATTAATTATTCCCCCCTTCTGTTTTTGTTTCAGCAGGTGGTGGAGTCTGATTCTCCATTTGTTGTAAAGGTAAATATTTCAACGTCTCTCCGTCATCGTTCATAATATAGATTTTCGCTTTAGGTAACACTTGCTCGAGCGTTTCAATGATTAAACGTTGACGTGTGATTGCCGTATTCTTCTTATACTCGGCATGCAAATCGTTAAATAACGCTACATCTCCCAGTGCTTGTTCAATACGTGCCGTTTTCTGTCCAATTGCCCTTGATTTAATAGCGTCTCTTTCTCCAACCGCTTCACTTGTCCGTTGGTTTCGGTACTTGTTTGCTTCATTTATTTTAGTGTTTTTCGTTTCTCTTGCATCTGTAACAGCTGTAAAGGCAGCTCGCACCTCTGCATTCGGTAGTTCTACGTCTTGCAACTTAACGCCTTGTATAGAAATACCAATGTCATACGTATTTACAAGTGAAGTTAATAGTTCGCGCGTTTTCGCTTCAATTTCGGCTTTTCCATCCGTCAAAGCAGCATCGATTGTTGAACTGCCAATGATAGATCGAATAGATGCTGATGTTGAATCATGCAAGATTTCCTGTGGATCTTGCGCATTGAACAAATACTTTTCTGGATCCGTAATTTTCCATTGCACAATCAAATCTGCAAGGACAATATATTCGTCACCTGTAATCATTTTTGTTTCCTTGTCATACGACACTAATTCTCCACTAGCGTCTTGCTTGTAACCAAACTGCAGACTATACGTCTCTTTCGATAACTTTTCAATCTGTTGAATCGGCCAAGGCAGTTTAAAATGCAAACCCGATTCAGTGACCGGAGTATCGGCTTTTCCAAATGTAATGACAACAGCCTGTTCTGATTCATCAATTGTGTACCAAGTCGTAAATGCAACTACGAGTAGTATGACTCCCGCAATTACCAGTCCGGCTGCTATCGATGCACGGCGTGTACTCATCGTTGAAGTTCCCCCTTTTTCTATGTATCTACTACATGTACGGATTTATCACAAATAAGTTTCAGAATCGACTTATAAAAATTTTATCTAGATATTCTGTACCCCTACCAACTACCTTGACAAATACTGTTGTATCTTAGACGCTCGATGTATTGCAGGGTAGAAATAGATTGATCGAGGTCTCCTCTTTACAAACATAGGCAAAAAGACGAACGGCACAAACCGTTCGTCTTTTTTCCTTATATTCTAAAATTATGACACACTCAAAGTTCTTTCGTACGTTTAGGTATATAAATTGTAAATGTTGTGCCTTTCCCTATTTCACTCTCTACAGCAACTTTCCCACCATGCGCTTCGATCAAATGTTTCACAATAGCTAAACCTAACCCGGTACCACCTGACTCCCTGCTTCGTGCACGGTCTACGCGGTAAAATCTTTCAAAAAGGCGTGGTAGCTCTTTAGCTTCAATACCCATCCCTTCGTCCGTTACAGAGAGAATTACCTCATGCGCATTCTCTAAAGCTGCAATTGTAATCGTTGTACCTTCTTTCGAATAATTAATGGCGTTCGTCAGCAAGTTGACCATCACCTGAATTAATCGGTCAGCATCTGCCATTACTGTAATTGCAGCTGTCTCATCGATAATACGCATGTTTTTGCGCTCTGCCAAACCCGATGTGATTTTTTTAGCGTCCTTTACAATCTCCTGCAAACTTACTTGTCGCTTGTTCAACTGGAAACCTTCACGCTCAATGCCTGACAATTCGAGGAGATCATTTACGAGCACATGAAGGCGTTCACTTTCCTTCTGGATGATTTCCAAAAAGTCCTTTAATAGTACCGGTTCCTTCATCGCACCATCCAACAGCGTTTCAATAAAACCTTTTATGGAAGTGATGGGTGTTCTTAATTCATGGGAAACGTTTGCCACAAAATCTTTCCGTATTTCCTCCAATCGGATGATTTCCGTAATGTCGTGTAAGACGACGATGATACCCAGCCAGTTCCCATGGCGGCCAATGACAGGCGCACCATAAACACTCAAAAAGGATTGGCGATGACGGATTTGACGCTCTTGTACTTGTTCGGTCAAAAAGACATCTTCTATGATTCGCTCAAAATCTGTTGGCAAACCAATTTCCATATACGTTTTGCCAATCAGTTGCTCACGCGTGACACCAAATGTTTCTTCAAATGCACCGTTTAGCAAATTGACGGAGCCCTCTCGCCCGAACATTAACAGACCGCTCCCCATGCTTTCAACTAATGTTTTTAAGCGTTCCTTCTCCATCGCTCGTAAAATGGACGTTTCTTGTAAATTTCTTGCGATTTGATTCACAGCGAGTGCAAGTTCGTCTTGACCACCATTCTTATCGATCGGCGCTCTTGCCAAATAGTCTCCTTTGGCAATGAGTTGCGCTGTCCTTTTTACATGATCAATCGGTTTGGTATATTGTCGAATGACACGTATACCAATAAACAACGTAATCAAGTAAGATATCAAAAGAAAAAACAATAGAAAGTACCAATACTTAATCTCTACTTCTTTTGTTATTTCATGGTCAATCAGTTGAAAAAACTGGCCGAGGACGATGCCTAGACCAGCCAATAAAATAAAAAGCATCACTGCAAATGCAACTGATAGTCGTGAATGGAGGCTGCTCATTGCGTCTTTTGCTCCTCAAATTTATAACCGATACCTCTTACCGTTTTTATGAATAACGGTTTTCTTGTGTTTTCCTCAATCTTTTCACGTAAATGACTCACATGAACATCAACAATTCTTGTGTCTCCCGCAAAGTCGTAATTCCACACAGCACTTAGCAATTGGTCACGCGTTAACACACGATTCTTATGTTGAATGAAATAGACCAGCAACTCAAATTCTTTTGGTGTGAATTCTAATGCTTTTCCATCTAAATAAGCCTCGTACTGCTCAGGATGTACTGTCAGTGAACCGGATGCCAGGATTTCATCACCATCTGTTTCGATATCAGAACGATCCCCACTTCTACGCAATACAGCTTTTACACGCGCAATCACTTCACGTGGACTAAAGGGCTTTGTCATATAATCGTCCGCACCGATTTCCAATCCGAGCACTTTATCTGGCTCTTCGCCTTTTGCAGTCAGCATGATAATTGGAATATTACTTTTCCTTTGCCTCAACACTTTGCATACTTCTATACCATCCATTTTCGGTAACATCAAATCAAGGAGTATTAAGTCCGGTTTTTCAGTCTCCACTTTACGAACAGCTTCTTCTCCATCGGCCGCCATTACCGTTTCAAAATTGGATTGTTTTAAGTTATAGTCGAGCAATGTGCGAATCGGTTGTTCGTCATCGACGATTAATATTTTGCTAACGATGTTCTTCATCCCCCTTAGCTGTCTACTCTACATTCGTTTTATATTGTTTTATCTCATATTCAAATCTTAAAAATTCTCCATTGCTTGTGTTGTCAAGTGGTCCTTCATGACAGGTGGAATGACGGTCATCGAGCCAGTTATGACTACACTTCCATCCTCTTTTGTCGCTTCTACTTGAATGACAATGAAGTTATTTTCTTTATCAACCTGCTTAACTTCCAATTGAATATCGATTGTTTCGTAATGGTAAACGTGTTCTGGAAATTGCAAATGTTGTTCTGTGACATGTGACCCCGGACCAGGCATGTATTTGGAGATTGCAGCAGTAATAATTCCGGTTAACATGATTGTTGGCACAATTGGTCGTTCATACGCAGTTTGAGAAGCATAATCATGCTGAATATAGAGTGGATTCGCATCGTTCGTTAACCCAAGATAAACGAGTAGATCTTTATCCTCTATCTTCTCTGTCAATTTCAACTTTTCCCCTGTATCGATTTTATCAATACTACGACCTAAACGTCTTTTCTTGCCCAGTATCATTGTTTTCCCCCTCATCATTCCGTCATAAAAATTGTATCAATATTTCATCAGAAAGAGCAAGCTTCTTCCGTGCTAAATACAAGGTTTCGTTCATATTTGAGTAAATTTAACATTGTGTTTACAATTGTAAAAATCCGAGTTGCACAATGCCACTCGGATTAGTTATTTCTATCATGCCAATACTTCCATGACCGCTTTGACAGCAGATGCGGATTTCAAGAGGGCTTTGTTTTCATCATCTGACAGTTCTAACTCAATAATCTGTTCAATCCCATTTGCTCCAAGAATCGTTGGCATGCCTAAATAAATACCTTCCATTCCATATTCACCTTCCAAATAGGCGATGGACGGGAGAATTCGTTTTTGGTCTTTCAGAATCGCTTCAGCCATTTCAACAAGTGATGCTGCTGGCGCGTAATATGCAGAGCCATTGCCAAGGAGATTGACAATTTCAGCTCCTCCTTTTCGAGTCCGTTCCACAATTCCCTCTATTTGTTCGGGCTTTAACAATGATTTGATGGGAACCCCTCCTGCTGCTGAATAGCGGATGAGTGGCACCATATCATCCCCATGTCCTCCGAGTACAAATCCGGTGACATCTTTCACGGACACATTCAATTCCTGTGCAACAAACGTACGGAAGCGAGCGGTATCCAAAACGCCTGACTGCCCGATGACCCGTTCTTTAGGGAATCCTGATGTACGGAAGACGGTATACGTCATAGCATCTACAGGATTTGTCAAAACAAGTATGATCGCATTCGGAGAATAGTTCACAATTTCAGTTGTTACATCTTTCATGATTTGTTGATTTGTTTGCACGAGGTCATCTCTGCTCATACCTGGCTTTCGTGCAATACCGGCTGTTATGATGACAATATCGGATTCCTTAGTATCAGCGTATGATGCTGTACCAGTAATTTGCGCATCAAAACCTAGTACAGGTCCTGCTTCGAGCATATCGAGTGCTTTTCCTTTTGTCGGATTTTCCATGTGTGGAATATCGACAAGTACTACATCGCATAATTCTTTTTGCGCAAGCAGAAATGCTGTTGTTGCACCTGTGAAACCTGAACCGATAACTGAGACTTTCTTCCGTTTCAATGTCATTAGAAAACTCTCCTTTTTCTGTTGCAAGTATTCGAAGGGTATGCCCTCTACCATAGTCTACCACAAAACCGTAAACTCCTAACGGCTTTAGGCAACGTCCCATTGGAAAGTCCTATGAAGCAAAGAAAAATCCCCCTTCATTGTCCAAAGACAATAAAGGAGGATGGATTCATGAATTATAAGTTTTTGATCAATTCATCAGCAAACTCAGAAGTCTTCACTTCAGTCGCACCGTCCATTAGACGCGCGAAGTCATATGTTACCACTTTAGAAGCAATTGTCTTCTCGATGGAAGCCATGATCATTTTAGCCGCTTCGTTCCAACCCATATGCTCGAGCATCATAACACCAGAAAGCAATACAGATGAAGGGTTTACTTTGTCAAGACCTGCATATTTAGGTGCAGTTCCGTGAGTTGCTTCAAAGATCGCATGTCCTGTTACGTAGTTGATGTTCGCTCCTGGAGCAATACCGATTCCACCAACTTGTGCAGCAAGTGCGTCAGAAATATAGTCACCATTCAAGTTCATTGTTGCAACAACATCAAACTCTTTTGGACGTGTAAGAATTTGTTGTAAGAAGATGTCAGCGATTGAATCTTTTACGATGATTTTACCAGCTGCTTCAGCATCAGCTTGTGCCTTGTTTGCAGCTTCCGTACCTTCTGTTTCTTTGATTTTATCGTATTGGTTCCAAGTGAATACTTTGTCACCGAATTCTTCTTCAGCCACTTCGTAGCCCCAGTTTTTGAAAGCTCCTTCAGTGAACTTCATAATGTTCCCTTTGTGAACAAGTGTCAATGATTTACGACCTTCGTTAATTGCATAGTTCAATGCGCCACGAACAAGACGTTTTGTTCCTTCTTTGGAAATTGGTTTAATACCAATACCAGAAGTTTCAGGGAAACGGATTTTATTGACACCCATTTCTGTTTGAAGGAATGAAATCAGCTTGTTTACTTCTTCTGAACCTTCTTTGTATTCAATACCCGCATAAATATCTTCCGTATTTTCACGGAAAATAACCATATCACAATCTTCAGGACGTTTCACTGGAGAAGGAACACCTTCAAAATAACGTACCGGACGTAGGCAAGTGTAGAGATCCAACTCTTGACGAAGAGCTACGTTCAATGAACGGAAACCTCCACCGATTGGAGTTGTTAAAGGACCTTTAATTGCAATCAAATATTCCTCGATTGTATCAAGCGTTTCTTGTGGCAACCATTCACCTGTTTCGTTGAATGCCTTTTCACCTGCAAGAACTTCTTTCCACTCAATTTTCTTTTTTCCCTCATAAGCTTTTTCTACAGCCGCTTCAATTACGCGGGAAGCTGCATGCCAAATATCAGGACCTGTACCGTCACCGATAATGAATGGAATTGTTGCTTCATCTGGAACATTTAAAACACCGTTAGTTACTGTAATTTTCGCCATTGATAATTCCTCCAATTCATGATGAGAGGGCAAGTATACCGGATACTGCCCCAAAAAGCTTGTCTATTCAGTTAAACAACTGTTATCGCTCATTGATTGGTACATATTTTTGCATATCCGGACCGATATACTCTGCACGTGGACGGATCAATCTGTTGTTCGAATACTGCTCTAAAATGTGTGCCGTCCATCCAGAGAAACGTGAAACTGCAAAAATAGGCGTGAACAAGTCATGATCGATACCAAGTGAATGATAAACCGAAGCTGAATAGAAATCAACATTTGGCGGTAAATTCTTTTCACCTGTAACAATTGACTCAATCTGTTGTGACATGTTGTACCATTTCTCTTCTCCGCGAAGAGTTGTTAGCTTTTTAGACATTTCACGTAGATGTTTCGCGCGTGGATCACCTTTACGATAGACACGGTGACCGAAGCCCATAATTTTTTCTTTGTTATCAAGTTTTTCTCTGATAAAAGATTCAACTTTGTCTTCAGAACCGATTTCCATTAACATCTTCATCACTTGCTCATTCGCTCCACCATGAAGTGGACCTTTAAGAGCGCCGATCGCTGCGGTAACACCTGAATACATATCAGATAAAGTAGCTACACAAACACGTGCAGTGAATGTGGATGCATTTAACTCATGATCCGCATGCAGTACGAGTGCCTTATTGAATGCTTCAATTGCAATCTCTTGCGGCTGTTCTCCTGTCAACATGTATAAGAAGTTTGCTGCGTAACCGAGATCCTTCTTAGGTGCAACAGGTTCTTGTCCCTTACGGATACGTGAAAAAGCAGTAACAATTGTTGCGATTTTCGCTTGGAGCTTAATCGCCTTCTCGTAGTTCGCCTCGTCAGACATATCTTCTGCATTCTCATCGTATAATCCAAGAAGAGTTACAGCTGTTCTTACCGCAGCCATAGGATGCACTTTGTCGATTGGGTACGTCTTGAAATGATCAAGTACAGGCTGTGGAATCGACATGTTATCCGCTAGTTGTTGTTTGAATTCAGCAAGTTCATCTGCTTTTGGCAGACGTTGATGCCAAAGTAGATACACAACTTCCTCGAAGCTTGCATTTTCAGCAAGATCATCAATATCGTAACCGACATATGTAAGGGTGTCATCAATAATAGAACTGATGGCAGATTGTGTCGCTACGATTCCTTCTAATCCTTTTGTTGCTGTCATTTGAATCGCTCCTTCACTCAATTTTGTCTATATATCTACAAAAACCTTGTAAACATAGACAAATCTACTTATTTACTTCAGTGTGTAACGCTTACATTCACCATTATAAGCAAATATTACAGTTTTGTGAATGAAAACGCTTGTTTTCATTGTAAAAAAGTGAAAAAGGGTGGAAATTTGATCAAAAAACACGTACAACATGAGTCGATTAAACAGTTGTCACTAAGTTGGTTTCCTGCAATCTTCGCAATCATTTTCATTTACTTTGTCCCGCCAGTTGGCATTGCAATCATTATTGCCTATTTCACAGCTCCAATATTGACTGCACTACGCACCGTCACTAAGCTACCGCTAACAATTGCCACTTTGTTTGTTATGTTATCTATCATATTTATTGTAAGCACGTTTTCGTTCATTGCCATTCACGGGCTCATTGATACCGTCCCGATTGTAGAAAAGCACCTTGCTCCGTACACTGCCAACTCCGATGTTTCAGGAAAAGTATTTACGTTCCTAGAAGAAAAAGTTGCCGAATACGGACACGCACTACTCGAACATGCCATTGCATTTACGACTACATTATTCCAACGATTATTTAGCCTTTTCATTTTTCTTGTCGCCTATTTTTTTGCGTTGCGTGAATCAGGAAAGAATCGATTCTGGTTTCTAGTCTATTTCCCTATCAGCATGAAGAAACCAGCCAAAAAGATTTTTACAAAAGCGGGGGAACTGATCGGAACTTTTGTTTTTGTGGAAGCTCGACTATTTTTGTTGACCTTTATCATTTTGGGGATTGGTTTTACACTTCTGGATTTTAGCTCTCCAATCGGAAGCGCTTTCCTTGTATCACTCGTTGACAGTTTGCCATTACTTGGAATCGGTCTCTTCCTCATTCCAATGGCTGCTTTCTTCTTTTATTCAAATAAAATGATTGTCGCGATCGCATTATTGCTCTTATACATCTTTGTCATCATCGCAAGACAGATGGCCGAGTCGCTCATGTGGGCATCTGCTTTTCGTGTACAACCGATTCATGCGTTTTTCATAACCGTTTGCTCTTTCTATTTGTTCGGACTTCCCGGAATCCTACTAACACCTTTTCTTTTGTTCGCTGCGTTAAAGTTAAAGAAGCATCCTTATTTCATCGAATAATAATCTGGCCTTTTTTCATTTTATTGTATATCCATTTCACGATGAATGGTCGAATGAGATTTCTTGGTCCATTGAACAATAGCAACAGGCCGGCGAAGTCTGTCAAAAAGCCAGGCATCATGAGAAGAATTCCTCCAATGAAAATACATAGGCCATCAATAATTGCATTACCTGGTGTTTCCATGGACGACATTCTTATTTGCAGTTCCTTCCACGCTTTTAACCCTTGTCGTTTTGCAAGATAAGCGCCGCCTAAACCAGTTAGCAAAATAAGGAGGACAGTCGGCATTACGCCCAATTGATTTCCGGAATATAACAAAAGCGCAATTTCTGCAGTTGGTACGAGGATAAACGCTGCAATTAGCCATTTCAATTCTGCATTTCCTCCAATCCTGAAAAGGCTGCTTCCGATTGAACGAAAGACAGCCTTTTGAAATGTGACGACTACATTTTCCTGTAATCGTTTCGTAAATACTTATAGGACACTTGCATGTCCATTATAAATGACTCCAGACTCCGCATCCATTGTAATGTCTTTTCCGTGGATAATCAATTCGGTCGCTTTCTCCACTCCAACAATGACCGGAATGCCTAAACTTAAACCGACAACCGCTGCGTGGCTCGTCAATCCACCTTCTTCGGTAATTAATCCAGCGCACTTCTCAATTGCCGGCATCATGTCACGATCAGAAGAGTTTGTGACGATGATCTTACCGTCGACATCGTGTGCCAATGCTTCTTGTGCATTATGCGCAATGACTGCCTGACCGAAAGCAACTGATTTTCCGATTCCTTGACCTTTGGCAAGCATATCACCAATGACATGGATTTTCATCAGATTCGTCGTGCCCGCTTCACCAACAGGAACACCTGCAGTGATAATGACGACATCACCGTGCGTCACATATTGGTGTTTCACACTTTCTTCTACAGATTCTTGTAAAATTTCATCAATCGAATGCACTCGTTCACCAATGATCGGATAAATTCCCCAAACAAGTGAAAGTTTACGTGAACAAATTTCTGATGAAGTCATTGCAATAATTGGACAACCTGGACGGTATTTCGCAATCATTTTGGCAGTATGACCACTTTCAGTAGGTGCTAAAACAGCTTTTACATTCAAATTAATGGCTGTATATGCTGCGGCTTGACCAATTGCTTCTGTCATATTGCCTTGTTTTTCTTTCCGACGTGTAGAAACGACAGCTCGATAGTCAACAGCACTTTCTGCAGTTTGTGCAATTCGATCCATCGTGCGTACTGACTCTACCGGGTATAGTCCAGCAGCTGTCTCACCAGATAGCATAATGGCATCAGAACCATCTAGAATTGCATTCGCTACGTCACTCGCCTCCGCTCTCGTCGGACGAGGATTGCGTTGCATGGAATCTAACATTTGAGTTGCTGTAATAACGGGTTTTCCGACTTGGTTACATTTCTCAATCATGTTCTTTTGAACGAGAGGAACTTTTTCTGCCGGAATCTCCACACCGAGATCTCCACGAGCGACCATCAAACCATCTGAAACGTTTAAAATATCATCGAGATTGTCTACACCTTCCTGATTCTCGATTTTCGGGATGATATGGATATGGCCACCGCTGTTTTTCTCCAACAATTCACGAATCTCCATAACGTCAGATGCTCTTCTGACAAAAGAAGCCGCAATGAAGTCAACACCTTGGTCGATACCGAATAAAATATCTTCCTTATCCTTTTCGGTAATACCAGGCAATTGAACAGAAACACCTGGTACGTTTACACCCTTTTTATTTTTCAAAGGACCTGAATTGATAACAAGTGTATGAATCAGTCCATTCGCCACATCTTTCTCGATGACTTCCAGTTGAATGAGGCCATCGTCCAATAAAATGACAGAGCCTTTATCCACATCATCAATCAGCTTGTCGTAGGTAACAGAGAACATCTCCTCTGTCCCTTCAACTTCAGACATGGAAATCGCAATTTTTTGTCCTGTCACGAGTTCAACAAGCCCGTTCTTCATGGAGTGCGTTCGAATCTCGGGTCCTTTCGTATCGAGCAAGATCCCTACTACTTTACCTGTCTTTTTAGACGCTTCCCTGATGGCTAGAATCCTCGCTTTATGCTCTTCATGTGAACCATGTGAAAAGTTAAGCCTCGCTACATTCATACCTGCTTCCATCAATTGTTCCAGAGTTTCTGGTGATTCACTAGCAGGTCCGATTGTACATACAATTTTTGTCTTCCTCATCATTTCAACGCCCTTTCGTCTACTCTTCTTTAAATTGATAACTCTTTCGACAACTTATACAATTGTTTGTCAAATGTATGGTCAGAAGGGTTAAAAACTACATCCAAGTCATAGTCTACCACCATATTGTTCTGCATTCCAATCGCGATGCCACTTCGTCCTTCACAAAGCACTTCCACAGCTCTCGCACCATACTGACTCGCAATGACACGATCTCTCGCTGAAGGAGAGCCGCCTCTTTGAATATGTCCCAGTACAGACACACGTGTTTCAATCCCTGCTTTTTCCTTTAAGACTTCAGCGAGGGCTGATCCAGTCATCACACCTTCAGCAACAATGATGATACTATGTTTCTTCCCACGACCAGAACCGCTTTGTAATCTTGTAATGATTTCATCAATTGCAAAGCCTTCTTCAGGAATCAGAATGGTTTCTGCTCCCCCTGCAAGACCTGACCAAAGCGCTAAATCACCCGCATCCCTACCCATCACTTCAATGATGAAAGTACGTTCGTGTGAAGTCGCCGTATCCCGTATTTTGTCAATTGCATCAATGACTGTATTTAATGCCGAGTCGAAACCAATTGTAAACTGCGTTCCATTGATGTCATTATCGATTGTTGCAGGCACACATACACACGGAATACCCAACTTGACTAATTCATATGCCCCACGGAAAGATCCATCACCACCGATTACAACAAGTCCATCAATCCCATTTGCATGAAGTTGTCTGACAGCCTCTGCTCGACCTTCCTCTGTCATAAATTCAGGAGAGCGCGCTGACCGGAGCATTGTTCCTCCACGTTGAATGATATCTCCTACCGAACCAAGTTCCAACTGTTCAATTTTCCCTTGAATCAATCCTTGATAGCCATTATACACTCCTGCTATTTGAAGACCTTCATAAATTCCTTTACGAACAACAGCACGGACTGCAGCATTCATTCCAGGCGCGTCACCGCCACTTGTCAAAACAGCTATTTTCTTCAACGCGAGCACATCCTTTACAAGTAGTTGTGGAAAACACGAAAAGATGCGGGGACTTGCCCGCACCTCGACTTATTCAGTAAATACCCCTATATTCCGGAACTTCTTATACCGGTTTTCAATGATTTCATTTTCATCCATCTTACCAAGCACTTCTAACGAATTACGTAAAACATTTCTCATATTTTCAGCTTGCGCTTTTGCATCACGATGCGCGCCTCCTAATACTTCAGGAATAATTTCGTCTATAATCTCCATTTGTTTCAAATGCTGAGCAGTTATCTTCATAGCTTCAGCCGCTTGCTTCGACAAACTTGAATCTTTCCAGAGAATTGAAGCTGCGCCTTCAGGCGAAATAACCGAGTAAGTGGAATGTTCAAGCATGTGGACATGGTTGGCAACCCCTAGTGCAAGCGCTCCACCACTTCCACCTTCACCGATCACAATTGAAACGACAGGGACTTTCAAGCCAGCCATTTCGACCAAATTACGTGCAATCGCCTCACTTTGACCACGTTCTTCAGCTGCTTTACCGGGATACGCACCTTTTGTGTCAATGAAACAAATAATTGGTCGACCGAATTTTTCAGCTTGTTTCATCAAACGAAGAGCTTTCCGATAGCCTTCAGGATGAGGCATTCCAAAATTCCGTTTCACATTTTCTTTTGTATCTTTTCCACGTTGGTGACCAATAATTGTAACTGGCTTGGATTCAAATGATCCAATTCCTGCCACAATCGCAGCATCATCACCGAAGCAGCGGTCCCCGTGTAGTTCAAAGAAATCCTCAAACAACTCTTCTATGTACTCTTTTGTAGTCGGGCGTTGAGGATGTCTTGCTACTTGAACACGATCCCAAGGTTCCATGTTTGTATAAATTTCAGTTTCCAAATTGCTTAAACGTGTTTTCAAATTTGTAATTTCTGCTGTGAGGTCGACATCATTGGATGAAGTGAATTCTTCCAACTCTGCAATCTTCTCGCGCAATTTAACAATTGGTTCTTCAAAGGCTAATGTCTTACTCATTTCAATTACCCTCTCTTTCATGCAACTTGAGCAATTTTGCAAGTTCTTCAGCCATATCACAACGATGGATGACTGCATCTACTTGACCATGCTCCAGAAGGAACTCCGCGGTTTGGAAATCTTCAGGTAATTTCTCTCTTACAGTCTGTTCAATAACTCTTCTTCCCGCAAATCCAATCAGTGCTTTTGGTTCTGCAAGGTTAATATCCCCAACAGATGCAAAGCTCGCAGACACGCCACCAGTTGTTGGATACGTCATAATGGAGATAAATAGCAAGCCTTTATCCGAATGTCTTTTTAATGCAACACTCGTTTTGGCCATTTGCATTAAGGATAGGACTCCTTCTTGCATGCGTGCGCCACCACTCGCTGAGAAGATAAGAACAGGGATATTCTTCTCTGTCGCTTTCTCCACCGCTCTTGTTATTTTTTCACCGACTACCGAACCCATAGAACCCATTCTGAAATGCGAATCCATAATGGCAACTGCAACTTCGCAACCGCCAATTTTTCCGACACCCGTAAGAACAGCTTCATTTAGGCCTGTTTTCGCTGCATCCGATTTCACCTTTTCTGTATAAGATGGGAAACGTAATGGGTTTTCCGTTTGTAAATGGCTATCCATTGGCTCAAAAGTATCTTTATCAAATAAACAATCAACACGCTCCCAAGCTGTCATCTTGAAGTGATGATCGCATTTTGGACATACTTTTGCAGTCTTCATCAAATCTTTCGTCAAGATGATTTCTTTACACGCTGGACATTTTGTCATTAACCCTTCAGGCACATCGTTTTTAGCCTCTTCAGAAGGTATGGTCACAGCTTTATGGCTATTTTTCTTAAACAAATCACGAATCATATCATACTTCCCCCTCAATTATTTCAATCCAATTGTCATAGGCAGTAATTGCTTTTTCCTCAAGACCACTTACTATATTTTCCAACAACACTTTTACAGTTTCTTTTTCTGCAGCAGTTGTCAATTCTTCATAGGGAACTCTACTATATCGCTTCAACAAAAACCAAATTTTTAATGACAACCGGTTATCAGTCACTACAATCATCTCACGGATGATGTCCTCTCTCAAAACCGCTCCGTCTTCCTCAAGCCTTACTAAAAGGCTTTGCCAAACAGGTAATTGTCGCTTCTCTTCCTGTTTGCATATTGAACGAATTGCCGCTTTTTCATGGATAATCCTCGTCTGCTTTACATCCATCGCCGAATTCGGTTGCTGCATAATGAAAGTAGAGAGCACTTCGACAAGTTGATGCTTTTTAAAATCCGATAAAAATGTCCCTTCTCCACGCCTCGTTTCAATTAAACCTAATAACTCCAAACTTCTAAGCGCTTCGCGAATCGTGGATCTCCCAACTTGAAGCCGTTCAGCTAACACGCGTTCAGACGGGAGTTTATCACCAACAGCAATGCCTTCCGCCTTAATCATCAGACGTAGTTCTCCAACAATATCAAGAAACATTTTAGATGAAGGTTTTATAGTTTCCATTTTGGTGCCCCTTTGGACGTCTTTTGTTGAAAAGTGGTCAGACCACTATTGTTTATAAGCATACAGAAAAGAAACCAAGCCGTAAAGTATAACGTGAAAAATTTCACAAAAAAACTGCCACCCAGCACTTTGAGGATGAACCCACTCCGCTTCATCATCCTTACAAATGTGCTGTCGACAGTTTCATATTGGTGAAATGTCTTGAATGATCAACTGATGTTGTCCATTTCTCTTCTCTACTGTTCCTTTCGCCTGGACGATAATCAATTCTTGCAAATGGACATTCAAGGAAGCATATTGCTTTGGAAAGAGCGTACAAGATACTTCGCCAGTCTCATCTTGTAATGTAAAGAATGCCATTGCTTCGCCTTTTTTTGTCCGAATTCTTTTCACTTCCATAATCATTCCAAGCATATTCACAACCGAACGTTTCCCCGAAGTCTGAGCGTCCACTATGTCCAATACATGATGCTTCAACCGCTTTTTCATCTCGGTAGCAGGATGTTCTGATAAGTAGAAACCTAGCACTTCCCGCTCATATTCGAGCAATGCCAATCTCGGCATCTTTCCAGCTGGTGAATATTTCGGCTTTGCAACAGCGTTCATGACTTCATGAAGCAAGTCATCTTCTGCCCCGATAAACATAGCATGGTTTTTTGCTGCCTCCACGGAAGCGAGTAAAACTGCCCGATTCTCATGGAATTCGTCCAATGCTCCTGCTTTAATCAGTGGTTGGATTGTTTTATCTGTAAAGTGTTGTCCTCCAATTGCCGCAGCAAAGTCAAACATCGAATCCCATTTTTGAGCGGTTCTAGCAGTTTTCAACTGTTGATAAAATGCAAAGGAAATGCCTTTAATAGCTCCTAATCCAATTCGAATGGATTGCCCTTCAACAATATGTAAGTATTTACTTCTTGTTACGGAAGGAGGAAGTACATGGATACCTTTTTTTCTGATTTCTTGCATGATTTCCGTCGTCTTTTCTGGACTTCCTGCTACCATTGATAAGAGTGCAGCATAAAAATACGTCGGTTCATTTGCCTTTAGAAAAGCCAATTGATAAGAAATTAACGAATAAGCAACGGCATGACTTTTTGGAAAACCGTAATCAGCAAATTTTACAATCAGTTCATAAATTATTGTTGCAGGTTGCTTAGGGAACCCGTTAGCAACCGCACTTTCTACAAAGTGAGCTTTTTCCTTTTCTAATACATCCCTATTTTTTTTACTAACAGCACGTCGAAGTAAATCTGCTTCTGCAAAAGTGAAACCAGCAACATGTACAGCAATTTGCATAATCTGTTCTTGATAGACGATTATTCCTTTTGTCTCCTCTAAAATCGGCTTCAATTGAGGGTGCACATACTCAATAGGCTGACCCTCATTTTTCCTTTTGCTATATAACGGAATATTATCCATAGGGCCCGGACGATACAAGGCGTTAATTGCATACAAGTCACTGAATGTTTCAGGTCGTATGAGTCGGAGGGCATCACGCATACCAGCTGATTCAAATTGAAACACGCCTGTCGTATCGCCAGCTTTGAATAAATCGAACGTGCGTCGATCCGTTAAAGGAATCTTTTGAAAATCCATGGTTATGCTTTTGTCATGCTCAATCATGGACTTAATACGATCCATTAATGTTAAATTCCGGAGACCTAGGAAATCCATTTTCAACAAGCCGGCTTCTTCCACATCTCCCATAGCCCACTGTGTTAAATAGAGCTCATCTCCTCCATTTTGGACAGGGACCGTTTCAACTAACGCCACTGGAGACAATATGACACCTGCAGCGTGTGTCGATGCATTCCTTGGCAATCCTTCCAATTTCACCGCCGCTTCATACCACTTATTTCTTATCACATCCATTGCAATCCAGTCTTGTAGCGGCTTTGATTGTTGCACGGCTTCTTCCAAAGATTTCGTTTGTCCTTCTTGAATTTGTTTAGAGATGAAAGACATTTCCTCTGATGAAAAATCAAATACCCTTGCAACATTTCTAGCTACCGCTTTTGTTGACAATGTACCAAAAGTAATAATTTGGGCGACATGTGCTTTACCGTATTTCTTTGCAACATACGCAATGACTTCCGAACGTCTGTTATCTGCAAAATCAATATCAATATCCGGCATTGTAATACGTCCAGGATTCAAAAACCGTTCAAAGATTAAACCATATTGCAACGGGTCAACATCTGTAATTCCTAATGAGAACGCGACAAGCGAACCAGCTGAGGACCCCCTTCCTGGTCCAGTTAAAATTCCATGTTCTCGCGCAAAGCGCATAAAATCTTCAACGATGAGAAAGTAATCAGCATACCCCATTGAGCCGATGACATCTAATTCTTTTTGCAACCGAACTACATACTGTTCACGTAATTGCCCGACCCTCTTTTTTAGTCCCCTTTCACAATTCCTTTTTAACAAATCGACCGTAGACATACCGGTCTCAATCGGAAAAGTGGGCATGAGCGTTTCGCCAGGCGGTAATTCAGCATTACAAGCTAGCAAAAGGTCTTGCATGTTCTCCAGCCATTGAGGGCAATCAGCAAACCATTGGGCAAACGTTTGTGCATCAGGCAAATAGGCATGCGTAAAGTCCATCTTCGGTCGCGTGGGATCGTTCAATTTGCACCCTAGGCGAATGGCAGTCGCTATCTCATATGTGAACGCTTCCTCGCGATGAATATACCTTGCTTCTTGCACCGCACAGATTGGGGCAGCTATTTCTTGGGCAATCGCTGTCATTACTTGTTCTTCTGAATGCACCTGTCCACCCGGGCGAGAAATTCCGATGAAAATCGTTTGACAAGCATCCTGTAAAAGTTTTACTGTTTCACTATTTCGTAATCCTTCCCATGAAGCATCTGTCATTGGACAAACAAAAACGCAGCCCGCACTGTACGCCTGCAACCACTTGAACGGGAATGTCTCTTGATTTCGAATCGAGCTCGCACTGCTGATTTTCAACAAATTCTTATACCCGCTGTCATCTTTTGCATAAACGTAAAGAAGTACTTCACGCTCATCTGGAAGCTCAAGTGTTATCGATAGACCGATGACTGCATGAATGTCATATTTTTTCATCACCTTCGTAAACGATCGGACACCGTACATTTTAGAATTGACGATACCAACAGCTCGAGCCCCTCTTCTTTTTAGAAGCGGGGCCAATTCATCAAGCTTAATAATTCCGCGCAGCAGATCAGCGCCGGTTACAATTTGCGGATAGACAAGTGTCACAGCGCATCCCTCCGACTTGTTAATGTGTCACACATAAGTCCCTCAATTTCCGAATGATTTCATCCGCCTCTTCCCATTTATAGATCGATGCACCGGACGCTAACGGATGGCCACCACCATTATATTGTGCTGCAAGCTGATTAATGATTGGCCCTTTTGAGCGTAAACGAACACGGATCTGATCTTCTTCTTCAACGAAAATGACCCATGCACAAATGCCTTTTACATCCCCAAGGACGCCAACAAGCTGCGACGTCTCTTTCGCTGTCACACCATACTCTTGTAAAAGCGATTTGTTAATCTTAATATACGCTGTTCCGTGTTCATCCATCGTAAAGTTTTGGTAAATATACCCTTTTAGATGCAACAATCGTCGATCTTCCTCATACATATCTGCATACAATTTAGTTCGATCAAACGCATACCTACTTAACGCACTAGCAATTTCAAAAGTCCTCACCGTCGCGCTAGGGAAAATAAATCGACCCGTATCGCCGACAATTCCTGCAAAGAGCAACCGTGCACATACGTCTGACATCTTCCAGTCATAATGATCCCGTCCTGCTTCAAACAACAGATAAATCATTTCAGAAGTAGAACTCGCTTCTGTATCGACCCACCTAATATCACCATATGGGTCAACATTCGGATGATGATCAATTTTACATAGACAAGCAGCCTCTTGGTAGCATGAAGCAGCATCGATTCGTTCAGTGTTACCCGTGTCTGTCACAATAACGAGTGCACCTTCATAATCGGACGGGTCAATTTGATCTTGACTTGCCAAGTAAGTTAGTTGCTCATCATGTACTCCAGCGGCAAAAACTTGCTTTTCAGGGTAATTCGCTAAAATAAGTTCTTTTAAGCCTACTTGTGAACCGTACGCATCAGGATCTGGTCTGACATGACGATGAATAATGATTTTGTCATATTTTTCAATTGTGTCGATGATTTGTCTTTTCAAATTTTGAATCCTCCATTATTCGATGATTTCTGTTCGCATTCCGATCAAAAAGCCGCTACAATGGAAGAAGTTCTTTGATGGAGGCTCACACATATGAAAACTCTAAATTTCTTTCTTGTCTTTTTCATTGTCGCTTCGGGCGTCTTTTATTTTTATTTCAAAACAAGACAATTCAGAACGAGTCAAGTATTCCCTATTCGCAAAAAAATGTTTGCTAGCCAGGCCGGTATTTTTTTAGGGACTTTGCTTTTCTTCTTCGGTTTGAATCAAGTCTTACTCTTTGGAGGAACCGCTACATATGTAATCGCTGGCCTCTTTATCATTTTTGGTGCATACATTATAACGTTTAACTACAAAGCATCAAAGCATTATAAACAATTCGTTGATGAAGAGACGAGTCTAAACAAAAACTGATGTGTTTGCATCAGTTTTTTTTATTTATCGCTCAAACAATTGGTACATGACCATTGCTTTGGCAACAAGCTCGGAATCCGTAAATAAATCGAAATCCACTTTGACAAACCTTCTGCTCATTTGTAAAATCCGAGGTTCGACAACAACCGTACTGCCAAGTTGTACGTGTTTAATAAAGTAAATCGTCATGTTCTCTGGAACAGATTCTCCGCGTTTCCTCATTTTAATCGCTCGGTTACCGACATCTGTCAACAAAGTTGTCAATGCACCATACGATAACGACCCGAATTGGTTCGTCATTTGGGGAGCAACCGTAAACTCAATGTTTTGCGGGTGTTCCGGAACGGTTTTCATTTGGTTTTTGACGATGTCGTCAATTTTCTCCCCTTGTTGAGGTTGACGTTGCGTCATCTGGAAGGCCTTCAATACATCTTGCCGACTAATGATCCCTTCCAATAAGCCGCTTTCACTTACAACCGGCATTAAATCTATGCCTTCCCAAATCATACTATGACCAGCTGACGCTACGCTTGTCTTACCGCTTACCGTAATTGGATGGGGTGTCATCACTTTCTCTATTAGTTCTGACTCATGCTTACCAACAGCATCACGAGACGTGACAATACCAACTAATTTACCGTTTTTTTCGATAACCGGGTAGCCTGAATGGACGGTTTGGCGATTCACTTCGTTAAAATGCGCGACACTGTCCTTCGGAAAAAAAGTAATCGTCTCTGCCAGTGGTGTTACAATGTCTTCTACTAAAAGTATCTCTTTTTCAATAAGCTGATCATAAATCGCTCGGTTTAGCATCGTTGCAACGGTAAAAGAATCATAACTTGAAGAGATGATTGGGAGATTTAATTCGTTTGCGAGCTGCTTTACTTCATCAGCAGCATCAAAACCGCCTGTCACGAGTACAGCTGCACCTTCCCGTAATGCAAGCTCATGAGCTTTCAAACGGTTTCCGACGATTAGAAGACTCCCCGCATCAATATAGCGTCTCATGTCTTCTAACTGCATCGCACCAATAACAAATTTTGTCAACGTCTTATGCAAACCATCTCGTCCACCGAGAACGACACCATCCACGATATTGACAACTTCGGCAAATGTCAGTCGCTCAATATTTTCTTTTTTCTTCTTCTCAATTCGAATTGTGCCCACGCGTTCAATCGTATTGACCAATTTTTGGTTTTCAGCTTCTTTAATTGCTCGATAAGCTGTTCCTTCACTGACCGAGAGCGCTCGAGCAACTTGCCGGACAGAAATTTTTTCGCCGACTGCCAACCCTTCGATATAGCGTAATATCAATTCATGTTTTGTCGACATGTTTTCACCTTTTTCCTTATTTCACCTACAACCATTTTAGCATAGTTCCTTGAAAATAGCGTAAGAAGAAGTTATTGTCGTGTAGTTTGTTGACCGATAAAACTTCTCCAACTGCATCCTTCAAAAAACCGAATCCCTCACGACTTGAAGGGACTCGGTTTCTGTACTTACATTTCTAATACGTCGCCTGCTTTCATGATTTTCACTTCATGGGCAGTGACAAGTTTTTTGAAATCCTCGGGATCTTGCTTAATAGGTGGGAACGTATCATAATGGACCGGAACAACAAGTTTCGGTTGAAGTAATTCTACAGCCATTGCTGCATCTTCTGGTCCCATTGTAAAATTGTCTCCGATTGGAAGAAAGGCAACATCGATCTCATTCCTTTTGCCGATCAGTGCCATGTCCCCGAATAATGAGGTATCCCCTGCATGATAGATTGTTTTCCCTTCAGCTTGAAAAATGATTCCAGCCGGCATACCTGTATAGATGATTTCATTCGCTTCCGTCGTATAAGACGAACTATGAAATGCTTGTGTATAACGGACAGTTCCAAACTCAAATTCACAAGCACCACCAATATTCATGCCATGTGTATTCAACCCTTGCCAACCAAGATAAACCGCTAGTTCATTCGGGGCGATGATTAGTGGATTGCACCGTTTTGCAATGTCGATCGTATCACCTACATGGTCATTGTGACCATGTGTCAGTAAAATAACATCCGGTGATTGGTCAGCAGCTTGCAAATCCGTCAACTCATTGCCAGTAATGAACGGATCAATTAAGATTGTCTTCCCACCTGTTTCAATTTTGACAATCGAATGTCCGTGGTACGATACTTTCATGTAAAAATCCCTCCATATGTTTTCTCTAGTATCTAGTTCTTCACGCAACCACAATACCCTTTTTTTTGATATGATAACAATACCCAATTTAGGAGGGATATTTGTGACCAAAGTTAAAGCGATTCAAGAATACTTACAAAAAAACGATGTGGATGCTGCATTTATTACTACACCGGACAACGTGTTCTACGTGTCAGGTTTCGCCAGCGAACCACATGAACGGTTATTAGGCGTAATGATTTTCAAGGAAGCTGAACCTTTCTTAATCTGCCCGCTTATGGAAGTGCCTGATGTTAAAGCATCTGGTTGGGCTTTTGAAGCTGTCGGTCATGCTGACACAGATGACGCTTGGGATATTCTATCTTCTGCAGTTGCCAAAAGAGGGGTAGAGTTGGAAAAAATCGCGATTGAAAAATCACATTTAACCGTTGAAAGACTGGAACGTATGGAGCAAATTTTCCAAAGTGCCCAGTTCCCTCGTTTAGATGAACAATTAAACAATATGCGGAATATTAAAAGTGAAGATGAGCTAAACAAACTACGTAAGGCTGCGGAATTAGCGGATTATGCAATTGAAGTTGGCTGTAAAGAAATTGCAGAAGGCAAGACTGAACTTGAAATCTTAATGGCAATTGAATTTGAAATGAAGAAAAAAGGCGCCGAAAAAATGGCATTTGATACGATGGTGTTATCTGGCCCTAAAACAGCCTCTCCACACGGAACACCAGGTGATCGAAAAATTCAAAAAGGCGATTTCGTTTTATTTGACCTTGGTGTCGTTTATGAAGGATATTGCTCCGACATTACACGAACGGTCGCATTTGGCGAGCCTTCAGAAAAACAACGTGAGATTTATGAAACTGTCAAAAAAGCAGAACAGACAGCGATCGACCTTGTCCGTCCAGGAGTAAAAGCGAAAGAATTGGACAAGGCTGCTAGAGACGTCATTACGGAAGCAGGCTACGGTGAATACTTCACTCATCGCCTCGGCCACGGTTTAGGCATTTCCGTGCATGAATTCCCGTCCATTACGGGAACGAATGAGATGGAATTAGTCGAAGGAATGGTCTTCACAATCGAGCCAGGTATTTACAACCCCGACATCACTGGTGTCCGAATCGAAGACGATGTTGTCGTGACGGCTAATGGAGTAGAAGTACTAACGAGATTCCCGAAAGAGTTAAAAATCATCGAAGCAAAATAATAAAACCGAATTATCGACAAAAGGGTTGGAAATCGTAGATTTCCAACCCTTTTGCTTAAACAGGTAAACTTTATCGGTTAGTCGACTAATATAGCGTTAATTTCCGTTTCTGGCGGATTTCAACACTGTTAAACTTATCTCTATTTTTTTAAAAAAGACTGTAGGCCAACACCAAAATTCAAGGTGTATGTCTACAGTCTGAAACGCTGTCCGCTATTGACGGACAGCGTTATTATTATTTATTCAAAAGTGTTTCTGCTGCAACGTATTCGAGCCCTTGTGCATCAGCAACCGCTTTATACGTTACATGGCCTTCAAGTGTATTCAGACCTTTTTGCAAAGCTAGGTTGTCCAAGCAAGCTTGCTTGTAGCCTTTGTTTGCAATCTGTAAAGCGTAAGGTACGGTAACATTCGTCAATGCCATTGTCGACGTACGTGGAACAGCTCCTGGCATATTCGCAACTGCGTAATGAACTACGCCGTGTTTTTCATAAGTAGGATTGTCATGTGTTGTAATTCGATCAGACGTTTCAAAAATTCCGCCTTGGTCAATTGCAATATCGACAAGAACAGAACCTGGCTTCATGGATTTCACCATTTCTTCAGAGACCAGTTTCGGCGCTTTTGCACCTGGAATCAATACACATCCGATGACAAGATCCGATTCTTTTACCGACTCAGCAATGTTGAATGGATTTGAAACGAGCGTCTGCACATCGTTTCCAAACATTTCATCCAACTGACGAAGACGATCAACCGAAAGATCAAGCACAGTTACTTTTGCTCCCATACCAATCGCAATCTTCGCAGCATTTGTTCCTGCTTGTCCGCCACCGATAATTGTAACTTTCCCACGAGATACCCCTGGAACGCCTGAAAGAAGAATTCCTTTACCACCATGGATTTTCTCAAGGTACTGTGCACCAATTTGTGTTGCCATACGGCCAGCAACTTCACTCATTGGAGCTAACAATGGAAGTGTGTTGTTCACTTGGACAGTTTCATAAGCAATTCCCACAACTTTGTTATCAAGCATCGCTTTTGTCAATTCCAACTCTGGCGCTAGATGTAAGTATGTGAAAAGAATTAGCCCTTCTCTGAAGTATCCAAACTCAGACGCAAGTGGTTCTTTCACTTTCATGACCATGTCGGCATCCCATGCTTCTTTCGCTGTTCCGACAATTTTCGCACCTGCTGCAACATAATCCTCATCTGTGAAACTTGACCCTAATCCTGCGCCTGTTTCGATAAGGACTTCATGACCAGCTGACTTCAAGTTAAAAGCACCTGCTGGTGTCATCGCCACTCGATTTTCATTATTCTTCACTTCTTTTGGAACCCCAATACGCATAACTGATCCTCCTAAATAAATGAAAATTGGTTGATTGCTTCGAATAGTATTCGATTTGACCAACGTACAGTCCAATTCTATCAGATATATGAGAGATTTGCTTCAATTATTTACATTATGTAACTTTAATTTTTACTATATTGAAATTTTCAACTTACTCACTCGACAATTTCCGTGGCGTTGTAACATTTTCGTCAAATTCAATAAGTTTTTTTGAAGGTTTTTTATTTGATAGCAGGAGATTTGAACATTAACTAGAAGATAGTATATAGAAAGACCAATCTCACTGAAATGGAGTGGTAATCTTGGTATTAAAATATGAACAAATTATTGTAGCCGTCGACGGGTCTAAAGAATCCAAATGGGCATTTAAAAAAGCAGTAGGAATTGCTAAGCGCAACAATGCAGTGTTGAATCTTGTCAACATCATTGATACACGCTCATACGCTGCTGTCGAAGCTTATGATCGATCAATTGCAGAACGCGCGCACAAATATGCGGAAGAGCTACTGACAGAATATAAGCAAGAAGCAGAAGCAACAGGTTTAGAGAAAGTGAATATTCTCGTTGAATATGGTTCCCCGAAAACAATGATTTCTCGTGACCTCTCCAAAAGACTTGTAGCGGATCTTATTATTTGTGGAGCTACTGGTTTGAATACTGTTGAACGCTTCCTCATCGGCAGTGTATCTGAAAATATTGTACGATCAGCAACTTGCGATGTATTAGTCGTTCGTACTCCTGAAGATGAAGTATAATTTATCAATTATAAAAGGCAACTCCAGAATGCTGGGGTTGCCTTTTTTCATACATCTTTACATGTCATTTGCCCATTCATCAACTTTTTGTAAGAAAGACGACATAGCTTGCTTGTTAGACATATTTGGTACTTTTGAAAGCAATACATCAGGTGTCACTTTCATATTTTCGGTTGGCTTTTGTAGAATAAGAATACTCTTCTCATGAGCACGATTTTTAAACAACGACTCTGGCAACTGTAGGACTGCACGAATCCGTACATTTTTCTTCACATATTGATGGAAGATTGATGCTTGGTCTGATTCAAATAGTGTTGCAGGTGCAAGAAAAATCCCATAACCACCCTCTTTTAAATGTTTCATTGATTGTTCGATAAAAAGATGATGTGCATAGGCATGACCTTCAGCCGGCATCATTTCAAAGTTCAATCCGTTGTCATCGTCTGGATAATAGCCTACCGGCACGTCGCAAATGACAAGGTCCACTGGATCGATCAATAATGGGCGTAATGCATCTTGTACGAAGAACTGTACAGGTTGTTCAATCAAATCTGCAGAAACGGCAGCTAATCGGACAAGCAATTCATCAATCTCAACAGATGAAGCAGATGCCTTTTGTCCAAACGCGTTCATGACAGTGAATAAGAGATTCCCTGTCCCAGCTGCAGGATCCAAAACTTGCACTTCATCTTTTGCTTGCATAAGTTTTGTAGCCAGATGGCCAATAAGCATACCAATTGCATCCGGTGTCATTTGATGATTCGGTTGCACTTGCTGTTTCATACCTTTTAAGACAGCAAGTTGGATACCTCTTCGAATATCTTCTTTTGTTACACTTTCCGAAATATCCGGCTTTGCTTCGCCGGACAACCATTCATTACAAGCTTGAATGACAGCCTCTAAATAGATTCCATCTTGATCGTTTGCAGCATATGCATCAATAAATGTGAAAATTTGTTCTGTGTTTGTCGCCATGGTTACTCCTCTACCTTACTCAACATTTTTTCCCTGCACCTTCAATTCTTAGCAAGGTTAGAAAAGCCCACCCGTTTTCCGAGTGGGCTACTGACAGCATATTATGCTATTAGATTTCTTACCGCTTCTAATGCTTTGTCGTAGTCCGGGTGATTGGTAACTTCACTTACATACTCGACATACGCAATCGTGTCATCTTTATCAATGACAAAAATCGACCGAGCTAATAGGCGTAATTCTTTCATCACTACTCCATAAGCTTCTCCGAAAGACAAATCTCTATGATCAGATAAAGTCTGCACATTCTTAATGCATTCTGTCGCTCCCCATCTCGCTTGCGCAAAAGGAAGGTCTACAGAAATAGTTAAGACTTCTACGTCCTCACCAAGTGAAGTCGCTTGTTCACTAAAAGTGCGTGTTTGTTGAGAACAAACTCCTGTATCAATGGAAGGTACAACACTGATTAAGCGTACTTTCCCTTTTGAATCGTTTAACGTAACAGGTTTCATATTCGTTGTAAGCACAGTAAAATCAGGAGCTTTGTCCCCTGCTTTTAACGCTGTGCCTAGCAATGTAACAGGCTCCTGGTTGAATGTAACATTAGCCATTACGACGCCTCCTTTTCATTTCTGTTCATTTTACTAGACAATCGTTCCGCCTTGCAACTGTTCACCCTCACGTAATTGTCTCACTTCAATCACTTCTTTTTCATAGGATTGCTCGTGAATGACAATTGTATCAGCGAACAGATCATGCAGTGCTTCTTTTTTCGGCATGAAGATGACAAGCAAATAAGGGAGCAAAAGCAACTTAGAGATAAACCGTCCGATTCCTTCTCTAAATAAAACCGTACCCCACGTCAACTTCTCACCATCTTTTCGAACTACTTTAATGCCAATGATCATCTTTCCAATTGTTTGACTGAATATTCTCGTCATTACTGTAAAATAAGCAAGGAACAAAACGAGCACAATGATTTTATATGGGCTAAATAACAAAAATGGTGGATTTGAAATTGTTGCATCAACAACTCTAAAAATGGGCTTAATGATTATCCCACTAATAGCCGACACAATGAGCAAATCAATAACATATGCCCAAAAGCGCGTCCAAAAACCTGCATATTGTTTCCGAAAGCGTTCCGTTTGAACAATTTCATACACAGGGGAATGGCTAGCTGTTTCCACATTCATCCGTTCATGATTCTCTTCAAATGAATCTGCCAATGCGATTCCCCCCTTATCTTTCACCGTATAAATACATCATTCGCGGCGCTTGATAATCTGTCAGGATTTTTCCGATGAGCTCCGCTTCAACATTTCTACCGAAAAGACTTTGCACTTTCATACTAAATAGCGAACTGAAATTGTCGAGTGAGGCATATTCAAACACCGTTGCATTTTCCAGTTCATAATCTGCTTTCAATGCATCAATGACATCTCCGGTTTTACCAAACTCATCAGCCAAACCGGCTTCAATTGCTTGCCTACCGTTCATAATCCGGCCATCTGCAACCTTTTTCACTTCTTCGACAGACATTTGTCTGCCTTCCGCTACGATATCGACAAATCGATTATATGAGTCATCAATCATTTCTTGGAGCATTGCTCGTTCTTCTTTCGTCATTTCACGAGAGCCGCTCATCATGTCTTTATAAGGCCCTGACTTAATTGTGTTAAAATCAATACCGATTTCTTCAGCCAGTTTCGAAAAATTGACACTTTCCATGATTACGCCAATTGAACCTGTGATGGTTTCAGGATGAACGAAAATCTTTTCCGCAGGTGCTGCAATGTAATAACCGCCTGACGCTGCCATCCCTCCCATTGATACGTAAATCGGGATTTCCTTTTCCAGTTGAATTGCTCGAATGGCATCATAAATGTCAGCAGACTCCAGCACACCACCACCTGGTGTATTTACAGCTAATACAACACCTTTGACAGTTGGATCGTCCAAAACATCTTGTAATTGTGACATAAAGGCTTGGTGATTATACCCGACTGTTCCTAAAAACGGACTTGCTTGGACATCTTGGATGACACCGTCCAACGACAAGACAGCAATACGATCCATGCCTGTACCCGGTTCAACAACAACTTCATTGTACCCTACACCACTTGCTGTCATTTCTTCAAATATCAAATTAAAATCTCTCGTAAATATGTACGAAAGTGAATTAATGCCTATCGATATAAAGATAAGCACTGTTGCTACGATGATTGCGATCCATCGTTTCATTGCCATTTTGTATACCTCCTTCTCTCTTTCCAACACTGTATACGAATTAACAAGATAAAATGTTTCATTATTTCTAAAAAGAAACCATGCTTTTTTACTGGAAACAACGGTTATTGCACACTTCTTTTCGTAACAACCGATTCATACACTTTGGAAACAGTAAACAAAATCAAGCCTGCCCAAATGATTGAGAAAGATAACAATTCCATTTTCCCAAACGACTCGTTATAAATTACCACACCAATAAACAACATCATAGTCGGTGCAATGTATTGAATGAAACCCGCCATGTATAACGGGATTTTTTGAATCCCTTTCGCATACAGAAGAAGTGGTAGTGCAGTTGCAATTCCTGTACCGATAAGTAACAGATCAGTCTTAAAATCGCCATGCAAAAAAGCAACTTGCCCTTTTGCAAAAATGAAGAAATAATAGCCAGCAGCAACCGGAACAATGAAAGCCGTCTCAATCGCCAAACCTCTCAACGCATCCAACTGAATGTTTTTCTTAATGAAACCATAAAATGCAAAAGTTAACGCTAAACTTAAAGCGATCCAAGGAATTGACCCATAAGAAATCGTCAAAAGCACGACACCGATAACGGCTAACAAAAATGCAATCATTTGGGCAGTAGATAATTTTTCTTTTAAGAAAAACAGACCGAGCAATACCGAAACGAGAGGGTTTATGTAATATCCTAGACTTGTTTGGACAATAAAATCATGATTAACTGCCCATATGTAAATGAACCAATTGCCTGTCACTAAAACAGCTGCCAAAAATAAACTCCAAAATTGCTTTTGCTTCGACCATAACTCTTTCACATCCGACCACAATTGCTTACCATTCTTCATCAACAAGACTGCAAGAAAAGTGGAAACGAATGCCCAAACAACTCTACCTGACAATATTTCTTCGCTCGCAACGTGCTCCAGATGTTTCCAATAAATCGGCATGAATCCCCACAATAAAAAAGAACCCACGACAAACAAAACTCCACCTTTTTCCGTCTGCATCCAAAAACCCCCTTACACCAAAAAAGAATAGTCCAATTATAGACCTTCCATTTCATTCCGTAAAGGAGTTCTAAGAGGTTTTCCACTTACCTATGTATTCTAAGTGAACACCACGAACCTCTATAACAAAGCATATTTCCGCCAAACGCCGCATATTCGAGTGAAACGCGGCATATTCGTTCCAAACCCGGCATATTCGCGTCAAACGCCGCATAACTGCAGCGAAACGCAGCATATCCGCACCAAACACAGCATAACCGCTACCTAACACAGCATAACCGCCACCCAACAAAACCGTCAATTTGTCAAACCCCATTATGCGCGATACAAAGCATCTTCCACCAAAAATTGTCGCGAGAATGTGTATAGAAAGAGAACTTATCTTTTCATACATTACAACTTAGACGCTAACCCCTTTACCAAGCAGCAAACTCTTTACCACACATATTTTACTCTGTTTGATTCTCTTGCCTCTAACAAAAAAGAAAAGCGAAAGTGATCGGAATCAACTTCGCTTCTCTTTAATTTACTTCAAACAGAACTATTTTGCCGTTTCTTTCGCTTGTTCAAGTTTGCGAAGTTCGACTCGCATAATTTTCCCAGACGCAGTCTTCGGTAACTCTTCTACAAACTCAATTTTTCGCGGATACTTATAAGGTGCGGTCAATTGTTTCACATGCTCTTGCAACTCTTTAACGAGGTGATCGTCTTGCTGAATCGATGGATCACGCAACACAACGAACGCTTTAACGATAGTCCCTCGCACTTCATCAGGGCTCCCGACAACTGCACATTCGCGTATCGCTGGATGTTTAGTTAACGCATCTTCCACTTCAAACGGTCCAATTGTGTAACCTGAACTAATGATGATATCATCACCACGTCCCTCAAACCAGAAGTATCCATCTTCATCCAATTTCGCTCGATCGCCCGTTATATAATACTCTCCTCTAAATTGCATCTTCGTCCGCTCAGGATCATGTAAATATTCTTTAAACAAAGCAGGTGTAGAAACGTGTACTGCAATGTCACCCACTTCACCAGGTTGGACTGGATTTCCTTCATCATCCACAATATCAACTTTGTTTCCTGGTGTCGGTTTCCCCATGGACCCTGGTCTTGCTTCCATACCAAGCATTGTACCGACGAGTAACGTATTTTCAGTTTGCCCATATCCATCGCGGACGCTAAAGTTAAATGTTTTCTCAAAGATATCAATGACTTCACGATTTAGCGGCTCTCCTGCCGATACCGCACTTCTAATGGAAGAGAGATCATAATTCTGAAGGTCTTCAGCTTTTGCCATGAATCGATATTCAGTCGGTGTGCAACATAACACATTAACTGCATACTTCTTTATCAACTGCAAATATGTCTGCACATTAAACTTTCCATTATAGACAAGTCCTGTCGCTCCACTGCCGAGCACAGAAAGGAAAGGGGACCAAATCCATTTTTGCCAACCCGGTGCTGCTGTCGCCCAGACAATATCATCACTTTGAATGCCGAGCCAGTTTGGTGCAGCAGTCCGCAAATGTGCATACGCCCATGCATGTGTATGGACTACACCTTTCGGCTTACCCGTTGTTCCGGATGTGTATGATAAAAACGCCATATCGGAACTTTTTGTTTCAACGGCATTGAAGTCTGTCGAAGCCGTTTCCATTAACTGCGTTAGTGATTGTTGGCCAGCTTTTGCTTGACCGATGACAAACAATTGGACATCTTCAATTGATTCCACTGCCTCCAGCTGTTCCATATATGACTCATACGCCACAATCGCTTTTGCACCACTGTGCGCTAGTCGATATTCAATATCTGAAGCGCGAAGCATCTCAGAACTCGGAATGACAACAATCCCCGCTTTAATGGCACCAATATATGTGCTGTAGGCTTCAAGGAGGCGTGGGACCATGATGAGTATGACATCCCCTTTTTGCAAGCCGCTATCCGTTAGAACATTTGCCACTTTGTTTGCAGAAGCTAACAATTCCTCGTATGTAATCGTTCTTTCTTGCTCCTTTTCATCCACATAAATTAATGCATTTTTCTTTGTATCTTTGTACTGTTCAAATTCCGATACTAAATTATAGTTAGCTGGTGCAAGTAGTTGTTCACGCTTCAAAATGATCGCCCCTTTTCGACTTTTCATTCATTATACAAAGCTAAAGCGGAAATTTCAAAACATATTCATTTTTCTAACGTAATAGAAGTATAAGTGACATGATTGTTGGACATACTAGAAAGAATTTATGTCGCTTAAACAGAAAAACTGCCCCGAATAAATTCGGGACAGCTCCTCTTTACATTTTTGTTATTTTTGGTAACCGTTCATTTGTTGTTGAGCTTGACGCACTAATCGCTTAGTGATTTCTCCGCCGACGGATCCGTTGGCACGCGATGATGCATCAGGTCCAAGTTGTACACCAAATTCCTGTGCGATTTCGTACTTCATTTGGTCAAGAGCTTGTTGTACTCCTGGAACGAGGAGTTGGTTTGAGCTGTTGTTGTTGTTAGCCATGTCGTTGTCACCTCCTTGTGACTATAGAATGGACTGTATCCGAAAAATCATACAGGAGGTTTAAACGGTAATTGTTACCAACTTACAACAAGTTCATAAATCCTTCTTCTTTTACGCGCAACTCGGCTGCTTCAATTACTGTACGTTCATTTACAGCTTGTTGAATAAGCGGCTCAAAGTCAAAGTAGCTCTCATAACGATTTACCTTCTCAATTTTCGGTTTCGTTTTAGGGTTAGATGGTGTAAAAATCGTACAGCAGTCCTCATAAGGTCTAATCGAAATATCATACGTATCAATTCGTTGAGCGATGTCAATGATTTCGAGCTTATCCATTGCGATTAACGGTCGTAGAATCGGTGTTGACGTTACTTCATTTATAGCCGTCAAGCTTTCTAATGTTTGGCTCGCAACTTGTCCAAGACTCTCCCCCGTAATAATGGCCATTGCACCGATCTCTGCTCGCACACGATCTGCGACTTGCATCATCATACGTCGTGTTGTCGTCATCGATAAGTTGTCTGGAACTTGTTGGACAACAGCTTGCTGCAATTCAGTAAAAGGAATGACATGTAACCTCACGGATGCACCAAAAGAACATAATTTTTCGGCGAGATCCATCACTTTTCGCTGCGCTAACTCACTTGTGTACGGCGGACTCGCAAAATGGATGGCATCAATCGATACGCCACGCTTCATCATTAAATATCCTGCAACCGGGCTGTCAATTCCACCTGATAACATGAGCAACGAATGACCATTTGAACCTACAGGCATGCCACCAGCACCCTTATATACTTTAGCTGTCAGAAATGCGCCTTCCTCACGGATGTCAACAAGTAAAAGAATATCGGGCTTTTTCATTTGAACGACCAACTCAGGAAAATGGCGAAGCACATGTCCGCCGATTTCTTGTTGCAATTCACTTGTTACATAAGGAAAACTTTTGTCTGCACGTTTTATTTCCACTTTAAACGTACATCCTACAGTTTCACCAGACCCGATAACTTCAATTGCTTTTTGCTTAATACTATCTAAGGTAGCTTCACATTGGGCAACTGGACTGAAAGATTGAATACCAAAAATAGACGGAAGACGCTCGATTACTTCTTTCATTTCTTCTTGCTTTTCCGTTTGCAAAAACATTCGATCACGTTCAGCTCGAATTTGGATTGAGCCTATATCTCGTAATGCATTTTTTATATTGGATCTCAACTTCCGGACAAATTGATTACGGTTCCTTCCTTTTAATGAAATCTCACCATAACGTATTAATATTTCGTTCCAATCCATTCATTACATCCCTTTCTCAATAACGTCAATAAAGCGCTCAATGACACTAACTAATTGTTCGATATGCTCATCAGTCGTAGTGTTCCCAAAACTGATTCGCACTACCCCGTTTTTAAAGCGGTTGTGTAGACCAATCGCTTCAATTACATGACCAGCTTGACCATTTTTCGAAGAACATGCGCTAGATGTAGAGACAATTAATCCATTTTCTTGAAAATAGTTTACAGCAACTTCACCTTTAATGCCGCGGAAAGCCAAGGATACGATATGTGGTGCACTATTCTTTGGACAGAGCACTTGAATATTTTCATACTTCGTGCATGTTTCTAACACTCGATTCCGCCACGTTCGATAATCCGCTCTCTCTTTTTCAACTACACTGAGCCTTAACGCTTTCGCCAATGCGACAGCATTCGGAACCGAAACTGTCCCACTCCTCAAACCATTTTCTTGACCACCACCATGCATGATTGCTTGAGGTTTAATCCCTTTTTTCAAAAATAACGCACCCGTATTTTTCAATCCATTTAATTTATGTGCGGAGACGGTAATTGCATCTACCCCAAGATGTTGCATGTTAACTGGCAGTTTACCTATACTTTGCACACAATCAGAATGAAAAACGGCTCTACTCTTTTTATGAATGAGTTCAGCACAAGCAGCAAGTGGCTGAATGGAGCCAAGTTCATTGTTGACATGCATAATGCTGACAAGAATTGTATCTTTGCGAAGTTTTTCATCTAACTCTTCTATTGAAATGATACCTTGCTCATCTACCGATAAATAATCGACTTCAAAGCCAAGTGTTTCCAAGTGCTTACAAGCGAGTAAAACAGACGGATGTTCAATCTTCGTCGTAATTACATGATTTCCTCTGGAGCGATAAGCCATAGCAAATCCGATAAGCGCCAAATTATTAGATTCGGTTCCACCTGAAGTAATCACTACTTCCCCTTCTCGATTATTGACAAGTTGCAACATTTGTTCTTTCGCTCTTCGTAGTAGCACGTCAGTCTCTCTTCCCATTCTATGTAAGGAAGCAGGATTCGCATAATACTCCAAGTTTGCAGCAATAAAAGACTCCAGTACAGCATTATCCGGTTGCGTGGTCGAGCTATTATCTAAATAAATCATTCGTATTTTCCTTTCCACTTCTCTTGGTGCAGTGTTTGGGTCACTCTATTTCATTTAAATTAATGAATTTGCTTGACAATTTGTAAATTCACACGATAAAGCCACCTGCACTCATTATGCCGGTGGCTATATCTATTCATTCGTTATGCATGCTCTTTTAACATTTCCTCAATTCGCTTCATTGCACCTGGTTCAACCGCTTCTACTGCAGTCGCGGCTTCTTCCAACGCTTTCGCATATCGGTATTGTCGGAACGATTCTTCTGCCATTAGTAAACGTTCATTCATTTCAGGATTGGACACACGGTATCGATTACCGTATTGAATAATCCGTTCAATCAGCATGACGTTTTCTAACAACTCTTCCACTTTTCCTTTCACTTCATGGACAACACGTTCAGCGTTTGTAAGATAATTTTCTGCTACCGCCATATTTAACGGAACTTCCTGCAAACTTTGACTGACTAAATACAACTGCTCTTCAGCTTCTTCTAATCGTGCATCCATATCATCCGGAATGCCAGGAATGTTTCCTCGATGCAGCTTGCGATCAACACTTTGCAATTCCCTCGTGAGTGTCTCAAGTCTTTTCCTCACATTGTTTTCATCAATGCGAAGATTTTTCATACGACTTGCTAAACTTTCCTGTTCCATAGCAATGAGTTCAAGCTCCTCGGTAATTTGTGCAAGTTCCAGTTGCAAAGCGGAGTAAGCAGATTCCTCTTCTGCTACGAGTATTTTTAATGTGTCATATTTCTTTTGCAAAGACTCGAGTTTTTTACTGCTAATTTCAGGTAATTTCGCTTCTTTTTCATCCAAGCGATAACTTTGTTGGACATAAGCTGCTTCATCAGAAGTTTCTCTCGTCAACTTTGTAATTTGTTCAAGGGACGTTTCCAGCGTATCGAAATTCAATTCCACATAATGTCTTGCGTTCACTTCGTTTTCTAATGCATCGTAACATGACTCGATGATATCAAGCATTTCCGTTACTTGTTGTTGAACAGTGTCAATTTCAAGTTCTACAAGTCGGTTCATCTGTTCTTCAATTGACACTTCAATCTCCTGAAGTTTCCTAGTAATTTCAAGGTGATGCAGATTATACCCTTGTTCTTCCATTTCCCTACTTCCGTTTCGCAATTCACGAATAGACGCAGGGATTTTGTTTTGAAGATCCGTTAATAAAGAAGGAATTTCTTGAATCAGTTTAGACAATTGATCACCTTTTGCAGCGAGTGTAATGACTATTTCACGCGCAAGCAAGTAATTTCCATTCGCAGTCAATTCATCATACTCTTCAAACTTCGGCATAAATGCTTCTAATTCTTTCTCCAACGGCTTGACGGTCATGCCAAAAGCATGTTGGTGAGCTAAAACTGTCTTTCTTGCCAACCGGTATTGTTCCCGTAACTTTTCAATTTCAATTCGGTTCTTTTCTTCGCTACCAATCAGCTCATTTAATTCATCTAAGATAGCATTTTTACGTTTATCACAGTGACGGATTTTTTCTTGAATTACTTTCTCAGCAGCAGTCGCTTTTTTGAATCTAAAACGATCAATCATATCTTCTGCGTCAAATAGCATAGAATCGATTTCAGGCATAAAGACGTCAATAACTTCCGTCCATTCATTGCGCCACCGCTCAAATTTCTCCTCGGTTTCTCCAGTCATATTCAATTGTTTAACTTTCATCATCTCTTCAAAAATCGGCTTGTTTTGAATTTGGAGCTTCTCGTGTTCTAATCTACCAATTTCTCGAATATGTTTACGCCTAAACAAAAAGGCGATGGTTACAAGTATAAGTACTATAATAATTGGAATGATGAAATATTTCATCATTGTGATCCCCCTATTCCGAAGTCACTAATCTATTCTCTGTTAAAATAATATTATCTTATATAATAACATGTTTAAAGTATTTTCATACTGAAAACGACGGATTTATAGAGAAAACGTTATATTTTGTAGAAAGCATGCTCGAAATTTGTAGAATATTTGTCCACACCTTATAATGAACGTACTAATTTTTGGAGGTGCAACATGTTCACTTCGACAAGCTATTCAGCTGACCCGAAAGAAAAATATGAACAACTGACTTTTCAACTTGATGCATTGCTAACTGGAGAAACTAATCGTTATGCTAACTTAAGCAATGCGTCTGCGCTGCTCAATCAATTTTTCGACCGCATCAATTGGGTCGGATTCTATTTGAATGATCATAATAAAGAATTAGTCCTTGGCCCCTTTCAAGGACTGCCAGCATGTATTCGCATTCCATTCGGGAAAGGCGTTTGTGGAACTTCTGCACTGAAGCAAGAAACGATCATTGTGGCAGATGTCCATCAGTTCCCTGGCCATATTGCCTGTGACGCTGCCTCCAGGTCAGAAATTGTCGTGCCGATTGTGAAAGAAGGTCAGTTAATTGGCGTTCTTGATATTGATAGTCCTGAAGTCAACCGATTTACTGAGGAAGACCGAGTTGGATTGGAAAAGTTTACAGACGTGTTAGTTAAATTCCTTTAAGCGCTAAAGGATAGTCAAAAAGAACGTGAGAGCGTTGACAAAATTCGTCAATGCTCTCACGCTTCTTTTTTTATGCAGCAAGTATATCAATTACTGTTCAATGTGCGACTAATTTCTGATGCAGCGTTGTGAACGCAGCATCCAGGTCTGCAATAAGATCATCTGCATGCTCTAACCCTACCGATAAACGCAACAAAGAATCTGTAATCCCCATTTCTAAACGTTCCTGTTCTGGTACTGCAGAATGGGTCATCGTTGCAGGGTGTTGAATGAGTGTCTCTGCATCTCCTAAGCTGACTGCGATTTTAATTAACTCTAAAGCATCCATGAACGTTTGTGCACCTTGTTTCCCACCTTGTACGGTAAATGAAATGAGACCACCCCCAGCACGCATTTGACGCTGTGCGATTGAAAATTGTGGGTTATTCATATCATATGGATAATAAATGGACTCTACAAGTTTTTGCGATTGCAAATAGGCCAACAGTTTCTCTGCATTCGCCGTGTGTCTCTCCATCCGAATTGGCAATGTCTTAAGCCCGCGCAGTAAGAGCCATGCATCAAATGGTGACATGATTGCACCAAAATCTTTTTGGACCGTCAAACGGATTTTCTCCATTTCTTCCCGATCTTTCCCTACCAGAATTCCAGCAATGACATCCCCATGGCCGTTTATATATTTCGTGGCACTGTGCAATACAAAATCTGCTCCGATGGTTAGTGGGTTTTGCAAGTAAGGCGAAGTAAATGTGTTATCGACGACAACACGTAAACCATGCCTGTTCGCAACCTTCACAACTGCGTGCAAATCTACTAGCTCCATTGTTGGGTTAATAGGGGTTTCCACGTATATACAAACCGTTTTTGGTGTAATGGCTTGTTCAATCGCTTCCTCCGAATTCATTGCAATTAGGTTATGTGTAATACCATATTTTTCTTTCATGATACCGAGTAGACCAAACGTGCAGCCGTAGATTCCTCTAGAGCAAAGAATATGATCTCCCGCTTTTGTTAAATGTACAAGTATGGAGCTAACAGCCGCCATGCCAGATCCAAATGCGAGTGCGCCTTCGCCATTTTCTAAAGCAGTCATTCTTTCTTCTAGCACACTTACCGTCGGATTCCCAAGTCTTGAGTAAATGTTTCCCGCTTCTTCACCTGCAAATCTTCGTTCACCTTGTAATGCATTGTCAAATGAAAAAGTCGAAGTTTGGTATAATGGGACAGCTAAACTTCCATGATGTTGCGCATCCTCATACCCTTCATGAATGACAATCGTATCTTGATGAAGATTATTCCTTTTCATTTCACGACCACCTCTCCCGTTTTGTAAGCACTTACATTTCCTGTTTTCATTTTACCTTGTTTCTTCTAAAAGAAAAAGAGCAACTTCAGCAACATTACTTTGCTGAAGCCACTCCTTCCATGACAAATTGGTTTTTTCCATTATTTTTGGCATAATAAAGTGCTTTGTCACTCGATTGAAACAGTTCGTTATATGATTTTCCCTCTTTACTTGACCAGGTGGACATCCCAATCGATACGGTCACTTGAGGAGTTGTGACTGTCGGTATATAGCTCACTAGCATTTGCGCAAATTGGACTCCATCGTGCACACTTGCCGACGGAAGGAAGATGGCAATTTCCTCTCCACCCCACCGACATGCGATTCCTAATCCATCTATCGCTGTAAGTATATAGGTTGAAATCTGTTGAAGGACATCGTCACCGGTCGTATGGCCGTACGTATCGTTCACTTGTTTAAAATCATCGACATCCATTAATAAAAACACACAGTCTTCTCCTTTATTATTAATGGTAGTCGCTACTTCATTGTCCAAATATCTTCGGGTATAGAGCTTTGTAAGATTATCTTTATTCACTAATTCTTGCAATTGGTCTCGCAATAAGATATTCGAAATGGCTAACGAGGAATGGCTAATCAACGAACGCATTAATTTGAAGCTATCAAATGAGAAAAAGTATTCCTCTTCATGCAGCAGGATGACAAAGCCGATCATCTCATCACGGTCGATGATAGGAAGTGCCACTTGTGATTTAAATACAATATTTGTTGTAGACGATTGTGGCGCATTTGGATCAAATATTGCTTCTTCACCACTCGATAACCGTTGCACTACCATCTCAATGTATTGTTTCGCTACTTCTTTTGTAAAAAAATCCGTACTGCTAGCTGATATATTCCAATTTCCACTCTCATCCCGTAGGACAAACGCAATCTCAGTTGGCTGAAAAGCAGTAATAAATTGGCCTTTTAGATAGGCAATCATCTCTACAAGATCCAAATTACTATTTAATTTCCTAGACGCTTCATTCACCAATTGCAAATCATTGACCAGTCGATGCGATTGCTCATATAAACTTGCGTTTTCAAGGGCAGTCCCTGCTGCGTTCGTAATCATCCGAACAAAACCTTTTTCTGTCTCTGTGAATTCTGCATCATTGGGTGCTGAAATTTGTACTACGCCATAGATCCCTTGTCTACCACGAATCGGAGCATTCACTAGACTGACACTTTGATCCTTCACATTCTCAATCGTCAAATCTCCCGATAAAAACGCATCGACAGCGGATGCTCGTTCGTTTAGATAGTCAAACAATCGATAGGTTTTCATTGTCCCCTTTTGTTCTTGCGACAGTAAAAGTTGCACATCAAAGAGTGGGAAAGAGTCCTGAATCGCTTCCATCATACCATTCAAAATGACAGCACTTTCCATTGTAGAGTTGAATAACTCAGCAATTTCAAAAAGTCGTCTATACGTCATCTCTTTTTCAGTAATTTGATACATCCGTATGCTTTGATCTAGATATGTTCCAAAAACAGTTTTCAAGTCCTTCAAATAGGGCGTCGACGCAAAATCATGCCATTTTTCTGACGCTTTAAATAGCAGGGCGCCTAGCGGAGATTGGTGATCATCCCGTATAATTAAGGAATCGTCTGCAAATTCGTATCCATTGCTCTCGACAGTAGAGATGAACGAGGCAAGCAAAAGCGGGTGCTCAATTTTCACTTGAGGTTCGCCACTTTTCCAAGAACGTTCTAGCGTTTTGCCTTCCTTGACAATCGGTATATATCGGTTATTGTCGTATAACAATATATCCGCAAATTCTATATCAAACAAATTCATGAAAATTAATTTAAAATTCGTTAAGTTTTCTTCCAACGGGCGTTTACTATTCCTTTTGGAAAATAAATTAAAAATAGCCGATTTCATTTCAAAAACTAGTAATTCTTGATTATCCATCCTGTCACCCCATTTGTCCCGTTCCACTACTAAATATCTTTCTTACTATTCTAATGCATAAAACCTATTTTTAACAGTGTTTTGTATAGGACTATTCATTTATCTTCTTTAGCCCTAAAACGATTAGTGCTTGACTCCATACATGTGAATTGTTATGATAAAGCTTGTGTAAAATAGTTGCAGCAGTTGTATGATTCATGTTGACCAGTTCATTCCTTTTCAAAAAGGTGCATCGCGTAACCTTGAGGCTGCTGAGGCGAAGGTGCAAGATAATGGAATGGCGCAAGAATTGAATACATCTGGTTCTTATTTTACAACAAAATAAAACCAAAACAGAGGAGGAGTCTTTCATGGCTCGTTATACAGGTCCATCTTGGAAACTTTCCCGTCGTCTTGGCGTTTCGCTAAGCGGTACAGGAAAAGAAATCGAAAAACGCCCTTACGCACCAGGACAACACGGTCCTACACAACGTAAAAAACTTTCCGAATACGGAATCCAATTACAAGAAAAACAAAAACTTCGTTTCATGTTCGGTGTAAACGAACGTCAATTCAAAACTGTGTTCAACAAAGCTGGTAAAATGCCAGGTAAACACGGTGAAAACTTCATGATCCTTCTTGAAACTCGCCTTGACAACCTAGTATACCGTATGGGTCTTGCTCGCACACGTCGTGCAGCTCGCCAACTTGTTAACCACGGTCACATCTTAGTTGATGGAAAACGCGTTGACATTCCTTCTTACAGCGTAAAACCAGGTCAAGAGATCTCTCTTCGTGAAAAATCTCAAAACCTTACAGCTGTTAACGAAGCAATCGAAGTAAACAACTACGTACCAGAGTACGTTACTTTCAATGCAGACACAAAAGTCGGCACATTTGTACGTATGCCTGAGCGTAGCGAACTAGCTGCTGAAATCAACGAAGCTCTTATCGTTGAGTTCTACTCTCGTTAATAAATTCACTTTGCAAAGTGAAGTAGAAATAGCCTTTGAATCCCTTATTACTAGGGTTTCAAAGGCTTTTTTGTTTTATTTCCACAAGACGATTTCAATAGTGAAGTGTTTCTTAATAGAGCGAATCGCTATTCAGGTGAATGTCTTTTGCCATCATCTATTGCTATTGAGCCTTATGTTAATAAATTTACGCGCAATTTGAAATGCGCTAATTAAAGGCCGACCTACTCTAACCATAGGAGATAGTATATTTTATTAGTAAATTCATCCAAAAACAATTAGTTTCCTGTATAATTCTAGTAGTGACTGAATTCAAAATACACAAATGGTCACAATATTTTATTTTCCTACTAGATACAGGAGGGGTACTGTTGAAAGAGAACGAGACAAATAAATATCCGCAAAACGTTGTAGAAGCGGTCGCAAAAGTTTTAGAACTAGAAGTGAATGAGCAGCAAGGGGCAATCGGGACAATCACCAAGATAGACGACATGCCGAAGGTGAATATTATGGACATGTACGTCAGCACTTTTAAGTTCCCTATTGACGGCAAACAGATTTGTCAATGTGTCAAAGAGGTTTTCGGAATTCAAATCGACTCAAAATATGTACTGCCTAAAAAGAGAGATTTACGAGCGGACTATGTGTGCGGATTTAATGTACGACTAATCGACAACTACTTAAAAGAATTACAAAATCAGCTTACCGGCCAGGAAATCCGACTACTCATTAACGACATTTTCGGTATCAATTTGGATGCAATTGATTCACTCGAAAAAACACAGATCTCACTGTACTCAAAAGGACAGTGGATCGTGCAACAAGCTAGCGATTTATTTGTCGTACATACGGGTATTGGCGACATCGATGCTTGGGTATTGCCAACTGACTATTATATTGAACAAACCGGACTAAAAGAGTTACCAGTACAACTGCAACAAAATTTAGCCTCAATCGGCTACGAATACAATTCGGATATTCAAGGTATGTACTACTGCAATCCTACTGGAGAGGCGGTTGAAGACGCATTTAAAGGAAGAACGATGCGCGCAATTCTTTCTTGTATCGATTAATAGTAGACATTCATCGCATAAAAGGGAATTCCTTCATTTACCTAAATCTATTAAACTACTATTTAGTAATAGACTAAAACTAGCAACATAATTAGTGATTTAGTTTTCAATCCCCCAGGCAATTAGATTACTTCTATTTGACCGGTAGACTTAGTTTTTCACTCCCGCGGGCATTCAGAACTTCCTATTCGACCGGTAGACTTTGCTTCTCACGAATAAACACTCCATCATCAAGAAGCGTAAAGAAAAGCATGAAGACGAATTGTCCTCATGCTTTTCAATTTCTAGCACTTCTTATTTTCCAAAAGACGATAAGAATTTCACGCGATCCCCCATCGGAGGAATGTTCGGATCAACTAACGCCACTTCCAATAGTGCTGGGCCGTTGTTATTCATCAAGTCCTGTAACACCTCTTCGGTGAGATCCTCAAGTTTCTCCACACGGACACTCGGAATGTTCATTGCTGCCGCCATTGCTGAAATGTCTACAGCTTCCTGTTCAAAAGTAGGATGCGTGCGTTTGAATTGCAATGAATGACCATGGTACACCATGCCGAGTCTTGCATTATTCATGACAACAAACAAGATTGGTAGATTGTATTCTTTAGCCGTTAGTATTTCCATGCCGTGCATAAAGAAACAACCGTCACCCGTAATACAAACGACAGGTCTTTCAGGGTCCGCTAACTTTGAGCCGATTGCGGAACCAATTCCTGTCCCCATAGCCCCGAAATGCACATTGATGTTATACGTATCCGTATCGTACACTTTCATAGTATGAATGACATAAGACATGAATTCGCCAATATCAATGGTATATCTTGTTGAAGCTGGAACAGCAGCTTGAATTTTGGCAAATACGTTCCTAGTATTAAATTCATCCGGGTTTTCTAACTGATTGTCTACTTCAATTAGCTCGTGTGCTTTTCTAGTAAACCCTAAATCTTTTAGTTTTTCTACTAGCATCGGAAGACACACATCGATGTCGCCAAGCACAGGCTCGTCGACAGGGTACTTTCGGTTAAAGACTGTTTCATCATAATCGAATTGAATGACATACCTGTCTTTTGCTAAGTTGCCATTGTAATTATTCGTCGCTGTCTCGCCTAAGCTCGAACCTAAAACAAGCAACACATCGCCTTCACCTTCAGCGATGAGTTCCGAAGCTTTTGCATGACCGGCAAATCCAAAAACACCTTTTACAAGTGAGTGATTTTGCGGGATATAGCCTTTCGCTTGAGGAGTTGTAACGATCGGCCAATCCAGCATTTCAGCCAACTCCATCACAGCATTCACTGAATTTCTAGCACCTTGTCCAACGAATATGATTCCCGAATTCCGTTCAGCCAGTTGTTTTGCAACACGTTCGATCCCTTCAGAATCGGGCACATGTTGCTGTTTCGCTACTATATAGGAATGATTTTTCACTTCAATCATTTCATGTTGAACATCAATTGGTATTGCGATATGCACAGGCCCTGGTACGCCAGACAGTGCAATTTCCATCGCTTTCATCAACTCGTCTTGCAATTCATTGGCATCATTCACCAATACACTATATTTTGTAACCGGTGCAAAGATTGGCGCAACATCCAATTCTTGTGACGCATTCAAACCTTGCGTGTTCACAGGAACCGCTCCCGTTATGAAAAGTACCGGTAAATGTTCGCGCATCGCATTCGCTGCACCGGTTACAAGATTCGTCGCTCCCGGTCCACTACAACCGATTGCTACACTCAAACCGTTTGTATACTTGGCATAAGCTGCAGCCATATAGGACGCAGCCCCTTCATGTTTTGAAACAATTGGTGTAATTTCGGGCATATCGTACAGTTCATTGAAAATCGCGTTAACTGATCCTGCTGGAATGCCAAATACATACTGGACCCCATTTGCTTGTAAACATTCTAATAACATACGTGCCGCTTTCACACGAACTCCCCCTTGCAACTTATTTGTGTAAATACTTTGTTTCGATTTCTTCCGCACAAAGTGGCTTGCTGAAATAATACCCTTGCATTAAATGACAACTTTGCGCATATAAAAACTCTGCTTGTTCTTGCGTTTCTACCCCTTCAGCAATTACATCCAACTTAAGATTATGGGCAAGCATAATAATTGTTTTCGTAATGGCTGCTTCATCGACTGTCATATCTTGAATAAACGACTTATCAATTTTTAACATATTAATGGGCAAGTTCTTTAAATAACCGAGCGATGAATACCCCGTACCAAAATCATCAATTGCAATTTGAATACCTAATTCTTTCAATTGCTTCATTGTTTGCAAAGTCAAATCCGTATTTTTGATAATATGATTCTCTGTCAACTCTAGGTGTAAACACTGCGGGGATAACTGAACCTCTTCAAGCGTTTGTTTAATAATGGAGAACAAATTATCCTGCTCATATTGTCTGACGGATAAATTTACGGCCATATTTAAATGTGCATAGCCTTTTTCATGCCATTTTTTCAACTGCTGACACGCTTCTTTTAAAACCCACTCCCCAATTGGAACGATTAACCCTGTCTCTTCTGCCAATGGGATGAATTTATCCGGTGGTACTAAACCATCTGTTGGATGATGCCAACGTAACAATGCCTCTAGGCCGACTACCTGTTTCGTATGATAGTTAATTTGAGGTTGATAATAAAGCACTAATTCTTCATTGTCCAGAGCTTTGTAAAGGGCATTTTCATACTTCACGTTTTCAAAAGAGCGTGTATCCATTTCTGCACTAAAGAAATGATAACTGTTCCCTGAAATCTCTTTCGCTTTGTACATTGCGGTATCTGCATTTTTGATAAGAACATCAGGTGTTTCGCCATGTTCCGGATACAAGCTGATGCCGACACTTGTCTTAATGTACACATCATGCTCGTTCAATAAAAAGGGTTTTGAGAAACTATCGATGACAAGATTGATGACACTCATGACATCTTCTTCTCGTTTCACGGTTGGCAGAAAGACGGTGAATTCATCCCCACCTTGTCGTGATAATGTTGCACCTCTTGGCATACACGCCTTAATACGATTGGCCACTTCACGAAGCAATAAATCTCCATAACTATGTCCAAGTGTATCATTAATGTATTTGAATCGGTCTAAATCCAAATACAAAAGCGCTGCCCTCTCACCATTCAATTGGGCGTAAGTCAATCCTTGATGAAGTCTATCTTGCAATAGAATCCTATTCGGCAGGTCCGTTAAGCTATCGTAGTATGCATGGTATTTTATTTCCTCTTCCATACGTTTTCTTTCAGTAATGTCCCGGAACGTAACGACATGCCCAACCGTCTGCTCCCCTTCTTGAATTAATGAAATGACATACTCAACAGGAATGCTTGTCTCGTCTTTTCTGCAAAAATATTCATCTGTGTAGTAATGATTCAACTTACGATCACTTAACGTCAATAAGTTCCGTTTATCTTCTCCATTAAAGATTATGGTTGATGACTTACCGATGAGCTCACCTTTATTAGTATACCCTAACATTCTTTCACCTGCAGGATTAATAAAGGTTATATTTCCCTTTAAATCCAATCCGAAAATTCCTTCACCCGCTGAGTTAAGGATCAACTCTTTCTCTCTGCTAAGTAATTGTATTTCCGTAACAACTTTTTCAAGTTCATCGTTTTTCACTTGAATTTCTGCAGTTCGTTCATTAATGATACATTCCTGTTTTTCCATATACAATAAATTGGATAACGTAGATGCAGTAGCATCTGCGATGGATTGTGCCAGCTGTAAATCGACTTCTTCATATTTGTGCCCGGCTTTTTCAAGATTCACAACAGCGATTACACCTAATACTTCACCCATGGAGACAAGTGGAATCATGAGTATGCCTTTAATGCCGAAATGTTGGCAGATTTTATGGTTAGGTCTTTCATCCAACGAAACGTCCGGTATGATCACCAGCTTCTTTGTTTCGACGACTTCTTTGAATACAAGATCATTTATCTGGTTTATGGCGATTTCATCGTGCGTTTTTAACCAGTCCTCTTCAGACCAGTCACTGCTCGCACTGAGCTTTGCTGGCTTAAACTTTTTTTCATCGAGCGGATCGATAATATGAATCCCGACGTTCATATTATTAATGGTCTTTGAAATATATGAGAAGCATTTTTCGACAACTTCTTGCAGAGAAGAGCACATCGACAGGTCTCTAATAGCATCCAAGAGCATCTGTTTCTCTGCAATTAAATTTTCTTTATACGTCATATTGTTTGCGTTTTGTATCGCGACTGCTGCCATATTGACATACGCTTCCACACTTTGTATTTCAAGTTCCGTGAGATTCATCGGAATTCCGTAGTCAAACAGGAAAACAACCCCATACAACTCTTCTTCGTATGATATTGGTAATACTAATAAAGATTTTATTTGAAAACTGGATACCGCACGGGGATCTGGCCTGTTATCTTTTGACGTATCCGGTATGTAAATAGTCTTCTGTGTTTCAATGACTTCTTTAGCGAGCAAATCCATTTCCAAATCAATAACATGCATATCCAATGTCATTCCATTGATTATTTCCGGTTTACCAACAAAACCTCTAAATGTACCATCTTTTTGTGGCAAATAAATACCAACTGAATCACATTGGACGATTTCCTCTGAAATTGCGGATACGACGTACTCCAACACTTCCCGAAGTTCAAGCTTTGTATTTATCAATTTGGTTAAATTAGCAAGTCTGGAATAGCGGGTTTGTTCCTTCATTATTCATACCTCCACTCATCAAGTCGTCTCTCTATGCTCACTAAAATGACAATCGAAAGCTCAATTGCCTCTTTCTTTCTTTTATCATCGGTTCTTGCGCATGTATCTAAAGTATCTACTGAATTTTACGCAAAAAAAGGGTATATGGCAAGGTACGTAGCAGAGATGAGAAAATTTATCTAAATCGTTTAAGTTCTTTTAACCTATCCACAATGAGTGCCAAGTTCTGGGGTTTCCTCTTGACTGAGCACTCTCTGAATAAATCCCCTTTTTGTTCGAGTCGTGTACGTACCGATTCAATTGTAAACTGTTCAGGATGTAAGGTGTTGTTCAACTCCTCCCATTCCAAAGGGGTTGCGACAGTTGCATTAAGCGTTCCCCGAGGAGAATAGGGAGCAACAATTGTCTTTCCCTCTTGATGTTGAATATAATCCAAATACAATTTACCGCCGCGGTTCTTCTTTAATCGTTCTGTCGTAAACCACTTCGGCTCCTGCTCACATAAAAATTCACATGCAAATTGTGTGAAAACGCGCGTATCTTCATAGGAACATCTTTCTCCAAAAAGCGGTATATACAGTTGTAACCCTTTCCCACCTGACGTTTTAATATAAGAACGTAATTGAAATTTATCAAAAATGTCTTTTAAGCGTAACGCACCTTCTACCGCAAGAGTAAACTCTGTAACTGAGGGTGGATCTAAATCAAACACGATTTCCGTTGGGTACTTCGTCTTAACTGTTTGAAATGGAATATGGAATTCCAAAGCGAGTTGATTGCCAAGCCACAATAAAGTGTTCACGTCATTGCAAACGATATATTCAATTCCCTCTTCCTTGTGTGTCGCAATAAAATCCGGAGCGTAATCAGGTCGATTCTTTTGATAAAAACTCTCACTTCCAACACCGTGAGGATAGCGAATGGCCGTCAACAAACGATCTTGCAGCCATGGCAGTATATAAGGGGCAACCGTCTGTAGATATAGTAAATAATCATCTTTTACCAATCCCCTATTCGGCCAGATCGGTTTATCACTATGCGTAATAAGTACTTTTTGAGGTATCGGATACAATTGGCGCATTATTGAACGCCACGTACACAAAATCGGTTCATGATGGAGAGTAAAAGCAGCGAATCGTGGTTCCCGTAATTGTTGCCCAAAAATACCGATACAATGGACACTCACGCAGATAGAAGGAGGCAGCTCCCACTTTTGATCTTTTGTTTGTGCACCTTTTGTCAGAAACAATGTTCGCAATGTCCTCATCTCATCTTCAGTTAACCCATGACGAAATGACACAATCTCAATTATTTCATCCCCTTTAAAAACGGCACCTGTGAAGTAGCTGTTTTCCGGGTCGTATGTTCTTATAAAGACCGATACAGTTCGCCAGTTCTTCACTTTTTGCCAATAGGGGACCCTCTTCCCAGGAATCCATGCGCCATTCTTTTTCTTAGCTACTATCCCTTCACCATTGTGATCGCAAATCAGTTTCCAAAGTTTTTGACCATCTTTGTAACTGTTAATGAGTTGAATGGGGTTCAAATGTTGCTTTTCACTACTGTTAGGAAGCTTTGTTCTTTTAAAGAAATCAATAAGCATTTGCTTCCTTACAACATAGTCACTTGTCATAACATCTTTTCCTTTGATGATAAGGATATCGAATAGGAGTAATTGACAAGGAAAGGATTGCGCATGCTGATAAATACTGTTCCCGTTCTTCATTCGTCCTCTCGTTTGCACTTTGGAGAAATCACTCACGAATTGATTGGTAAGATGAACAATTTCTCCATCAAATCTTAATGGCGTATAAGGAGCGACTACTGGGTGGACGCTTTTACAAAATGTTAGGATTTCCGGAAACTGCTCGTTTAACAATTTGTTATTTCGACTCCAAAGTTGTACCCCTTCTTCGGTCCATTCCACAATGCAGCGGAAACCGTCAAATTTCGCTTCATACAGCCAATCTTCACCGACAGGAATTTCATTTGCATCAGCTAACAACATAGGTTTCATCTTGTCTCTCCGTTTTTTTCTTTAGTGTTCATCGGATTCACTTTCATATACATAATAAGCATCAAATTTTCCATACTAGCATAAAAAGCAGGTGTCCTATGCATACAATTTGGAAAGGTAGCATAAGTTTTGGGCTTGTCAATTTTCCAATAAAACTACACGCAGCTACTGAAAATAACGATATTAAACTACGCCAACTGCACAAAGAGTGCCATTCACCAATCAGTTACCAAAAAGTTTGCCCAATATGTGATAAAGAAGTACAAAGTGAAGACATCGTGAAAGCATATGAGTATACAAAAAACAAATTTGTCGTATTGGATGAAGAAGAACTTGAAAAATTAAAAAAGGAACAAGAGGATAAAGCGGTTGAGATTATTGATTTTGTAAAGTTAGAGGAAATCGATCCGATTTATTTTGAAAGAAGTTATTTCATGGCACCTGATGCTAATGGCGGAAAGGCGTATGCACTTTTACGGAAAGCTTTGCAGGAATCCGGAAAAATCGGAGTCGCGAAAATAATGATCCGATCAAAAGAACAACTTGCTGTCGTTAGGGTTTACAAGGAAGCTTTGCTGATGGAGATCATTCACTTTCCTGATGAAGTACGTCATGTGCAAGACGTACCCAACTTACCGAAAGAAGACACAGTCGTTAAAAAAGAACTTGATACCGCATTAATGCTCGTTGATCAATTGACAACTGTTTTTGATCCTGAAAAATATACAGACGAATATCGAACCGCTCTCATGGAACTCATTGAGGAGAAAAAGACAGCGAATGCCGGAATATCTCCAACTGAAAAGCAACCCATTTCACCGTCAAATGCAAGTGATTTGATGGCCGCTTTGCAAGCGTCTTTGGATAAAACAACTAAAAAGAAGCCAACAACACGAAAAAAAGCGGCTGCGAAGAAAAATGCGTAAATGCTACTGGATTGGCTAAAAAAACACCGCGTGAAACGATGATGGCAATGCATCCGTTTCACGCGGTTTTATGTTCTTTACTAGTTGAAAAGGACTTATGAAAACTTCACCATTTTATAGTTTTTCTTACCACGACGAACGATAGTAAATGCATCTTCCAAACGATCTGCAGCAGTCACTTCGTATCCAGTATCTGTAACTTTTTCTCCATTAAGAGAAATTGCACCGTTCGTAACATCTTCACGTGCTTGGCGTTTTGATGGAGAAACACCTGCTTCTACGATGAAATCAACAATGTTTTTATCTTCTTTTGTCGTCTCGAATGTTGGTACATCTTTGAAAGCATCTTTCATTTCTTCAACAGTCAACGCCTTTAAGTCACCACTGAACAAAGCTTTAGAGATACGGATTGCTTGGTCAAGTGCTTCTTGTCCGTGAATGAGTCGAGTCATCTCTTCAGCTAGCGCTTGTTGCGCTTTGCGAAGATGTGGTTCTTCTTGAACGGACACTTCCAACGCTTCAATCACTTCTCGCTCCATAAAGGTGAAGATTTTCAAGTATTTAATAACGTCAGCATCCGTGGAATTGATCCAGAACTGATAGAATTCATACGGCGATGTCTTTTGCGCATCTAACCAAACTGATCCACCTGCCGTTTTTCCGAATTTCGTCCCGTCAGCTTTTGTTACAAGTGGAATCGTAATGCCAAACGCCTTCGCATTTTCATCGTGTGTTTTTCGAATGACTTCAAGGCCAGTTGTAATATTCCCCCACTGATCGGACCCACCGATTTGTACACGGCAACCGTATTCATTGTACAGATGATTGAAATCCGCCCCTTGAATGAGCATATAGGAAAACTCAGTAAAGGAAATGCCTGTCTCTAATCGTGAAGAAACGTTTTCTTTTGCCAGCATGTAGTTGACACTTAGCAACTTCCCGTAGTCACGGAGAAACTCAATTGCAGACATCTTTCCAATCCAGTCTTTATTATTTACAAGAAGGGCGCCATTTTCATCATTAAAATCAAACAATCTTTCCAATTGCTTACGAAGACCTGCTACGTTATTCGCTACTTGTTCTTCTGTTTGCAATTGTCGCTCATCCGCTCTGAATGAAGGATCACCGATCATACCTGTTGCCCCACCGAGCAACAAAATCGGACGGTGCCCATGCATGGCAAAGCGGCGTAATGTCAATAACGGGACGATGTGACCGATATGCATACTATCTGCAGTCGGGTCGACACCACAGTACAATGAAATCTTTTCTTCATTTAATACGTTTGCAAGACCTTCCTCGTCTGTTTGTTGGTACAACAGACCTCTCCATTTTAAATCATCCAATAATGCATTCGTCATAACAAAATCCCCTCCAGTAAAATTAAAAAAGTCCCTACACGATTCAAAAAGAATCATGCAGGGACGTCATATACAGTTACATAACGCGGTACCACCCGGCTTGAGAATAAAAATCCTCCGCTCAAAGCGCTCTATCGCTGCGCACGCGTCACACTCCAAAGTTGTAATTCGTAAACGATGTACCGGACAGCTTCCACCAACCGCTGCCTCTCTATACGGATTCACCGTCACTACTGCGACTTTTTCGACATGTGATGCTATATACCCTATATTGTAATGTAAATTAAGTAATTGTCAAACATATTATTTTGATTACCAGGATATGTGTTATAATAAAATTGATTTTTAGGAGGGATAGCAAATTGAGCGATAAACGTAAAAATCGGATTGATCTAATAGAAGAGAAGTTTGAAGAACTAAAAAAGAAACGATGGGCAAAAGGTGTGCGTATCACTTCAGGAGTGATGTGGAATCTATTTCTACTATTTCTAGTAGTAGGGTTGACATTCGGTGTGTTCGCAACATCTGTCGGCGCAGGATATTTCGCTTCACTCGTTGCAAAAGAGCCACTTCGCTCATCAAAAGAAATGCGTGATGAAATATTCAACTTTGAAGAAACATCTGAAATCTATTTTGCAAATGACATTTATCTTGGACGAGTGAGTGCAGATATTGAACGGAAAGAAACGACATTAAAAGATGTATCCCCTTTCGTCATAGATGCAGTCTACGCAACGGAAGATGAATATTTTGAAACACATAAAGGAATTGTCCCAAAAGCTATTTTTAGAGGCCTTTTTCAAGATGTTTCAAATTCATCCAACCAAACGGGCGGTTCTACACTTACCCAACAACTTATAAAAAACCAGATTTTAACGAACGAAGTTTCATATGAACGAAAAGCAAAAGAAATCCTTCTGGCAATGCGACTTGAACATTTCATGGAGAAAGATGAAATTCTTGAAGCCTATTTAAACATTATTCCTTATGGTAGAAATGCAATTGGCCAAAACATTGCAGGGATTGAAACAGCAGCAGAAGGAATTTTCGGTGTAAAAGCGAAAGACTTGAACTTGCCTCAAGCAGCTTATATAGCTGGGATTCCTCAAGCTCCATTCGCCTACACACCCTTCCAAAGTAGTTATTATGGCGGTGGTTTGAAAAAAGACGAAAATATTAAACCTGGTATTGATCGCATGAAAACCGTACTTTTCCGAATGAAGGAAACGGGTTACATTACGGAGGAGCAGTATGCAGAAGCGATTGCGTATGACATCAAGAAAGATTTTCGTGAAAAAACAAAACGTGCGCAAGAGCGCTATCCCTATTTGACGCAGGAAATTCAAAATAGCACAATTGAAATCTTAGCGAAAATGTTAGCAGAGAAAGATGGCATTGATGCAGAACGTTTGGAAGATGAGAAAAAAATAAGAGAGAAATATTCTATTCTAGCAGAACGTGAAATGCGGACAGGCGGCTATCGAATTTATTCGACGATTGAAAAAGACTTATATGATCGGATGAATAAAGTCGCTGAAGAGTTTGAGCATTATGGCTTTACGTACACCCGTGAAGAGAAAGACTATAGTACAGGAGAGATGATATTAAAAGACGATCCTGTCCAAGTCGGCGGCTTCATGATGGAAAATAGTACAGGTAGAATCCTTTCTTTCATCGGTGGACGTGATCATGATCTGATTGCACTCAATCACGCTACGCAAGCGTACAGACAAAACGGCTCTTCCATGAAGCCACTACTTGTGTACGGTCCTGCAATAGAATATGGCATGATTGGTGCAGGTAGTCCCGTCGTCGATGTTAAATTTGAAGTGCCAGATAACGGAAAGATATGGAGTCCTACAAACTATATCGCTTCAGTTGAAAATGGCATCATTCCTGCACGACAAGCACTAGCAGAGTCATTGAACTTACCGACCGCCCGATTGTATCGGGATATTATCGATAGACGCCCAGCAGAGTTCTTGGAAAAAATGAAGTTCTCTCAACTGACTCCTGGTGATTACGTCAATTTGTCTGCGTCTTACGGCGGTATGTCAATCGGTGTAAGCGTTCAAGAGAATACAAATGCTTTTGCGACATTTGCCAACGGAGGTAAATTTGTAGAATCGTATATTATCGAACGGATTGAAGACATGTCCGGCAATGTCGTGTATCAACATGAAGTCGAACCAGTGGAAGTCTTTAGTCCAGAAACGTCTTATATCGTAACAGATATGCTAAGAGATGTTCTTAAAGCTGGGGGTACAGGACAACAAGTACCTACCTATATGAATTTCAAAACAGATTTGGCAGTAAAAACCGGTACAACGCAAGGTTACGGCGATGCTTGGCTCGTAGGTTACAATCCGAATATCTCAATGGGATTATGGCTGGGCTACTATGACAATTCACGTAAACTTTATAAACGTGGAACCGGACAAATGCATCCAACAACAAGGACGAGTATGTTATTTGGTCGTATTATGAATGCGGCAAATGATGTTCGACCGGACATCGTTGGTGCATCGAATACATTTAAGAAGCCGGACGGTGTCGTATCGAGATCGTTCTGTGGGATTTCAGGCCTTGCGCCTTCAGCTGCATGTTCAGCGGCAGGACTTGTCCGATCTGATTTATTTAACTCAAAAGTGATGCTCCCAACTAAGGCTGACGATAGCATTATCAATGCTTCCTATGTCTCTGTTAAAGGCAGTCGTTATATGGCGCTCCCTTCTACGCCAAGCGAATTTATCGTTGGAGGCGGAACAGGTGTAAATCAAGCATTCATCGATCGGATGCTCGGTCCATGGGGCGGGGACCCGTCAAAACTATTCCCGTCAGGTTCGATTTTCTCATCAAATGTTGTCTCCGGTGCGGAATTCCCAGCGGACAATGTTGCACCTGCAGGGGTGTCAGCATCCCTGAACGGTTCAACGCTGACATGGACAGAATCACCTTCCAATGACGTAATTGGTTACTATGTCTATAAAGGTAACGAGCGCGTTGCAACGATTAAGGACGGTTCCCCTCTGTCCATGCAAATTGGACCTGGAGATTATACTGTACGAGCGGTGGACATTACAGGTCTCCAATCGAACAGTTCAAATGTCATTACGATTGAAAAACCAGAGCCCACTCCTGAACCACCTAGTGAAGACGATGACGATACGAAACCAAAACCACCAGGCAATGGCGGCGGTGACAACGGCAGTGGAGACGGAAACGGCAGTGGCGATGGAAATGGCAACGGCGGTGGAAACGGCAACGGCGGTGGAAACGGCAACGGCGGTGGAAACGGCAACGGCGGTGGAAACGGCGGCGGCGATGGAAACGGCAGCGGCGATGGAAACGGCAGTGGCGGTGGAAACGGCAGTGGCGGTGGAAGCGGCAGTGGCGGCGGGAGCGGCGGCGGCGGAAGCGGCAGTGGCGGCGGAAAGCCGAACCCACCGGATGACGATGATGAAGATTAATTAACCAAGTACATCTCGTCTACACAATCATTAATAAAGGTAAAACGCATGAACTGAGAGCTCCACTCGGTTTGTGCGTTTTTCTATGTTTAAAACTAATACACTTTTTTAACCTATTCATCGAAGAAATGTTTCTGCTAGGCAAGATTTAAGAAGGACCTAGCTGAATACCTTTTTTATTCACAGCAAATAAAAGTTTTCAAAAGGTGGCTGCTTTCTTTAATGGGTTATGAGGCGTTTCGGGCAAGTATGCGGCGATTGGGAAGGTTATGCCGCGAATGATGGATTTATGAGCCGTTTGGCGGGAGTATGCCGCGTTTGAGCAGTTTATGCGGCTTTCTATATAAGTAAGAGGTGTTTAGAGGACTTTTGATAGTTCTTCTAGGTTCTATTTGACCGATACCTACGTTTATTTAGTCTAACGGGCAATTAGAACACTTCTATTGAACCGCAAGCAGTGGAGTTCAGCTCCATCGGGCATTTAGACTGTTTCTATTTGACCATTACCTACTTTATTTACTCTAACGGGCAATTAGAACACTTCTATTGAACCGCCAGCAGTGGAGTTCAGCTCTGGCGGGCAATTAGACTGGTTCTATTTGACCGTCCCCTACGTTTATTTACTCCAACGGGCAATTAGAACACTTCTATTGAACCGCCAGCTGTGGATTTCAGCTCCATCGGGCAATTAGACTGTTTCTATTTGACCGTTACCTACGTTTATTTACTCCAATGGGCAATTAGAACACTTCTATTGAACCGCCAGCTGTGGATTTCAGCTCCATCGGGCAATTAGACTGTTTCTATTTGACCGCTACCTACTTTTTTTACTCTAACGGGCAATTAGAGCACTTCTATTGAACCGCTAGCAGTGGTTTTCAGCTCTAACGGGCAATTAGATTCATCTCAGTTAAAAATTCCCTACATTTCTTGCACACCAAAGAAGCGGAACCAAATGAGTGGCTCCGCTTCTTTCTATTACTCTAAAATTAGTCCATCAATCTTCCATCGTTGATAAGTCGCCTGTTGGCAAGTTCAACTCCCATGCTTTCAATACTCTACGCATGATTTTACCACTTCTTGTTTTTGGTAATTTGTCTTTGAATTCAATTTCTCTTGGTGCTGCATGTGCTGCAAGCTCTTTTTTAACGAACTGTTTAATCTCTTCTTCCAACTCCACCGAAGGCTCGTATCCTTCTTGTAGTGCAACAAATGCTTTGATGATTTCTCCACGAACAGGATCCGGTTTACCAATGACTCCCGCTTCGACAATCGCAGGGTGCTCCAGTAATTTACTTTCCACTTCGAATGGTCCAACTCGCTCGCCACTAGTCATGATGACATCATCGACGCGCCCTTGGAAAAAGAAATAACCATCCTCATCCATGTAAGCAGAATCACCGGAAACATACCATTCATCGTTTAAGAAGTACGAATCGTATTTCTCGGGATTATTCCATATTGCACGCATCATTGCTGGCCAACCTTTTTTAATGGCCAAGTTCCCCATCCGGTTTGGCGGCAAAACATTTCCTTGATGATCAACAATTGCTGCTTCAATGCCTGGTACCGGTTTACCCATCGATCCTAATTTAATTGGCATAGAGCCGAAATTACAAATTGTTTGTGCTCCCGTCTCTGTCATCCACCATGTATCGTGAATTCTTAGTTTAAAGACTTCCATTCCCCACCGAATGACTTCAGGATTCAAGGGCTCTCCGACGGACAGAATATGGCGTAAAGTAGACAAATCATGTTTTTCAATTGGTCCCACGCCTGCTCCCATTAACATACGGAATGCTGTAGGTGCACTGTACCATACCGTAACGCCATAATTTTGTATCGCTTCATACCAGCTATCTGTTGAGAATCGCCCACCGACAATCAAGGAAGTTGCACCGGCTAACATCGGTCCGAAGACACCATAAGCAGTTCCTGTTACCCATCCTGGATCAGCCGTACACCAGAACACATCTTCATCTTTCAAGTCTAAAACCCAACGAGTCGTCTGTAACTGTTGCACCATCGCTTCTTGTACATGTAAGACTCCCTTTGGTTTCCCTGTGGAACCGGACGTGTAATGCAATAAGGTTGGCGATTCACGTTCCAACCATTCCACTTCATAGTGAAAAGATGCTTCTTTAAGATGCTTTAAAAAGTCAACATACTTATCAGTTTCTTGAATGTTTTCGCCAACTAAAAAGACTGTCTCCAAATGCGGTAACTTGTCAACTGGAACCCGTTCAAGCAATTCTGGTGTAGTCACGATCGCTTTTGCTTCACTGTCTGCTAATCGATCATACACAGCCCCTTCCATAAATGCTTCAAACAATGGTCCGACAATTGCACCCATTTTTAAAGCGCCCAATAGAGCAAAGTACAATTCAGGAGAGCGCGGCATGAAGATAAAAATACGATCTCCTTTTTCAACTGTAGAACGATTTGACAATACATTCGCCGCTTTATTGGTCATTCTCTTCATATCATTATACGTGTACGCTTCTTTTCGATTGGCATCTTGATAAAATAACGCCACTTTGTTTTTCCGATAGGAATTCGCATGACGATCGACCGCTTCGTGTGCGATGTTAATGAGTCCTGTTTCATGCCAACTGAATTCCTTCTCAACATCCGACCAGTTGAAATTCTTTGCCGTCTGCTCATAATCTTGTAATTGGTAATCACCTTGAATTACAGATAACGTTTTCGTCTCCATTCCTATCATCCTTTCATCTAGCAATTAACCCTTACTATTTTACATGATTTTTTCAGTGTTTGCTAACAAATTACTATCTTTCGTATTATCATTCAACTTAATTCGACATGTTTTACCCATTGATTTTGCTTAAGATACCATAAGCCGTAATCACAATATAAATCTTCCATCACATGATGATCAAAGGAATGGTAACCCTCATACTTACATCCATTCTTACAACAACCATAAAATACAACTGTAAATTGTCGCTAATATTTTCGCAACTTGAAGATGAATTGTTGTATACTTAGAGGAAGTTGACTTACTTGTAGGCGGTGATAAAAGTGGAACATAAGAAAACGTATAATGCAATGGAGATCAAGCATAAGAACGGCAATCTCTTTATCGAAGGACCGGTTTCGAGCACAGATTTAGCCACATTTGATTTTCATGAAGATCTCACATCATTTAGACCACCAAATCAACAACACAAAGCCCTAATTGAGATCGCAAATCTTCCAGAAGGCAGAATTCTCATTGTCCGTCATCTTAATGAAATCGTAGGCTATGTCACGTATTTATATCCTGATCCTCTTGAAAGATGGTCACAAGGCAATATGGAGAATCTCATTGAGCTCGGAGCAATTGAAGTGATTCCAAAGTTTCGTGGCGGAGGAGTCGGTAAAGCGTTGCTCGAAGTTTCCATGATGGACGATGCGATGGAAGACTATATTATTCTCACAACAGAATACTATTGGCATTGGGATTTAAAAGGAACAAAACTGAATGTTTGGGAATACCGAAAAGTGATGGAGAAAATGATGAACGCTGGCGGCTTGGAATATTACGCAACCGATGAACCGGAAATTAGTTCACATCCAGCAAACTGCCTAATGGCGAGAATCGGTAAAAGGGTCGACCAAGAATCCATTCAACAGTTCGACCAGTTACGTTTCATGAACCGATTCATGTATTAACAGGGGGGATTCATGTATGCTAATTGAAGAAATTATGAAGAGAAAAGTTATTACACTCACTGAAGAACACACTATTTCAGATGCAATCACGCGCATGAAAGAAGAGAAAATCAGGCATTTGCCAATCTTATCTGTGGCGGGTGAGCTCGTTGGAATTGTTTCCGATAGGGATCTTAAAGAAGTCATCCCATCCCTTTTTAACGACGCATCTAATGAAAACGTTTACAATCAACCGCTATCCGCAATTATGACAAAAAATCCAATCCATGCCCACCCTATGGATTTTGTAGAGGAAGCTGCTGTCATCTTTTATGACAATCAAATTGGATGTCTACCCATTGTTTCAAACAAACAATTGGTTGGCATCATAACGGAAACGGATTTACTTTATAAATATATTGAACTGACAGGAGCACACCAACCTGGCTCTCAAATTGAAGTACGTGTGCCTAATATCCCCGGTATTTTATTTGAAGTGTCCAAAGTGTTCCATGAACACAAAATGAATATATTAAGTGTACTTGTCTACCCCGACAAGGAACATGAAGACAATAAAATACTTGTCATTCGCGTTAAAACGATGAACCCGCTAAATGTGATCAAAGGATTGCGGACATCCGGATTCGAAGTCTTATGGCCGAATGTCCCAGGAATTGACCAATGAAACAAGAAGCAGTATTCATTTATTCGGATAAACAACTTGGCTATTCGTTTTCAGATAAGCATCCTTTTAACCAAAAAAGGATTGTTTTGACGATGGACCTTCTAAAGAAATATGGGGCATTAAGCAACGAGGACATCATTGCACCAAGGACTGCCACGGATGAAGAGCTATTACTTGTCCACGATTCCACATTCATTGACATCGTCAAACGGGCAGGAAAAGGACTAGTGACTGAAGAGGTAGGAGCGGTGTATGGTATCGGTACAGAAGATACACCAATTTTCCCAAATATGCACGAGGCGAGTGCTATGTTGGTTGGAGGTACACTCACAGCAGTAGATGAAGTGATGGAAGGACGAGCAAAATACGCGTTGAATTTAGGCGGTGGCCTTCATCACGGCTTCCAAGGAAAGGCATCTGGCTTTTGTGTGTATAACGATAGTTCTGTTGCGATTAAATATATGCAAAAGAAATACAATGCAAGAGTGTTATACGTTGATACGGATGCACATCATGGCGATGGCGTGCAATGGACATTTTACGACGATCCAAATGTTTGCACATTTTCAATTCACGAAACAGGACGATATTTATTCCCCGGAACAGGAAATGTTACGGAGAGAGGCAACGGAAAAGGATATGGCACTTCTTTTAATTTTCCAATCGACGCTTTCACAGAAGACGAATCATTTTTAGAAGTTTACGAGACAGCTCTACATGAAGTTGCCGCGTTCTTTAAACCTGATGTCATTTTGACTCAAAATGGTGCCGATGCGCATTATTTCGATCCACTCACGCATTTGTACGGAACGATGAAAATTTACGAGCACATTCCTCGTCTTGCACGAGACATTGCTGAACAATATTGTGAGGGTCGTTGGATTGCCGTAGGAGGCGGCGGCTATGATATATGGAGGGTTGTGCCTCGAGCTTGGGCTCATATCTGGCTTGCAATGAAACAACTTCCCTCTCCGACTGGGAAACTGCCTGTTGAATGGCTTCAAGCATGGCAATTAGAAGCACCTGTGCCATTCATTGAAACGTGGTCGGATCCAAATCCCTTATATGAGCCTATTCCGCGAAAGGAAGAAATCACGGAAAAGAATGCACACATGTTAGAACGTGCTTTGCATTTCATCCGAAACCAACAGTAGTTCGTACTCATCCTGTTACGCTCATTCAAAAGTTACATGAACGAAAAAAGACGAAGGATACACGCTCTCCCTTCGTCTTTACTCTGTTCAGTCAATACGACGTAACGCCATTTTCCTTTTGAAAAAGTCAGCAATGACAATTTATCTTTTGAGGCAAGTATTCTAATTGCCCGAATGCAAAGGATTACTTCGTAGACTGACGTTCTTCCATTCGATAAGGAAGGACGACATTCGTATCGTCGACTTCTTCACCGTTCATTAATTTTGTTAACAGGCGCATGGAAACTGCACCTAAGTCATATAGCGGTACGACAATCGTTGTCAATTGTGGACGAACGACGCGTGACAGTAATGTATGCTGGAAGCAAATTACTTCAAAATCGTCCGGAATTGAGTAGCCATCATCTCGAATTCCATTCATAATGCCGACAGCGATCTCATCGTTGCCAGCGAAAATACTCGTCGGCATTTCATCTAAGCTCGCTAATTTTTTCCACTTATCATACGCATCATCGTACGTATTGTCCGTTTCGATGAAGTATTCTTCGCGAAGTGGAATGCCAGCTTCTTGGAGTGCTCGCTCATAACCTACTTTTTTGCAAAACTTATTAATATCTCTGGACATTGGACCAGCTACATGTGCAATCCGTTTATGTCCGTTATCAATCAACTTTTTCACAGCTTCATATGCTGCTTGTTCATGGTCGATGTTGACGGTCGGTAAATTTGTATTAGCGTCCAACGTTCCAGCTAATACGATTGGTACATTGGCCGTTCCCATTTCTTTTTTGATTTCGTCCGTTAGGGAATCACTCATAAAAATAATTCCATCTACTTGTTTCCCTAAATGATCTTCCAGTAGCTCGACTTCACGGATTGGTCGTTTATCGGAATTCGATAAGATGATATTGTACTCATACATGGTAGCAATATCTGCTATCCCTCTAGACAGTTCCGCATAATAGCTTTTTGAAATATCAGGAACGATGACACCGACAGTTGTCGTTTTTTTACTTGCAAGTCCTCTAGCGACGGCATTTGGTCGATAGCCTAATCGCTCAATGCATTCCAATACTTTTTTCCGTGTTGCAGGTTTGACATTTTGATTGCCATTGACGACACGTGAAACAGTAGCCATTGAAACATTCGCTTCTCTAGCAACATCATAAATTGTTACTGACATTGTCGAATCTCCTTCCCTACGTATGTAATCGTTTACTCTTAGTATAAACAAAACACCGGAACCTTAAAAGGTCCGGCGTTATTTACAGAACAATTTAATTACGCCTATGTCAATTTACGAGAAGGTAACGAAAGAGCTACCCCCTTTAAACCATTGTAATGGGACATGTAGCTTCATACAAATGTCCTGTATCTTTTCATGCAGACAAACGTTCATTCAATAAATCGAATGAGTTTTGTATAACCTATTCATCAAACGGTTTGATGTGTTTTCATGAAACGTTGGATTTCTTTATAGAAATCATCAAATTGCTGAATATCCATTTGTTGAGCAGAGTCTGATAATGCCACTGCTGGATCAGGATGTACTTCAGCCATCACGCCGTCCGCTCCTACTGCAATCGCAGCTTTTGCTGTCGGAAGTAACAGATCTTTTCGGCCAGTAGAATGTGTTACATCGACAAATACCGGTAAATGTGTTTCTTGTTTTAAAATCGGAACAGCAGAAATGTCTAATGTATTACGTGTCGCACGCTCGTATGTACGGATACCACGTTCACATAGCATGATCTGGCTATTCCCTTTAGAAATGATGTACTCTGCAGCATTGATGAACTCATCAATCGTTGCAGCTAAACCACGTTTTAAGAGGACAGGTTTGTTTACCATACCAGCTTCTTTTAATAATTCGAAGTTTTGCATGTTCCGAGCACCAATCTGGATGACGTCAATGTAATCCAATGCTTCTTCCAAATGCGAAGGGGTAATGATTTCAGTAACAATCGACAGGCCCGTTTCTTCTGAAACACGCTTCAAAATTTTCAAACCTTCAAGACCTAGTCCTTGGAAATCGTATGGCGATGTACGAGGTTTGTATGCCCCGCCTCTCATCATCGTCAACCCTTTTGCTTTAATGGATTGCGCAACAGCCAAAACTTGTTCATAAGATTCTACAGCACATGGACCGAACACAAATGTCGGCGTTCCATCCCCGATTTTTTCACCGTTCACATCTACAATTGTATCTTCAGGCTTCCGTGTACGGGAAACGAGTAAAGCATTCCGTTGTTCATCTTCTTGAATTTCAAGGGCAGACATGAAAATACCTTTAAAGATTTGTTCCAAAATTTTATTTGGAATTGGACCGTTATTGGATTCCACTAACGCATTCAGCATTTCCCGCTCGCGGATCGGATCATATCTATTTACACCTTGCTTTTCTTTTACTTTCCCGATTTCTTGTACAACCGCAGTACGTTCATTAATCAAGTCCAAGATTTTCGTATTTAACGCATCCACTTGAACTCTTAGCTCATCTAGCTCATTTTGTCTCATCAATATGACTCCTTCCCCGCACATGTCATTCCCTTTTCGAAGTGGGAAATCTATGATACATTTTTATATAATAGTCCAAGTATAATGAATACCATTTAAAAAGTCACGTCATTTCTGCAAATTGTCAAAGATTCGCATTATTTGACGATGAAAGGGTGTATGATTCTGTCTAACAAACTTTTTGCACTGGACATCGGTACGCGCTCAGTTGTCGGAATTATCCTCACGGAAATGGAAGATTGTTTTCATGTGGAAGATCTCCTCATAATTGAACATAAAGAACGCTCGATGATTGATGGTCAAATACATAATATTGTAAGCGTTGCAAAAGTGATCACAGACATTAAAGAGCAACTCGAAGAACGCCATGGCAAACTAGAGCGAGTGAGTGTCGCTGCCGCAGGCCGTGCACTGAAGACTGAAAACGGTTCAATGGCAATAGATATTTCCAATCAAGCGCTGTTTTCCATTGAAGATATTAACCGATTGGAATTGGCGGCTGTACAACAAGCTCAACAAAAATTGTTAAGTTCTGCATCAACAACTGACGATTATTATTACTGTGTCGGCTATTCTGTATTACATTATGAACTTGACGGCGAGAGAATCGGTAGCTTAATTGATCAGTCTGGACGAACTGCCTCAGCACATGTTATCGCCACATTTCTACCGCGCGTCGTAGTCGAGTCCCTCTTATCGGCATTAAAACGGGCTGACTTGGAAATGGAAGCCTTAACATTGGAACCAATTGCTGCCATTAATGTACTCATCCCCCCTTCCATGCGAAGACTGAATGTCGCTCTTGTGGACATAGGGGCAGGTACATCGGATATTGCCCTAACAGATAATAATACTGTGGTAGCATACGGGATGGTACCAATCGCTGGTGACGAAATAACTGAAGCGCTTAGCAATGAGTACTTACTCGACTTCCCTGTCGCTGAACTTGCAAAACGTGCATTAACTACGGGAGAATTCGTCACTTTCAACGACATATTAGGGTTTGAACAACAAATTGCTGCCTCAGAAGTAATCTTAAAGATTAAGCCTTCTATTGAAAAATTGGCGGATTCGATTGGAACAGAAATTAAAAAACTGAACAATGGTAAACCTCCCCAAGCAATCATGTTAGTAGGTGGTGGAAGTTTAACCCCACAACTCACAAAGGAACTTAGTATGCACTTGGACTTACCGGAAAATCGAGTCGGCATAAGAGGTTTGGATGCTCTTGCTTCTGTCAGTTTAGGAGAAGCGATCCCTTCCTCACCTGCACTCGTTACGCCAATCGGAATTGCAATCGCTGCTAAACGTGCGCCGATTCACTATATGACTGTCATAGTGAACGAAAGGACAATTCGGCTTTTTGAGCTGAAAGAAATGACTGTCGGGGATGCCTTACTAGCAGCAAATATTAAAGCTAAACAATTGTATGGTAAACCTGGATTGGGGATATCCATCACTGTAAATGGCAATCGACTCATCATTCCAGGGGAACACGGGAAGCCATCCGTCATTTTACAGAACGGTCAACCTGCTAGTACGAAAGATCCTATATCCAATGGAGATGTACTTTCATTACAACCTGGGAAAGACGGTGAAGATGCTTCAGTAACGTTAGAAAAGATTATTGGCGATCTGTCATCCTTGGAAGTGCAACTGAATGGGCGCCTACATACGATAACTCCTCACGTTCTTGTGAATGGTAAACAAGCTTCCCTTTCACAACAGATTCATGATAGCGATGAGATCATTTATCACCCACTGACAACCGTTAAGGACTTCTTATCACAACAGGAAGAAGTTCTATATGAACCTTTTGAGGTCTTTATCAATGACCAAAAAGTAGTCGTAGATGCCTATACACCAAAGATTTTCATTGGTGAAAAGCAAATTGACGGCAACTACAAACTCAGTCATGGTGATTGTATTCATACAGTTTGTCCGCAACCGCCAACTGTCAATGATTTACTTCAGACAATAGGTGAAAAACATCAATCGATCACAAAAATTACATTTAATGGAGACCCAGTCACAATCATTCACACAAACGCTTCAGTCTTAGTAAATGGACAAAAAGTCTCTCTTGCAACTAAGATCCGTCGTCACGATGAGCTCACTATTACGCAACTACCACAACATGCGCCTGTATTCAGTGATGTGTTTAAGTTCATTGAGTATACATTGCCGAGTAGTGCAAGTTCTTATCAGCTGCTATGTAATGGCCAGATGATAGGGTTCAACGATACAATTACTGACGGTGACGAATTAGCAATCATTTATACCCCTTAATAGGAAAAGCCAGACATCCATTACGGGTTGCCTGGCTCAGAGTGTAGACAAAGTTGATTTTTACTTTGTCTACACTTATTTTATGAGATTTGTATAGAAAGTTCTTCAGCCTGATTGAAAACGCTTGTCAGGTGGGAGGCAGTCTAAGTTCGGGACGTCCTGTCCCAACGACTGCATGACCTGCTTCATGCAGGCCCGCGCGAAGTCGAGCGAAGACGCGAATAGAACGAAAGTTCATGAGCGGACGAGCGAGACGAGCAACAACGGATGCGAGCGTTTGTCAACAGGCTGAGCCAGGCATCCATTATGGGTTGCCTGGCTCTTTGGTCATTTCTTTTGTTCGTCAGAGACGTAATTTTGGTTCATGTTTTTTTCTTCTCCTACATTGTCACTGTTATCGTAGGATACTTCACTGTTCTTCGTCGTCTGGTCGTCTGCAGCCTTTTTATCTTGGACAGTTGAATTGTCTACATAATCAGTAGCTTCTTCTCCTTCAGATGAGACTGTACCATCATCCATTGGAACGGTCGTTTTATTTTTCATTGACTTCACTTTATCCACAAGCTGCCCTGATTGTTCTTGTAAGGACTTTGTAAGGCCATCTGTCTTTTCTTTTGCGACAGATGAAAATTCAGTTGCCTTGTCCTTTGCAACTGCACTCAACTCAATACTTTTGTTTTTTAACTGAACGGCTTGCTCGGAAAAGTCATCACGCATTTCTCGACCAGATTTTGGTGCGAGGAACAATGCAGCTGCTGCACCAATGACACCACCTACTAGTGCACCTAGCAAGAAGCTACCAGTTCCAGAATTATGCTCATCATAAAAATCATCGGTATTATAGCTATATGGATAGTTCACGGGTAGATGAGAAGGCTCGCCAAATGTGTTTTCGTACTCGTTTTTCCCATAGTATGTGTGATCATACTGTACATCCTTATAATTCGGTTTCTTGTTTTCTGACATCGTAATTCCTCCTATAGGTTTAGTTTTGAGGCGTTAGTGTCTGTTCGGATTCGGTAATCTCTTCTGGTTCGGATCAGGTTGATAAACTGTCCATCCTGTAGACTTTTCAGCTTTCATATCCTTCACTTTCCCGATAATACCGAATGCGACATTGCTCCATTGCACAACTTGGGCTATTTTGTCACTGTTTCGTTCTGCTTCCACAGTGATGGAATTAGATACTCTACGCACAGAGCTGTTTAGATTGCTAACAGAGTCTCCAACCCCTTTCACAGCGTCCACGACAGTGTTCAGTTTTTCTGATTTCTGCTGAATGTCAACTGCAAGGGCATTCGTCTTATGAAGAAGTTCAGTCGTTTCAGTCGTAATCCCTTCAAGTTGATTTGAAACATTGTCCATCGTTTCAGAAACACTCCGCAAAGTAGTTTTCAATGAACCTAATGTCATCGCTAGGCTAATACATAAAATCAAAAATGCAATAGCTGCAATAATCGCTGCAATATACAATAATACTTCCATGGCGTTTCCTCCTTCCTTGCTACATCTATACATCATTTGTACCCTGTCGACGAACGAACTAAACGCCTGCCTCTATTACCTTTTTCGACATCTTTCTTCAATCCCCTTTATTTTTCCGAAATAAAATAGGAAATTTCCTTTTTTATCGTATCGTTAGGGGATTAGATGTGTTTTTTGAATGTCAGAAGAAAAAACAGCAGACCCTTATGGATCAAGCTGTTTCTTCCTTTTCAGTATGGTCTGTAAAGACATTCATATACTTTTGGATATCACCAGCGCCCATGAATAGGTATACTGCATTCCCGTGAGCATCTAATACGTCAATATGATCAAGTTCAAGATGTTTCGCTTGTTGGATTTTGGCGATTAGATCTTTAATCGTCAAATTGCCTGCCACTTCTCGAGCTGAACTGAATATATCGCACAAGTACACATGGTCAGCTGCTTCCAAGCTTTCCGCAAATTGAGAAAGAAGAGCTGCTGTCCGGGTAAACGTATGCGGTTGGAAGATCGCAATGACTTCCTTGTCAGGATATTTTTGACGGGCTGACTGGATCGTTGCTTTGATTTCAGTCGGATGATGAGCGTAATCATCTACAATGACTTTGCCTTGAGCCTCTTTAATTGAAAACCGCCTTTTTACTCCAGCAAATGATGCTAATCGCATTTCGATCGTCGATACTGGAATGCCTTCGTAATGGCAAAGTGAAATGACACCTAGTGCATTTAAAATGGCATGATCACCTGGCAAAGGAATTGTGAAATTGTGGTAAAATTCATTTCTCACATACACGTCGAAATTCGATCCGTTGGCCGATTTCGTAATGTTTTTAGCGGCAAAATCATTTCCTTCATCAAACCCATAGTATACCACGGGTACATTCGCTTGGATTTGTTGAAGATGCAAATCATCCCCGCATGCAATGATTGCTTTCTTCACCTGTACAGCCATTTGACCGAACGCTTCCATGACATCCTCCAAATCCTTGAAGTAATCAGGGTGATCAAAGTCAATATTGGTCATGATGGCATAATCGGGATCATACGCAAGGAAATGACGTTTGTATTCACAAGCTTCAAAAACGAAATATTTACTATCTTGCACACCACTCCCTGTGCCATCTCCAATTAAATAGGATGTAGGAGAATCGCCCGAAAGCACGTGTGCCAACAAACCTGTAGTAGAGGTCTTGCCATGGCTGCCTGTAATGGCAACAGAGACGAATGCTTTCATATATTGCCCTAAAAACTCATGGTAGCGGACAACATCCACGCCTAGTTCTTTTGCTTTTGCTATTTCTGGATGACTATCGGGAAATGCATTTCCAGCGATTACCGTCATCCCTTCCGTAATATTCTTTTCATCAAAAGGATAAATCGTAATGTTTCTTTCATGCAACGGATCTTCTGTAAAGAAGTACTTTTCAACGTCAGAACCTTGTACGTTAAAATTGGAATCGTGTAGGATCTGTGCGAGCGAACTCATCCCTGAACCTTTAATGCCTGTAAAATGAAACAATGTCATATTGCAACCTCCCGGGATCATTTCTGCTCCCACATTCTGAAAACCGGTCATAACTTGAAGGACATCTGTAGGAACCTCTCCTTCATTATACGCCAATATTCATTCCTTATAAGCTCTATTCCCATTCTCTAATGGATTCTAGTAATCATTTAAATTATGTTCTTTCAGTTCCGTTCAAGTAGTTATCAAAACTGCTTTCAGTTACGAAAACTTCTCTAGCTTTACTACCCCGTTGTTCGGATATAAAACCTAGCTTTTCCATCCGATCCATTAATTTCGCAGCTCGATTGTAACCAATGCTGAAATTCCGCTGCAACAACGAAGTAGAAGCACTTTGCTGTTCAATAATGAACAGACATGCATCCGCAAACAACGGATCGGACTCTTCTTCTTCAACTGCGTTTGCCAATAAATCTTCTTGACCAAATAAATAATCAGGTTCCGCTTCGTTTTGAACGTGTTCTATTATACGTTCAATTTCGCCATCCGTGACAAATGTACCTTGTAGCCTAACAGCAGATGATTGACCGTTCCCCAAGTATAGCATATCTCCTTTACCAAGAAGTCTTTCCGCACCTGGTGTATCAATAATTGTTCTCGAATCAATTTGAGAAGAGACCGAAAATGCAATTCGCGTCGGTACGTTCGCTTTAATCGTTCCTGTAATGACATCTACTGAAGGTCTTTGGGTTGCGATAATTAAATGAATACCGCATGCCCTTGCTTTTTGCGTAATGCGGCTAATCGACACTTCTACATCTGCAGGAGCCATCATCATCAAGTCAGCTAGCTCATCAATGACAATGAGTAAATAAGGTAATTTCACCGAAAACTTACGATCTTTCTCCGCCATTTCGTTGTAACGTTCAATATTCCTTGCACCCGCATGAGCAAATAACTCATAGCGACGTTCCATTTCACCGACTGCCCATTTCAATGCTGCAGTTGCCGCCTTAACATCCGTGATGACCGGACTTAATAAATGTGGAATGCCATTATAAGGTGCCAACTCAACCATTTTAGGGTCTATGAGCAACATTTTTAAATCTGTTGGCGAAGATTTATACAAAAGACTAATAAGAATCGAGTTAATACAAACCGATTTCCCTGATCCGGTAGCTCCGGCGATCATTCCATGTGGCATTTTGCGCAAATCAAGTGTTACCGGTTCTCCCGTCAGGCTTAAACCAAGTACTGCTTCCAATGGAGAATCAGATTCTTGGAATCGTTTCGTTTCAATGACTTCAGATATTCTTACTGCACGCGGTTTGCGATTCGGAATTTCAATACCGATTGAACTTGTTCCAGGTATCGGCGCTTGGATTCGAATATCTTCTGCAGCGAGTGCCAGTTTTAAATCATCCGTCAAGTTCCTCACTTTACTCACTTTTGTACCATGTCCGACTGTCAATTCAAACCTCGTTACCGTCGGACCTTGTACAGCCTCAATGACAGTTGCTTGAATCGCAAAGTAGGAAAGCGCTTCTTCCAATTTCACAGATTGCGTCTGTAACCATTCCGTATCCTCAATATGCGCTTCAGGATGGACAAGGAAATCTTTCGGTGGGAAAGCGTAAAAAGGTTGTTCTTCCTCTGCGTGCATTGAACTTGGTTGTTCATCAATCCCGTTTAGGCTTTCTACTTCCAAATCCTCGTCTTGTTCGCTTGAAACTTGCCATCCATTTAGATTCTTACTAGCTGTTTGTTTCATTTGCTGTTGACTTTCGTATTTCATTTTGTCATTCTTCAACATCAAAACATTAAACGGAACAGTCTTCTCTTTTTTCCGCTCTGTTGAAGTATGCATATGTGTAGAATCGTTTGAAGTCCTTAATTCGATAGAACTTTCGATTGTTGGAGCCTCTTCATCAGTTGCGATAAACTCTTTTCCTACTACTGAACTCGTACTTTCCAAGTCCTCGCGTTCCACCTCATACGACGTTTGTTCGTCTTCATTATTAGTTTCAGAAAGCGCGTCAAATGGTTCAGGCTCAACAAGCTCTTCTTCCGGAATTGTCGATTCATGAACAAGAGCGGTTTGTCCGTGCTCTACACTTGATGCTGTTTCGCTTATTTGTTCTTCATGTCCATCTACAATGGAATCATCGTAAGCTGGCTGAAGCTCGTTTTCAACATCCATGTTAGCTGGCAATTCGTCTATTCGTTCTTGATTCAACTCATCATGGCGGATTGCGTCATACCTAACGTCCTTTTCCGACTCCCTCGTTACAGGCGAGTTATGTGCATCTGAATCATTTTTTGGCACATCACCTTGATAAGAGGTATCCGTCTTTGCAACCCTGTCAGAAGGTTTCATGTAGCCATACACTGGAGAGGGCACCTCAGTTGGCGTGAAAGGACGATTACTCCGTTTTTGGATGATGGATGTCCGCACCGCCTCTTCTCCAGAGGAAGGCTTAGGTTTAGGGTGTTCAACAGTTTGCGGTTGCTTTTTTTCAGTCTTGTATTTAGCAGGTGCATTTGCTCGATGGATGACCCCTTGTTTCCGTTCTCCTGGCCATCTTTCATTTTTATACAACGGTACGGGCTCGAAATCATCGTCATCCAACTGGGTTACGAGCTGTTCCTTGGATTTTTTTTCTCGTTCTTCATTTTGATCATCAGGTCCCCAACCATAAATTTCTGCATCCGTAATGATTGGAAAGCGGAAGGCAGGACGTTCATTGCTTGTTTGTTCTGTTGTCTCTAGTTCTCTCTCATTCTGATTCTCATGATCTTCCATACGATATTCTTGCTCATTTTCCGTTTCAAAAACACGGTTCATCAATTTTTTAATCCATATCAATACTATCACTCTTTTCACGACGATCAGTTTATTTTAACAGGTTTTTGCTCGTTAAATCAATTAGATGCCTAAAATAAGAAAAACGTACTGCGTGAGGCAGTACGCACGGAACAATTAAAATGTAAAAGCATTCCCTGTTTCTGAGTCTGCTGGAAGGACTAATATCCCTTTTTCTTCAGGTGCATTTGGTAAATTAAGTTCTTTAGCTGAACAAATCATACCAGAGGATGGAACTCCTCTTAACTCCGCATCTTTAATAATCATACCCGATGGCATAACAGCACCCACTTTTGCAACAACAACTTTTTGACCAGCATCTACATTTGGGGCTCCACAAACAATTTGCAGTTTTTCTGATCCGACATCTACAGTACAGATGCTTAACTTATCTGCATTTGGGTGTTTTTCTTTCTGTTCGACATACCCAATTACGAATTTTGGTGAGAGATCCACTTCTAGCTCCAAACTTACTCCGTTCTTGTCCAACGCATCTTGGACTTGCTTAACAACTTCCTCTGTCAATTCAACTTGCCCGTCCACTTCAACTTTCAGGAATTCGGAAGCATTGAACACGTTAAGAGCAACTACTTCTTTCGTTTCAGCATCTTTTATGAGTGCTACGTCATTTACTTTTTCAGTTTCAACTTCTGCCGGCCGATTTGTTGTCAATTGAATCATGAGGACATCGCCGACACCTGTTTGATTGTAAAATATATTCATTTGTTTTCTTCCTTTCGTGTTACCCTGTTTTTCGCCATTATAAAGATCGGTTCCATTTTGCCATTTTCATATATAAATGACAAGGATGTAATCGGGACCGTTCCGACTGTGAAAAATTGCATCGTCATTTGAGCAAGGATATCATAACCCGTGTCGTTTCGAATATCTCCGATAATTAGGACGTCTTGATGAGGTACGGAAACGGTCATGTGACCATCGATTTTTTGTTCCATCTCTCTCAAAAAAGCAACATTCAAAATCCGACTTGCATCATACCCATCTTTGTTGTTAACAAAATAAAATACATTTCCTGCGACTTCATCTCGTTTCACCTCTGTCGGTAGTGAGCGCACTTTAAAAAGTGCTGATTCTATAATTTCTTGCTCACTCACACCTAATGAAGCAATCATCGTTTCATCGATTAATCGATAAGTCGTCCCAAGATCGAGTGCATAGAAAATTCTCGTTTCAGCTGTGTGATCTTTATAAATAAATGGATCGCCCGCTTTTGATGTCAATGGAAAAGAAGTCGATCGAATAACTGGATAAATGACTGTGTTTTGTAGGAATCCTTCTGCTAACTCCTTTTCCATTGCCGTAAATGTTTCATTGATTGTATAAACTACTTCACGGATAGATGCTTCACCATCCGTTTCATATTTAGCCAGAATTTCAGGAAGCGAAATATCCATTCCTTTTTTTAACACAGTATGCTCTAAGCGGACTTTGTCGTTTTTCCGATCAAAGTTCCATTTAAATTCGTGTGATGGCAATTTTTCTTTTAAGATTTCAACCAGTTGAGCAGATTTCATTCACCTCATCCTTTCTGTCAAAAATAAACGGCCGCTCGTCGAATGTATCAACGGTGACCGCTTTAATTATGCGTCTTGTTCAATAGACCGGACAATTTCCATCATGCGCGCCATGTTCGTTTCGATATCTTTCAACTTAGAAATGGTCGTCATTTTAACACCACCGACACTTGCAATCAGCTCGACTTGGTCTTCTGCTAATTGGACGATCGATGCGAAACCGAAGTACCCTTCATCCGTAAAAATCGCTTCAAAACGCTCATTCTCTTCTGATGTGTCGAGAAGGTCGTAAAATAGACGACTTTGTCTCGTTTCATTGGGATTAATGAACAGTATGAACGTTTCATCCCCTTTTTTCATGACGATGTTTTGCGCATCAGATGACTCTTCAATTGTAAATCCTGTAGGTTTATATAGAGAGACGCCTTGAATTTCATCATTTCTTTGTTTATCATGCAACTGGAAGGCCTCTTTGGCAGCAAGTAATCCATCATCCGCCATTTCGTCGACATTTTTCCCGCATGCAGCTAATACACCAATTGCTATACTTAGTAGGAATAATAATTTCCAAAAGCGGAACATTCAAGATCCTCCCATCATTACATGTTAATTTTATACTAAATATCATTACCATTTTAAAGTTTCTAAGCAACATATGCAAATATCGAGTTTTAGTGAGATGCTCTTCCATATTTATATTGCCCAATGATCAAGCGCATGACATGTTGAAACATTGTGTCCCTTGTGAGGACATTTGCGGTAAACATGCCAACTGCCCCTTCACTGTGGGAAATTCCTTTTGCATGAAAATACGCATCTACGACTTCGCCCAATTCTTTGCCTGCCAAAATCTCTGATGCAATCTCTCTTGGCAAAAGGATTTGCGCGCCTCCAGCTGTAAACGTTTGACCTGTAGGCAAAACGAGTGCTCCCCAATTACAAAGATAAAGTTCATCCTCCAACGTACGAACGCCACCTTCAAGTCCAATTCCGATTGCCCATTGTTTTGTAGCTGCGGCATTTTTTGCTCTGTTCACTGCGCCTCTCCTCGTCTCCTCATCTCCCATCGGTTGATTGCTGACTTCTGAGGGTACATCTGCAGTAACAAAATTGCTTGACGGAAAATGTTCAACGATGATAGCTTTTACCGCCTTCACTTTTGCTGGATTCTTTGACCCAATGACAAACTCCATTTGACCACTCCTCGTAGATGAATAAAGACCATCCTTCATCACACAGAAAGGATGGTCCCATTCGTTACACGTTCTTTTTGATTGTTTCCACAGTTGTCTTATCACATGCTTTGACCAATTTCACAAGCAGTTCTTTTGCCGCTGCATAATCGTCTGTATGGATAATGGATGCAGCCGTATGGATATAGCGAGAGCATATTCCGATAACTGCGCTTGGCACGCCTTCATTGGAAACATGTACTTGCCCGGCATCTGTACCACCTTGTGAGATGAAGTATTGATAAGGGATATTATGCGTTTCAGCCATATCGAGAATGAACTCTCTCATCCCCCGATGCGTTACCATTGAGCGGTCTAAAATCCGGAGTAATGTACCTTTACCTAGTTGACCAAATTCGGATTTATTGCCAGATGCGTCATTTGCAGGACTTGCATCTAACGCGAAGAATAGATCTGGATTGATCATCCGTGCTGCAGTTTGCGCTCCTCGTAGTCCAACTTCTTCCATTACATTCGCTCCAGAATAAAGTGTGTTTGGCAACTCTGCTCCATGCACTTCTTTCAATAGTTCAATGGCTAATCCGCAGCCATATCGGTTATCCCAAGCTTTCGCCATAATCTTTTTGTCATTTGCCATTGGTGTGAATGGGCAAATCGGAACAATTTGTTGACCGGGGCGGATACCGATTTTCTTTGCATCTTCTTTATCATCAGCACCAATATCAATTAACATGTTTTTAATGTCCATTGGTTTATTGCGGACTTCATCGCTTAACAGATGTGGAGGGATTGAGCCGATAACACCTACGACTGGACCTGCATCCGTAATTACTTGAACGCGTTGTGCAAGTAATACTTGATTCCACCATCCTCCCAATGGTTGAAAACGAAGCATTCCGTTGTCCGTTATGGCCGTTACCATGAATCCGACTTCATCCATATGACCTGCAACCATAATTCTCGGACTGTCCTCTGCTCCTTTGCGCACACCAAAGATGCCACCTAAATTGTCCTGGATAATTTCATCTGAATACTTCCCAAGTTCCTCTCGCATATAGGCACGGAGCATATGCTCATTTCCAGGTGCAGCTGGTAACTCCGTCAAAGTTTTAAACATTGTAAGCGTTTCATTGTTCATAGTAATAAGCCCCCAATTTGATATGTACTATGTCTAGTATAGAGCAGTAGTCAGAAACTTTCCAATAAGAATATTTAGGTTGGCGAATTAATTTTTCTACGGGTTCTCCCATTCAGATTTCACGAAAGTTAAAAATAAAAAGGAATTATGGTACACTTGAAGAAGATTAGTTGAGGGGGTTTCACACATGAAAATAAAAGATTTCGCGGCAGGCATATTAACAGGTGTTGCAGCTGGAATAATTGTCAATCAAGCGTTTCAGAAGATGAACCCGAACACACCGGCAGAGGATGTCTTACATGCTGTAAAAGAGGCTTTTAAAAAGGAAGGTCCTATTGATGGCTCGTGGATTGTTATGAAGCCTGAACCTTTCACGAACAATGTCTTAACGATGGACGTCTACCGTGGCGGCATTTCACGTATAAAGAATGGAGAGCTTGAACAATACGAATTCGCCGCAAACGCGCAAACAGGCACAGTCGTCGAGTTAATTCAAAAGTGAATGGTTGTATGAAAAAAGTAGAGAGAAGCGCTCGCCCTCTCTACTTTTTATGTTTACTTCGTTCGTTCAAGTGACGCAACGATTTCTTTACCGCTTTCACCCCACTGAACAAGCCGATACACAGCGTCATGATAAAAGATAAATTTATAGCCGTTTGCTAATGCTTCTTTCATGATTTTTTCTTTTGCAAAAATCGATGTCATTGGGTAATCATCGTAAGCTAATACCCACAATGGATTGCTGTGCGCATGTGTAGGCATGATATCAGCCATATGGACAATCGTTTCTCCGTTTTGCGTTAGTTTGATAATACTATGGCCGTCACTATGACCACCCGTATGAATCATCTCAACACCGGGTAAAACCGTCACTTGTCCTTCAAATGTTTTCACTTGTTGTTGAATCGGCTCCCAATTCTCTTTCCAGTACGTGTTTCGTGAGCGAATGTTTGGATTCCGCATTTCATCCCACTCCACTTGTGAGACAAAGATATCAGCATTCGGAAAGATGGACACAAGTTCACCATTTTCCCAACCTGTTAAACCGGCTGCATGGTCATTATGTAAATGAGACATGAGAATGATGTCGATATCATTCGGCTTCAAACCAAGCTCGGCTAAACTTTCTTCTACTTTGGTCTCCGCACGAACACCTAGATTGCGTTTCATTTTATCGGATAGTTTCCCTTTTCCAATGCCTGTATCTATTAAGATATGCTTACCTTCATAGGCAATGTAAATTGGATCGGTTCGTAATTCAATTAAGTTTTGTTCATCGACTGCATATTTTCGTGACCACAACGCTTTCGGTACAACACCAAACATTGTGCCTCCATCGAGATAGTTGACTCCCCCATCGAGCCAAACAAGTTTCATATCATGAAATACATATGAATCCATCATCATACGCCCCTTTCTCATTCCCTATTTCAGTTGTTATAGACCGCCTCTAAACGATAGATCGGTTGCCCTTTCGCTGAGAACTTCTCCTCGTATTCGGTCATAATATTATCCTCCGGCATTTCAGCATGCAAATCAAGTGATACATCAAGCAGTTGCATCCCGTATGTTGACATTGAAACAAGAGAATACTCAAACAGCTTACGGTTGTCGGTCTTAAAGTGGATTTCCCCTTTGGCTTTCAACACGTTTTCATAGCGTGCCAAAAATGACTCGTGCGTCAACCTTCTTTTGGCATGGCGAGTTTTTGGCCAAGGATCAGAGAAATTCAAATAGACCCTGTCCAATTCACCCGCTCCAAATAATTGTTCTAGGTTTGCACCATTTCCTCTAATAAGTCGTAAGTTCGACGGCTTGTCAGCTTCTATCACTTTCTCTAACGCTGATACAATGACGTTATCAAAGTGCTCGACCCCAATATAGTTAATATCCGGGTTAGCAAGCGCCATGCCGATAACAAACTGACCTTTACCCGTTCCTACTTCAACATGAATCGGTTGTTCATTGCCGAAGGTTTCTTTCCAATTAATGTTCTTTCCTTCTTCTTCAAGGATCAAGACATCCGGGTGTTCACCCATAAAATCTTTCGCCCATGGTTTATTTCTAAGTCGCATAGTTGTTAGCACTCATTTCTATTCATTAATATCCATCTGTTCTTCTTGCTCGTCAAACAATCTACTTGAAGCAGTTGTTTGTGTTGTATCCAATAATACTTGTGCCGCTTTGAATTGATTAAACTTCATCGGAATCGTTGACCTCTGTAATGCACCGAACCAGTCTGCAAACGAGCGTCTATCGACAATTTTCGTGTCAAAAGGAACTGCTGGGTAATCAATATAGCCATTCTTCGAAACGATGAATTTCTTCACAGGAAATTGGATGTTCTGCTCTGCGAAAATGCTTGAGACAATTTTTTCCATACGATTTAGTCCGATTAAAGGGTTAACGAGTTTTGTTTCTCGATCACCTATTTTTTTCGTCCAAAAACGGTCTCCAGTCCCGATGAATGCAGATGCATCTTCACCTTCTAGTACAGTTATGCACAAACATTCAAGCGGAGTGATCAATAAAATATCCAGTTCGACAGGTGCTTTTTTAACTTTCAAGACTGGGTAGTAAAACAGCAAATAACTATCAGGGAGTTGTTGTGTGAAACTCTTTAATAGAGAGTCACGCAGGAACTTTGCATCTAATCGTGAGTGCTCTAACATCGTAGAGCTCGCCCATTTTAATTGGAAATGGAACAATTGGTCCATATAGAGTTTTTTTAATTGTTCAAGGTTCTCAGGTTTATAAATGATGGAAGGATTAAAGTCAAACAACTCTTTTTCATCTTGTTCTTCTGTTTCAATGTCGACTTCAATTTCCTCGTCCTGTTGATCTCTCCTTTTCAGGAGCCGGAAGAAGGGGGAAAACCATTTCCCTTCTCCCGGTTGTTGTTCAGGCTCCATTACTGCTTCTTGTTGCCACATCGTTAAATCCTCTTCATTCAACCAACGCATTTTCATGCGCTCCCAATGGGTAGTTTTCAAACGAATATACTGCGTCGGATAACGAGATAGATCATTTTCATAGCGAGAAACATAATCAAGCAGTTTAACGAGCTGCGCCAAATTCAATCACTCCGATCAGCCGGTAATCTTCATTAGTTTCCTGTTACAAAAGCAGGAATGCGTAATGCAAATGCAGCTTGCAATTTTTTCGTAATTGGACCTGGTATCCCGGTTCCTATTTCCTTATCATCCAACTGAATAACAGGTGTCACTTCCGCAGTTGTAGACGTAATGATTAATTCATCCATCTCAAATGCTTCTTGTGGAGTAAACGGCTTTTCAACTACAGGTATTCCGTTTTCTTCACATAACTGCAAAACAACTTGTCGGGTAATGCCATTTAAAATAAGGTTCGTCGCAGGGTGTGTATAGACAATACCATCTTTCATACCGAATAGGTTTGATGACGATCCTTCTGTAATAATTCCGTCACGAACAAAAATTGCTTCTGCACAGCCTTCTTCGTACGCTTCTTGTTTCGCCAATACATTTCCAAGGAGATTTAAACTTTTAATATCACAACGTAACCATCGAACATCTTCAACTAACTTGACCGCAACCCCCTTTTCCAAGTTCGTCGTCGGTCTTGGATTCACAAGACCATAACCTGTTACAACAACAGGCACACTAAAATCAGGGAACTGGTGAACACGTGGGGCTGCTCCACGGGTCACTTGTAAATAGATATGGCCAGTGCTAATTTCATTCGCCTTTACTAACTCTTTCGCCACATCAATCAACTGTTGCTCTGAATAAGGGATTGTCATTTTTATTTTCTGTGCACTTTGGAACAGACGTGCAATATGTTCAGCTGCTGTAAACAACGATCCATTATACACTTTTATCACTTCATAGACGCCATCACCAAAGTAATACCCTCGGTCATCTATAGAAATGTTCACGTCTTCCTTGCTCAAGAACTGTCCATCAATAAAATACGTCGTCATGCTATTCCCCATCCTCTTCTTTTGATGCTAGACGGCTGATCGCCGCTGCGTAAATGGCTGTCGCTTTGATTAAGTCCTCAATATATACATATTCATCTGCTTGATGTGCGACATCCTCTCTTCCAGGGAAAAGCATTCCGAATGCGACACCTTTTTCAAGCACACGTGCATACGTCCCTCCACCAATTGCTAACAGCTCGGCTTCTTTACCGGTATGTTCGGTATAGATCGCTTGTAGTGTTTGGATAAATGGATCATTTGCATCTACATGGTGCGGTGTTGAATTTGATTGCACGTTTAAACGGAATGTAGAGTCCTTTAAGCGATCGATACAAGTCTTAATTTTCTCATCGAAAGGATAGGTCACTGAATAGCGCATACTCACTTCAATCTTAGCGCCTTCTTCAGGTGTAAACGATACAATTCCTGCGTTCAACGTCGTATCGCCTGATATTTCATCATTGAAAGCCAATCCTAAATAACGACCTCTTGTTTCATTGCCAAACGCATCCACCATGAATTGGGTAAAGTCTTTGGACGGACCTTCTGTAAAGATTTTATTCAAAAACGCAGCTAACAACACTGCTGCATTCACGCCGTTGTCAGGTTCCATTGCATGAGCAGATTTCCCATGGACGGTTATATCAATGATTCCGTTATGTTCAACTAGTGAAAAAGCGAAATCCTGAAGATTCATGTAGCTTTCAATTTTACCCTCAATGGCAGACAAATCCGCTTTAAACTTCGCATGTGCAAGATCAGGTACCATATTTGTCCGATCACCAGATGTAAATGCCAGAAGTTGTCCATCTGCGTTTTCCACGTTTTGTGTAAACTCGAGGCTCGCAATTCCTTTTTCTGCGTGAATAATAGGGAAATCAGCATCAGGTGCAAAACCGATTGTCGGCATTTCCTCTTTCTCAAAGTACCGGTCAACACATCTAAAACCACTTTCTTCATCGGTTCCGATAATGAGCCTCACCCGTTTACCGAGTGGTATGCCTGCTTCTTTCACGAGTTTCATCGCATGCCAAGCTGCCATCGTCGGGCCTTTGTCATCGATTGCCCCTCGACCGAACAACTTACCATCTGCAATGGTTCCTGCATACGGTTCATAGGTCCAATTCTCACCTGCTGGGACGACATCTACGTGACAGAGGATACCGAGTAACTCATCCCCTTCTCCCATTTCAATATGACCTGCCATGTTATCAATATTTTTTACGGTAAAGCCTGCTCGCCGACCTTCTTCCAACAGCCACTCTAAAGCACGCTTTGGTTCTGGTCCGAACGGCGCATCACTCGTTGCTTGTTCTTCATCCAAAACCGATGGAATGGCGAGTAAGGTTTTCAAATCATGTATCAGATGATCTTGGTGATTCAATGCTTTTTCGTCCCACTTCGTCAATGCAAGCACCTTCTTTCTTAATAACCTATTTTTACACGTTCCGCTTAGAAAATAAAGGACAAAACTTTTCATACAAAGTATTCACAAAAAATTCATGTACGATTAACAAAAATGATGTATACTTATATTGTCAGAACATTGCATCTGACGCAACGTTCTGATGAAGGGAGTGCATTGTCGGAGGCGATTTCAACTCATAAAGGTAACATTCAACAGTCTCATGCCCATTGTTTTGGAAAATGAAGATGAAGGAGTGGTTTCCCAGTTGAATCCAGCTACTGATCGTATGCTCACTCGCATCAAGGACGTTTATTTATATATCCTTGATCGAGGAGTCGTCACTACAGAAAACGTTGTCGAGGAATTCGGCATCACCAACCGCACAGCACAAAGGGACCTGAATGTCCTCGAATATAACGATCTCATCACAAGCCCCGCTCGCGGTAAATGGACTACAACAAAGAAAAAAGTGAAATTAACCTCCTGACAATCACAAAAAGCGAAGGGCGCTTGCTTAGGCTCGACAAGCGCTGGAAGGCCGAGCGGAAAGGCGCCATTTGCCTTTTTGCTCGGCCTGAAGCGACTCGAGAGCCTAGCGCCCGCAGCTGGATTATCAAAAAGCGGAGGGCGCTCGCACAGAGGCGACAGGCATAAGGCGAAGATGCGGCGTGGCGCCCTTTGCCACAAAGCGGCTTCGACTTATGACCCCGAGCCTCTAGCGCCCGCAGCTGGATTATCTAGAAAGCGGAGGGTGCTTGCTCAGGCTCGACAAGCGCTGGAAGGCCGATCACGCACTACTTCTATAGTAGTGATAAAACAGTTTTTTATACTAAATAAATCCGACAGGAGGATATAAATGACCCCTGACTTCACTACGGATATGGTGAATTTTTTCAGTATAAATCTACTCATTATTTTTGCAAGGATTATCTTATCTGGAATACTTGAAAACAAAAAAGAAATCGTGACTACAGTTTGCGACCTGCTATTAACAATAGTTGTTTACTTTTTCACGTTTAGACAGCGGGAATTTATAGCAGACAATTTTGGTATCCAAATCTATTTTGTTTGGTTGCTTTTAGTAGGGTTGCTCGTACTTAATGTTAAGGATATTTATTTGCTCATTAAAGCTAATAAGACAAAAGCAAAAAAGCAAGAGTTCTAACACCCTTGCTTTTTGCCGTTTAGCGAATCAAAAGTTTCACAGACACTACTAGTACTACACCTGTCATTTTTATAGCAACAAGTTTATTTCCTCATCCGTTAGTTCACGATACTCTCCTAATGCAAGTGATTCATCCAACGTCAACTCACCCATTGTCATTCGCTTGAGATAAATCACTTTCTTTCCGACCGCCTCAAACATTCGCTTCACTTGATGGAATTTCCCTTCAGTAATCGTCAATTCGATTTCTGAGATAGGAGCCGACTTTAAGATTTTCAGCATTCCAGGCTTCGTGAAATAACCATCTTCCAATGTAACGCCTTCTGCGAAACGTTCAACATCCTCTTGGCCGACAACCCCTTCAATATGTGCGTAATACGTCTTCGGCACTTCCTTTTTAGGGGATAACAACTCATGAGCCAACTTGCCGTTGTTCGTCAGCAACAATAACCCTTCCGTATCTTTGTCAAGCCGCCCAACTGGGAACGGTTCAAAATGTCGGTATTCATCATCCAATAAATCGATAACAGTCCGGTCCCGATTGTCTTCCGTGGCAGAAATGACACCTTGTGGTTTGTGCATCATCAAGTAAATAAATTCCCGGTAGATGATACGCTCACCTAATATGGACACCTCATCTTGTTCAGGATGAACATGTAGCGCTGGATCTTTGACAGGTACACCATTCACTTGTATGGCACCTTTTTTCAGTAGTCCTTTCACTTCTTTACGAGATCCAAATCCCATATTTGATACTAATTTATCTAAACGCATTTATTATCCTCCTAAACCAAGCTTTCTTGTGATTCTCGTCAAACGATCGCCAAATAACTTTTGTGCAAGTCCCGACTTCAGCGACAATGCACCATAGATGACAACACCAACGAAAGCACAAATTAATACATAAAGTAAGGCCTGCATTTTACCATCTACGGGACTGAATGCAAGTAGTCCCTTTAACGTAAAGTGAACAGCTATAAACATGATTACATTGAAAATTCCGATCAGTATTAGCCTTCTAAACACCATTTTGAATTGATAGTGCAGAACTCTCGAGATCACATAAATATTAATCCCCACTGCAACTGTGTACCCAATTGCCGTTGCAGCGATTGCACCGTTCACTTCGAAAAGCTTGATGAGCGGGATATTCAAAATCATTTTTACGAGCAATCCAGCGAGCGAAGTGAATACTATCCACTTATGCTTATCAATACCCTGTAGGATGGCTGCGGTAACAGTGAATAGTCCGAATAGAATCGCAACCGGAGCATATGTTGCAAGGACATCTGCGCCAACCGGGTTATCACTATAGAAAAATGTATAAACTTGATTTGAAAGAACGATGAGCCCAAGAACCATGGGAGCAGTGAGAAACAGCATAATTTGATAAGTTTGATCGAGCGATCGCGTAATACCTTTTTGGTCATTTTTTGTGTAAAATCTTGTAATAACCGGAATCAATGCCATCGAGAACCCAGTCGCGACCATAACAGGAATCATAACAATTTTATGTGTTAAAAAGTTGAGCATCGTAAAATACGTCTTCGCAACTTCTTCTCGGCCAATCGACTCCATTGTCGAGTTGAATGTAATCATATCGACAAATTGGTAAAGTGGATTGACGACGCCGACAAGCACAAATGGGATTGTATAACCAATGACTTCTTTATACATATCAATGAACGTAACATCGCTTGCTGGCGGCCTACTCTCATACAGTTGGTTAAATTCCGGTTTGTATTTCAACCAGTATTTGTATAAAACTACCAGACCAGCCAAAGCACCGATGAAGGCTGCAAAAACTGCAAATTTAACAGCAATCCGTGGGGAAAGATCTAAAACATTTACGACGATAAACGCACCAAGAAGTACGACAATGATTCTGACGATTTGTTCAATAAGCTGCGAAACGGATGTCGGTTCAAACTTTTGATTTCCTTGTAAATACCCACGGACAATACTCATCAGCGGCACGACAAGCAACGCGTAACTTACCCAACGAATGACAGATGTAACTTCGGCAATTGAAAAGTCTTTTTCATCATTTGTGATAACTAGATGTGCAATCGGTTCTGCCAAAAAGAACAATACTAAAAACGACAAAATGCCAGTCATCACCATGACAAGCATCCCTGATTTCATTAACTTCCGTCCGGTTGCATAATCTCCGACTGCATTATATTTCGAAACAAACTTCGAGATGGCCAGCGGTGCACCTGAGATAGCAACTGCTAACGCCAAATTATAAGGTATGTAAGCATATTGGTATAAGCCGATATTTTCTTCTCCAACAATTGCATAAAACGGGATGACGTATAATAAGCCCAACGCTTTTGATAAAAAAAGACCAATTGTTAAAATGGCCGTACCTTTGACAAGATTTGATGACATGTAAGATCCTTCCAATCTATAGAACTTTTCCATTTAAGCTACTTAACAGTTTACCTCCAGCTCGCTCATTACACAATGATTAACTAGGACTAACAGAATACAAGTGTTTACCCTAATTTTATATAAGAAAAACGATTCATTACGAAAGACATTGCTCACAGACACTTATACTGTACGTATGTACGTGTTGAATTGACACATCATGTATAATGAAGAAAAAACCGAAAGTGTGGTTCCAACTATGTATGACGTCATTATCGTCGGCGGGGGTCCATCAGGCTTGATGGCGTCCATCGCTGCGGCAGAGCATGGCAATAAAGTGCTGTTGCTCGACAAAGGAAAAAAACTCGGCAATAAATTATCAATTTCAGGTGGTGGGCGTTGCAACGTGACGAACCGTCTTCCACTCGAAGAAATTGTGAAAAATATACCAGGAAATGGCCGCTTTCTATACGGTCCGTTCTCTGTTTTTAACAATGAAGACATCATTGCATTTTTCGAAGGACTTGGCGTACCGTTAAAGGAAGAAGATCACGGACGGATGTTTCCTGTTTCGAATAAAGCAAAAGATGTTGTAAATGCCCTCTTACAAGAAATGGACCGCCTTCACGTTGACGTACAATTGTCCACACGCGTGAAAAAACTTTTAATGGATGATGAGCGGATATTGGGCGTCCGTCTTGAAACCGGTGAAGAGATCCGAGCAAACGCAGTCGTTGTGGCTGTAGGCGGAAAAGCAGTGCCGCAAACAGGCAGTACAGGAGATGGCTATCCATGGGCTGAAAAAGCAGGACATACCGTAACGACACTTTACCCGACGGAAGTTCCATTACTTTCCAATGAACCATTCATTGAAACGAACGAGTTACAAGGACTCGCACTCCGTGACGTCGCGGTTTCCGTGTTAAATGCAAAAGGCAAAACACTTGTTACCCACCAGATGGACATGCTTTTCACCCACTTCGGATTAAGCGGCCCAGCCATTTTACGTTGCAGTCAGTTTGTCGTAAAAGAACAGATGAAAAACGGCAAACAACCCGTTGACATGCGAATCGACTCTCTTCCTTCTTTGAATAAAGAAGAGACATTCCAGACAATTCACGCGATGTTAAAGGAAGATCCTAAAAAAGCAATCAAAAACAGCCTAAAAGGCATTGTGCCTGAACGATGGCTCCTCTTCCTTTTCGACCAAGCAGGCATTGATCATTCAGACGTAGGAGCAGGTCTTTCCAATGAAAAAATACGGAAACTTGCTAGCTTACTAAAAGAATTTCCAATGACCGTCAACGGCACACAACCCATCGAAAAAGCGTTTGTAACCGGTGGAGGAGTTTCCACAAAAGAGATTGAACCAAAAACGATGGCGTCCCGTAAAAAAGCCGGGCTTTACTTCTGTGGAGAAATTTTAGATATTCACGGCTACACGGGTGGCTATAATATTACATCAGCACTTGTTACAGGAAGAATTGCCGGAATGAATGCAGGCGCATTTGCCGAAAAACAGTAAGTGCACATACGTTAACACCAGGGAATAAGCGCCCTGGTGTTTTTTGTTGTTATGTATTAAACGGCTTTCTAGCATGAAAGTTGCCTTCTCTTGTATGCGACTTATGGTTAATTGATAAATGAGTTTTTATGAGATGCTTAGACGAATAAACCGGCATTCTATTATTCACGGAAATCGTTATCACCGATTTGAAGGTGGTTATCACCGATTCTCGGACCGTTATCACCGTTTCTCGAACGTTTATCACCGATTCTCAGGCAGTTATCACCGATTCGGACCAGTTTATCACCGATTCGTCATTTTTCAGTGGAAGAAGCAATCTAAGGAGAGGGCATTTCACGTTACCACCGATTCAGATGAGTTTACCACCGATTCATCATTTTTCAGTGGAATCAATTACTCACCGGAACGGTATTTTGCGTTATCACCGGTTCGAAGGTGGTTACCACCGATTCTTGGACCGTTATCACCGGTTCTCGAACGTTTATCACCGATTCTCAGGCAGTTATCACCGATTCGGACCAGTTTATCACCGATTCGCCATTTTTCAGTGGAAGAAGTAATCTAAAAAGAGGGCATTTCACGTTACCACCGATTCAGGCGAGTTTACCACCGGTTCTCACCCATTTACCACCGTCTCTAGACCGTTTACCACCGATTCAAGCAACTTTACCACCGATACTCCATTTCCAAGTGAAATCAAACGCTCATCCTCGATCTTAATATGCGTTATCACCGCTTACACGTGTTTTATCACCGCTTGACTGACCGTTATCACCGCTCAGCGACAATTTATCACCGCTTGTCGGCCATTTATCACCGCTTATCACCGTTTTATCACCACTTATCCAGTTAATGGAACATTATCACTTGAAAAATGGACAATCCAACACCTCAACACCTACCCCTTCTCCTAAACTTCGCGATCACACACTCTCTAACACTACTCCAACAAATTCCACAAGCAAAAAAATCCGCGGAAAAGGCATATACCCTTTCCACGGATTCAATTTCATCCTACAGCAACAATGTTCACTAATCTTCCAGGAATCGCAATGACTTTCTTCAGCTCTTTCCCTTCAATCCATTGCTTCACTTGCTCATCTTCCAATGCAACTTTTTCGAGATCCTCTTTTGTAATATCTTTTGCAACCTCAATTTTCGCACGGACTTTCCCATTGATTTGAACGGCAATTTCCACAGTATCGTCTGTCAGTTTTGATTCATCGTAAGTCGGCCAAGCGACATACGCAATTGATTCCGTATGGCCTAACTTCTCCCAAAGTTCTTCTGCTAGATGCGGAGTGATTGGCGAAATCATAATGAGGAAGCCTTCGACAAATTCTTTCGGAATTGAATCAGCTTTATAGCCTTCATTAATAAACACCATCATTTGAGAAATCGCTGTGTTATTGCGCATTCCTTCAAAGTCTTCCGTTACTTTCTTGACGGTTTGGTGATAGATTTTTTCAAGTGATCCACCTGGTTCGCCACCGATTTTCGCGCTAAGTGTGCCATCTTCATTCACGAACAAACGCCAGATCCGATCAAGGAATCTGCGTGAACCTTCAAGACCGTTTGTCGACCATTCTTTGGACGCATCAAGTGGTCCCATGAACATTTCGTACAGACGTAGTGTGTCCGCACCGTGTGAATGAACGATATCATCAGGGTTAATGACATTGCCGAGTGATTTGGACATTTTCACATGCCCTTCTCCTAAAATCATTCCTTGGTTGAAGAGTTTTTGGAATGGCTCTTTCGTTGGCACAACACCGATATCGTAAAGCACTTTATGCCAGAAACGTGCATACAACAAATGAAGTACCGCATGTTCTGCACCACCGACGTAAATATCAACCGGTAGCCAACGTTCAGCAAGCTTCGGATCGATTAGCATTTCCTCGTTATCCGGATCGATGTAACGTAAGTAATACCAGCAGCTTCCTGCCCATTGCGGCATCGTATTTGTTTCACGGCGCCCTTTCATTCCTGTCTTCGGATCAACGACATTTACCCACTCTTCGATATTAGCAAGTGGTGATTCGCCTGTTCCGCTCGGTTTGATATTGTCCGTTTTCGGTAACATCAATGGCAATTCAGACTCGTCAACAGGTGTCATTGTACCATCTTCCCAATGGATGATTGGAATTGGTTCACCCCAATAACGTTGTCTCGAGAACAACCAATCACGTAGACGGTACGTGATTTTCTTTTCGCCTTTGCCTTGCTCTTCAAACCATGCAATCGCTTTTGCAATTGCTTCTTCTTTATCCAGACCGTCAAGGAATTCAGAGTTAATATGCTTCCCATCGCCTGTATACGGTTCTTTGGAAACGTCGCCACCCGCCACAACTTCAACAATCGGTAAGTTGAACTCAGTCGCGAATTCATAGTCCCTCTCGTCATGCGCAGGTACCGCCATGATTGCACCTGTGCCGTATGAAGCAAGGACATAATCCGCAATCCAGATTGGCATTTTTTCACCGCTCGCAGGATTAATGGCATACGCGCCCGTGAATACACCCGTCTTCTCTTTTGCTAAATCTGTTCGTTCTAAATCGCTTTTCGTTTTGACTTTATCCAAATACGCTGCGACCGCTTCCTTCTGTTCAGCCGTCGTAATTTTATCAACAAGCTTATGCTCCGGTGCTAAGACTGCATAAGTCGCACCGAAAATCGTATCGGGACGCGTTGTAAATGCTTCAAATGACAAATCTGTTCCGTCAATTGCAAACGTCAATTGTGCACCTTCGGAACGGCCAATCCAATTGCGTTGCATGTCTTTCAAGCTTTCTGACCAATCTAGGTCATCCAAATCTTCTAGCAAGCGATCTGCATATTCCGTTATACGCAATACCCATTGACGCATCGGACGACGTTCAACCGGGTGTCCGCCACGTTCAGAAACACCGTCAATCACTTCTTCGTTTGCTAGGACTGTTCCTAACGCCGGGCACCAGTTAACAGGCACTTCGTCGATGTACGCCAAGCCTTTTTTGTACAATTGGATGAAGATCCACTGTGTCCATTTATAATATTTTGGATCCGTCGTGTTCACTTCACGGTCCCAATCATAGGAAAAGCCAAGATCATTCATTTGACGTTTGAATGTTGCAATGTTTTTCGCTGTAAATTCAGCAGGATCATTCCCTGTATCAATTGCATACTGCTCAGCCGGCAAACCAAACGCATCCCAACCCATTGGATGCAACACATTGTAGCCTTGCTTTCGCTTAAATGAACTTAGAATATCCGTTGCAATATACCCGAGTGGATGACCGACGTGCAATCCCGCACCGGAAGGATAAGGGAACATATCAAGTGCATAAAACTTCGGTTTTGTTTCATCATCGACCAATTTATACGTTTTATGGTCTTTCCAATAGTCCTGCCACTTCTTCTCAATCTGTACATGTTTATAACTCATTCAATTCATTCCTTCCCATTGACACGATTTGCGCACGGCATTTTGGGAATAAAAAAACTCCCGTCCCTTAAAAAAATAAGGGACGAGAGGTATTGTTACTCCCGCGGTGCCACCCAAATTGACGACGATGTCGCCCAACTTGATTCCTTAACGCGGAAAACGGCACCAGCTACTGATCTTTCACCGATACAGGCTCATAGGCGAGTTCATCGTCGCGTCATACAGGCTTGCACCTTCCGCCTGCTCTCTTGAATGACTAAAGCCGATTACTATTCCTCTTCAACGCCAACGCTATTTCATATCATTTTATTGTAGTGTACCCGATAAAGTTCCGAATTACAACTAATCATTTCAAGGGATTACGCTAATTCTTTGACAATCAATTCCGCTTCGGTAGAATCAATAACATCTTGAACCGTAAAGCCTTCAAATACTTCTTTCAATTCCAAGCCGTCCGGTGTCACTTCTATTAACGCACGCTCGGTAATAATTTTATGCACGACACCTTTACCCGTTAATGGTAGTGTACACGCCTTCTTAATCTTTGGAGATCCGTCTTTTGCTGTATGATCCATGATGACAATGATTTTCTTTGCGCCATGCACGAGATCCATTGCACCGCCCATCCCTTTAATCATCTTGCCTGGAATCATCCAATTCGCCAAGTCACCTTGTTCAGAAACTTCCATACCTCCGAGAATTGCCACGTCTACATGGCCTCCACGAATCATTGCAAATGACTCTGCACTATTGAAAAAGGAGGAACCCGGAATCGTTGTCACGGTTTCTTTCCCCGCATTAATTAAATCTGGATCGACTTCTTCTTCCGTCGGATACGGCCCAATCCCAAGTAACCCGTTCTCTGATTGCAGAACAACCGTCTTGTTGTCTGAAATGTAATTAGCAACGAGTGTCGGCATCCCAATTCCAAGATTGACATAATCGCCATCTTTAATTTCCTTTTCTGCACGTCTTGCAATCCGTTCCCTGAAATTGATTTTCGTCATCGTGAACATTCCCCTTCCTTATCGAGTTGTCAATCTCTCAATCCGCTTTTCTTGTTTAGCCTGCAACAGACCTTGTACATAAATGCTTGGTGTATGGATCATTGCAGGATCAAGTTCTCCGATTTCTACAAGTTCTTCCACTTCTGCTATCGTCACACGACCTGCCGCTGCCATCATCGGATTAAAGTTTTGAGCCGTTTTGTTATAAATGAGATTTCCGATTTTATCCGCTTTAGCCGCTCGAACGAGAGAGAAGTCTGCTACTAACGCTTCTTCGAGAACATATTCCTTGCCGTTGAATGTACGAATCTCTTTGCCTTCAGCTACAGTCGTTCCAACCCCTGCTGGCGTGTAAAATGCTGGAATTCCTGCACCACCTGCTCGGATTTTCTCCGCTAACGTTCCTTGTGGCGTCAGCTCTACTTCAATTTCTCCAGCTAACACTTGGCGTTCAAATTCTTTATTCTCACCAACATAAGACCCTATCATTTTCTTAATCTGTTTTTCTTTTAATAAAAGACCTAATCCCCAGTCATCTACGCCACAGTTATTCGAAATGATTGTTAAATCCTTTACTCCTTTTTCAACAAGCGCCAAGATGAGCTGTTCAGGGATTCCGACGAGACCAAATCCCCCCACCATTAATGTTGCCCCGTCTTCAATTTGTGAAATCGCTTCCATCGCTGTCGAATAGATCGGTTTCATTTCGCGTTCCCCCTTCAATTCAGTAAATGGTTCTCTCTTCATTTAATCAAACTATTTCGTAAGACGCAATCTTCTAAACTGAAAACCGGGAAATCAATATCGATTTCCCGGTTTGATAACTCCTATTCTAGCTACTCTTTCTGCTCGAAATTTCGCAATGGACGATCATACAACACGGTTGTCAGCAAGGTAAACGCCATGAAGCTCGTCAGTATGAGTAGCATAATTTTCATGTCATACATTGCAACAAGCACACCACCTGCCCACGGACCAATCATCCGCCCAATTGTGGCTGCCGAGTTAACAATTCCTTGATAAAAACCGTCTCTGCCTTTCGGGGCAAATTGGCTAGCAAGCGTTGGAATCGTTGGCCATACAATCATTTCACCAAATGTCAGAATAACCATTGACACGATGAACATTTCAAACGTCTCCGCAAAACTGACAACAATAAAAGAGAGGGTAAAAATGCTTGTGCCAATGAACATTTGCATTTTCAACTGGTGCTCCAACCGCTTAATAAGGGGTTTAATCAGCGGCTGACCTAAAACAATCAGCAATCCGTTTATCGTCCAAATGAAACTATATTCCCTTAGTGAAATGCCAAGAGACAACGCATGTGTTGAAATAGTTGTGGCCCATTGTGAATACACAAGCCATGTAATCAAATACCCTGACACAAGGATGAGCAAAGCGTAAAAGGGCGCTTTATGTTAGATTCGACCCGCTTCCCGAATAACATCCGTATGACGGTCCGGTGCAATATCAAGGTTTTTATAGCCGAAATACGCAATCGCTAAAAACACGATATAAAATACCAGATTCGCAAAAAATATATAATCGATATGAACAGATGCTACTAATCCCGCTAGTGCAGGTCCAATGGCGACACCTACATTTTGAGCAAGGTAAATGGCATTGAATGCTTTTCTTCCACCTTCCGGCCAAACAGAACCGACCATGGCAAACATACTTGGAAAAATAATGCCGCCACTAAATCCTAAAATCGTCAAAAAGATGATGTATGGATACCAACTATGATCATAGACAAGATAAACAAGAGCTATGATGGACAGTACAATTCCTGCCATAATGGATTTAAATCCGCCTATTTTGTCAAATAAAAAACCACCGAGCAGATTTCCGACAACGCCTGCCCCGGCATTCGCCATGAGGACAAGACCGGCAACCGCCAATGACTTATCAAGGTATTCATGCATATAAATTGTATTTAACGGCCATAGAAATGAGTTACCAATAACATTCACTAACATCCCTATGACGAGCAGCCAAACTTTTTTAGGCAATCGCAATCGCCTCCATTCCGATCATCTTCGTTATGACTTCGGGATTCTTCATTATGTCTCATGAATAGACAATGAGGAAAATCCATTTACAGTCAATATTTTGAGTGTATGCCTTTTTTCCCGCATTCACAAGATAATCAGAATAAGTTTCACAATTCAGATGATGCCATCCCATTGCCGCATGTTACAATGAAGTTGCTCATTTGATCAGTAAAAAAACAGAAAGAGGTTCATATACATGCGTCAAATCCGATTACATAGAGTTTTACCATTCGCGAAAAGGTTGCTAGCCGAAACCGTAGTTGCAGGAGAAACCGTTGTCGATGCAACGGCCGGTAATGGAAACGATACCGTTTTCTTAGCGGAGTTAATTGGTGAAGAAGGAAAGGTATTTGCATTCGACATCCAACAAGCCGCTCTACGCGCAACGAAAGAAAGATTAGCTGGCTTGGCTAATCGAGTGGATTTGGTGTTAGATAGCCATGCACATGTGGACCGATACGTGCAAAAGCCTATCGGCGGAGCGATGTTCAACTTAGGGTACCTCCCTTACAGTGACGATCCAACCATCATTACAAAACCCGAATCCACTATTGAAGCGATTCATAAACTCCTTGCACTGTTAAAAAAAGGTGGAATCATCACTGTATCTGTCTATGACGGACACGAAGGCGGACCACAAGAGCGAGATGCGTTACTCCAGTACGTAAAAACGTTACGGCAGGCGGACGTCCATGTTATTCGATACGAATTGTTGAATCAACGAAATAACCCACCATTCTTGATTGCCATAGAAAAAGTCAGGGAATTTGATGAAGTAATTCTAATGGAAAATTAAGTAACCGCGTAGGGACAATGTAGATTTTGTCTCCACGCGGTTTTAGTACATACTGATTCGGTTACGTTAGATTTCTCGAATATCCGCAATCGGACAAAAAGAACGGAAGTCCTTGCGATCTAGCAAAGCAATCAATTTACCCGCGACCTCTTCTGCACTACTCAACTTACCTTGTTCCTTATAATCAACAAAGCGGTCAAGCAATGGAAAATCCGAGGCATCACTCGAACGAATTGTTTCTTGCATCCCGGTGTCGATAATACCTGGAGCAATGGACATCACATCGACAGGATAGGTTGCAGATTGCTGTTCGATTGCAGCGACTCTTGTGAAATGGTCTAATCCTGCTTTAGTCGTACAATAAACACCCCAACCTTCATACGCATTCCTTCCCGCTCCAGACGAGATAGAAACAATACGCTTTTGACCACGGAAGCTCTTCAACTTTGAAATGAAAGCATTTGACAATACCATCGGAGCTGTCAAATTCAACGCGATAGCTTGCTCCATCTGCCTAGCAGTTACCGTTCCAATTAGACCAATCGGCTCTACAGTTCCAGCGTTATTAATCAAGGTAAATGAGGTCGCTTTCTGTTCATATTCTTCAATAATTCGATGAATCGTGTCTTCTAAGTTGTCGGTTTGGGTTAAATCAGCCTCAATGAATTTCTCAATCCCCGATGTTTTCGTACGAGCAACGCCAATTACTTCATGTCCTCGTTCTGTTAACTGCTGGCACAATTCAAACCCAAGCCCTTTTGAAGCACCCGTTACAATATAAATATCCATTATCATTCTCCTTCCGTATAAGCGGCTAGCCACTCATTCAGCGACGAATCATCTAATCGTTGTTGCACCTTCTCTTTGAAGTTCGACGGTTCGCTCAACGTTGTAAAATCGTCTCCAAACCACTTCTCCACTCGATCCCGACTCACCTTAAATGATTGATCTTGGAATTTCAATTCTATTTCTTGAAGGTTACCAATTAACACAAATGCAGCAGTTGTATTATAAATTACCGCCTGTTCAGCAATACCATCCAGATCAGAAGTAGCTATCGGATAATGAACGAGGAGATAAAAGCGATTCGAATCCATTTCAATCGTCCCTTTATGTTCGTTCAACGGCAAAGCTTCAAAGAATGCATTCGTATTTGATGCATCTCCCATATGGGTAGTTCGAAAAGACAGCATTTTTTCGTAATCATGTGTTAAAGGATCTTGCTGAAGCTTCTCCTCACCGACTTTAGCCTTGTCTGGAATTTCAAAGTAAGCAATCCATATGTATATTGGTACAACAAGCAATATAAGTAGACCGATAATCATTCTGCGTTTATCCATTGCCATTCCCCCACTTACCCGTTTCCTACTAGTTTACCACGAATAGTTGATAAGTTGAAAAAATAGTAAAAGCCAACCCCTCTGTCATTAAAGGGATTGGCTAAACAGTTCTTATTTTAGAATCTTTATTTTCACGTCTTTACGTCCCCACTTGAACGCTTCGCTTTTTGTTGGGAAAAAGACGTCAATTTTATTTCCTTTAATCGCGCCGCCGATATCTCCTGCTACCGCATACCCATATCCTTCCACGTAAACTTTTGTCCCTAATGGAATTATTGATGGATCGACCGCGATGACTTTCGCATCTGGATTGCGTTTTAGATTAATGCCAGTTGCAGTAATTCCAGAACAACCGTTACAATTGGCAGTATATGCACTTGCTGATACCGTTAATTCTTTTACCACATTACTTTCATTGGATCTCGATGGTGTTTTACTTGCAGCTTGTGTTCCACCATTTGTGAGTTTTAGAGCTTGCTTTGGATAAATCGTGTTTGATGTTAATCCGTTCCACGCTTTTAGGTCTGTTATCGAAATGTTGTAAGCTTTGGCGATGCTGTAAAGGGTGTCACCTTTTTTGACTGTGTACGATGAAGAAGCGGCAAAACTTTCGGTCGTTCCACCGATCAATAAAACTACTGTAAAAATGAACGTCACAATATGTTTTTTCAAGTTTTCTACTCCTTACTTTTTAGTCTATCCATAGATTATCAGCCTTATATTACAGCGACGTTACAAAATATATCCATTCGCATTACAAATCCTAGCCAATTATTACAAGAGGAGGCGCTTTAATTTGACGGAACTTTCAATAAGAAAGGCAGAAATACATGAAGCAAAACACTTATCCCACTTGCTTTCAATGTGTCAATGGTTCACTTATGAGGATCTTTATTCAAGCGCTTATATTGAACGTCTCATATTGAAATATTACAATGTCGAACGGATAAAACAGGAAATTACAACAACCGACAGAAGCTGGCATGGCTACGTCATTGCTGAAAGTCGCGGGAAAATCGTTGGTGCAATTGGTGGAGGAATGATTGATGAAACTACAGGAGAAATTTACGTCTTCTATGTAGATCCTAAGGAGAGAGGCTTAGGTGTGGGCACAAGGCTGTTGAATTTCTATACAAAACTTCAAAAGCATCTGTATGGTGCAAGTGAACAGAAAGTTGCAGTGGCCAAAGGGAACAAGTATGGCATCCCTTTTTATGAATCAAGAGGATTTACATTTTCACACGAAGATCTTGCTTATGGTGCCTCCGAAGAAGAGCATGACATATCGTTAATTTATAAACGAAAAATTTAAATGCAATATATTGCATATCTCCACTTTCCATAAACAGTTATTTCCTGTATACTTAAACTACAAATTGCAGCAGGAAGGTGACTGTATATGCCGATACCTTCGGAACATCAAAAAACCACACGTAAAACAGCAAAAGAAAGCGCATTCAATCAACTTCAACAATGGATTATTGATGGGACCTTACAACCTGGTGAAAAGCTGAATGATGTAGAATTGGCAGACGCACTCGGTGTAAGTAGGACACCCATTCGCGAATCGCTTCAATTATTGGAAGTACAAGGTTTCGTTAAAATGTATCCTGGGAAAGCAACACAAGTTACGGAAGTGAATAAAGACTCCATTAATGATCTTCTGCCTCCATTAGCTGTATTACAGGCTCTAGCAGCAGAATTAGCAATTCCCCATTTACAGGAAGAATCGTTACGAGAACTTGTCCAAACAAACGAACGATTTGCGCAAGCTGTTCGATCAAAAGACTATTATTCTGCCTTAAAAATTGACGAGGAGTTTCATCAGATAATTGTCGATATTGCATGCAATCCATATATACACCAAATCATCTCTTCGTTGCAGACACATGTGCGACGGCTCTTCTTCTTGAACTCCATCATCTTAACGGAAAAATCGATTGATGAGCATTCAAAGATCATTGAGCTCTTGAAAGAAGGAAAGGCGGATTTGGTTTCATCTGTCATGCGCGAGAATTGGCTCAGAGCGATTGATGAATTTCGCTCATTGGAAACAGAGTGATTAAAAATTTTATGGAGTATGCCACAATACAAAATCAATCGAGCACTTCCTGAATTCGAAGCTGTAAAGATAAAAAATGCATGAAGGCTCATTGTCCTTCATGCATTTTTTTATTTCTTACGTTAACTTCATGACTCTTGCGATAACCCCTGTTACAACCATGACAGCGAGTACGGGCAATAACCAACCTAGCCCTTCGCTATAATAAGGTAATACATTTGTATAAAACGATACAATTGACGTTAACCAGTTCGGCCATTGCTCCACTGTATAGCCAAGCGTTCCGTATAATGTCTTTACACCATCAATTGTACTAATTGCAAGAGCAACAACTGTTGCACTGATATACACAAGTCGAGCATGCTTAAATAACGGTGACGTGAACGTCAATAACATAAGAACGACTGCTAATGGATAAAGGAACATTAATACTGGAATCGAATACGTAATAATGTTTGACAATCCGAAATTCGCAACGATGAAACAGAATGTCGTGAAAATCGTGACAAACATTTTATAACTGATTGAAGGAATGATCGTTGTGAAATACTCTCCACAAGCTGTCATTAAACCAATACTTGTCGTTAAACAAGCCAAGATAATGATAATTGCCAACATGATTGAACCAAACGTACCGAAGTAATGGGCAGCTGCGCCACTTAATACAGGACCACCCGTATCAAACAATCCAAACTTCTCAGTCGTTGTCGCGCCTAAATAAGCGATACCAACATACAACAAGCCAAGGAACCCAGCAGCAATAACACCCGTTTTAGCTGTTGCTGATAAAATCTGTACTTTGTCCGTCACGCCCAGCGCTCGGATTGCATTTATGACGATGATTCCAAATACAAGTGAAGCCAGGGCATCCATTGTATTATAGCCTTCTGTAAAACCTTTCATGAATGCTCCGGAAGCATACGCATCTTCTGGAGATTGGAATGAACCAATCGGATTCACAAATGCCATCACTAATAAAACAAGCAGTAATACTATGATTGCAGGAGACATCACTTTCCCGACCCGATCAACAATTTTAGCCGGATTTAATGAAAGCCACAAGGTTACACCAAAAAATACAAGTGTAAAAATGAAAAGAGCCGTTCCTTGTGCACTTTCAGGAATAAATGTTGCAATTCCAATATCAAACGCGACCGCTCCTGTACGAGGTGCCGCAAAAAACGGTCCAATCGTCAAGTAGAGCAACGATGTGAATAACACAGCGTATACAGGATGCACCCTGCTCGCCAAATCCTGCAAGTTGCGGCTACCTGAAAAGCCCATAGCTAGAATACCTAAGAACGGTAAACCCACACCGGTAATAAGAAACCCAATAACCGCCGGCCAAAGGTTCGTTCCTGCGTATTGTCCTAATTGTGCCGGAAAGATTAAGTTACCTGCTCCAAAGAACAGAGCAAATAACATGACGCCAATTAAAAGAAAAGATGAAAAAGACAGTTTATTTTGCATAGAATGATAGAATCCTTTCTTCTTGTAAGTTTATCTTGATGCATATGCAATATATCGCTGGCATTTATCATACGTGGACAAACCACTAATTGCAACAGCAAATTATTATTTAAATATATTATCAATTCATAAAATACAAGTTTATAAAAAATCCAAACGAAAGATGACTAACAAATGGACTTTTGGATGCCTTATCCGTTCATTCCTATACAATATACCGTTTATTTATTCATCTATTTAATTTTAACCAAAATAAACCATTAAGACACACACCGTATAAAAAAGAAACAGACGCGTAAGACGGAGTAAACTACGATTCGTCTTACGCGACTGATTTATAACTAAAAAAACGTATCAACTGACTATCAGCGCATCATTTTAATATAAATTTTGTTTCACTATGTCCTTCGTTCGATTTACGAACCTCTAGTATTGCCGGCAACGCCTTCTTCAATTCCTCAACATGGGAGATGACACCGATCATCCGACCTGATTTTTGTAAATCGATCAACGTATCCACTGCCTTGTGAAGCGATTCTTCGTCTAACGTTCCAAATCCCTCGTCGATGAACATTGTTTCGATTGATACTCCACCTTGGAAACTTTGTATAACATCCGCCATTCCTAACGCAAGACTAAGCGAGGCATTGAATTTTTCTCCCCCTGACATTGTCTTTACGTCTCGATTTTGCCCTGTATATGCGTCATATACATCCAACCCTAGGCCACTTTGTTTCCCTCGTATTTCTTGTCTTTCGCTACGCATCAACTCAAATTGGCCATTTGACAGGTTATGCAGTCTACTATTTGCGGACTGGATGATTCGCTCCAAATAATCGATTTGAATAAACCGTTCAAAGGATAGTTTCAAGTGATTATGCCCCCTGATAACATCATGGAGACTCGTCAGTTTACTCACTTTACGCTCTAATTCTTCAATCCCTTCAGACGCGTTATGCAAGTTGCTTCTTAATTGATTGAGCGCTTTTCCATATTCTATTGAACCCTTCCACTCTGTCAATGCTTGTTCGTAAGCATCTTTTAAGCGGTCTACTTGTTCGGCCAGTATGGACGTGTCCATTTTCTCTTTGCCTTTGAGACTCGTTTCCAGCTCCACAATTGCAGTTTTTGTTGCATGAAGGTCCTCATTAAACCGTTTTACTTCCTCTTTGTACATGCGCTTTTCCGCTTCCGTCAACTTTGCGTTTCGGTATGCCTCTTCAGAATTAAAATCCGATTGGTGTAAAGCGTCTTTATAACGTGCTTCAGCTTGCTGCTTCTTTTGTACATACTCATGGACCGCTCTTTCAACGTACTGTTGAGTATTTTTTGACGTCGCAAGTTTTTCCTTCGCTTCTTCCTTTTTCTTCTGAATAGCTATCCACGAAGCTTCCAATTTATCTTTATGCATGGCTACTTTTTGAATTTCCGCTTCCAATGCAGGCAAGCTTCTGACCTCTTCGGGTATAGACGTTATTTCACGTTGCAACAAAGCGGATTCTCGTTCATACTCCAACTTCCGTTCAGCTAATTGCTTTTCGATAGCATGTAATTTTGTTGTCCAATCTGCCACTTCCTTCTCAAAGGAAGACAACTGTACTTTCATGAGCGTACAGGCACTTTTTTTCTCTTTTAACACTTGTACTTTTGTAGCTATTTCCTCTTGCTTCCTTTTCACTACTTCTGCAGAGTCAGTAATTTTTTCTTCCGCCATTTCCTGTTCCAGTGCGGTGGATTGTTCTTTTATTGTTTCCAGTCTAGCCTCTGCCACACGTAATGATCGTTCTACTTCTGTTAAGTGTGCCCGCTTGTTCTCGAGCTGTTCTCGCGAAACTGCTTCTCCTTCTCTCTGTGCATGTTTTTCAGGATGGTCCACACTGCCACATACAGGACAAGGTTGCCCCTCTTGCAAAGCATGAGCTAGATGCGCAGCTTGATTGCTCAACCAATTGTTTTGTAACCCTTCAAACTCTTCTTTCGCTTTACGAAAAGCACTTGAAGCATTCATTGCAGTCTGTGTACAACTTGCTAATTCTGCTTGTAATTGTTCATGCTTTTCAACAATTTTGACGTCTGTTACATACTTGTTCAGTTGCTCGACAAGCATATCGAAAGGCACAATCGCTTCTTCAACATCGGCAATTTGCTTTTTCAAAAGTGTTTGCTGTTCTTGATAAGTAGAGGCCTTTTCCGCAATATAATGATGATCTGAATGAAGCTCACGTAAATGTCCAAGCAATTGGTGGACATGTGCTTGTTTTGCCGCTAATTGCGTGACGGCTGGCAAGTGATGACGCAGTCGAATAAGCTTTTCTGAAGCCTCATTCCGTTCAGGTTCTTGACGCTCAACCTCACTGTACACTCTTTCGATTTCCGCTAATTGTGCCATTGCAACATCTACTTGTTCAGTAGTTTTTTCAAATTCTTGCCTCTTAGCCAAAACTTCTTGCTCTTGTTGTATATAATAGGATTCGATTTCGTGAATGATTGCCGCACGGTCTGCATCGGCAAGTTGTTTCTCTTTCAGTTGAATGTGTGGTTGTTGTTGTTCTAATGTTTCAAGCGTCGTCTTTCGTTGTTCGAGCAAAGCAAACTGTTCATTCGTGTTTTTTGCTGAATGATACGTTTCGAGCAAAGCTCCATGCTTATTGTGTGCCTCTGTGTATAGCTTTTCATCTTCCACAGCTTTTTCTGTATAATACAAGATCTCTTCGTCCAGCCCTGCAAGCACTTGAGACGTTAGCATATATTCATTCCGTAGCACTTCAAATAGCAATGATTCTCTCGTTGGTACGATTGCAGTGATTTGTTGAATAAAGTGATCAGCTTTCGCTTTTTCATTTGTCAACTGCAACGTAGCCGTATCTTTCCTTTTTTTCAACACTTCCACTATGCCTCGATAATCGTCAGTCTTAAAGATTTTCCGTAAAATCGTTTCTTTGTTTTCTGTATCTGACGTTAGAAACTTACGAAATTCCCCTTGAGGCAGCATGACAATTTGACTAAATTGGATTTGTGTTAATCCAAGTAGTTCTTCAACTTTCCGATTAATTTCTGAAACGATTTGGCGATCCACAATCGGTGTTTCACCTTCTGCTGTCAGTTCAAACAATTCACATTTGGCGGATGTCTCGGATTTGTTTCCTTTTTTGATGTATGGGATTTGACGCATGATTCGATAGGTACGTCGATGAATCGTAAATACTAATTCGACTGCCGTTTGAATGGCATCATCCGCAAAGTCACTACGCAACGACCGGATATCTGTCCGGTCTTCCCCACTTGCTTGTCCATAAAGTGCAAAACAAATCCCGTCAAAAATCGTTGTCTTACCTGCACCTGTCGCCCCAGACACGACAAACAATCGATGGTTTTCTAGTTGTCTAAAATCGATTGTTTCTGTCCCCTTGTATGGTCCAAAAGCGGTCATTGTCAATCGAATTGGCTTCATACGTCATTCCCACCTTTCACTTCTTGGAGTACTTCGGCGAAAATCCGTTCAGTTTCTTCATCAGGTTCTACATCGTTCATTTGTGTATAAAAATAACGGAATAACGTCTGGTCATTCGGCTTTTCTTGTATCCCACGTTCGTGTTGTTGCAAAGTCGCAGCCGTTGTGCGCATCAGTTTCCGTTCGATATGCATCGCATTAGGAAATATCGACTTCACTTTTTCCATTGGAAATAAAACAGGTGATTCATCTCGCAATTTTACAAAAACAAAGTCATCACTAGGAGGAAGCGTTAAGATTTCTTCCATATGTCCTTCCACTGTACGCATGTCGTGCAATGGATAAAGCTCTCGTTTCTCCACTGAAACTTTACCATCCGCATCCATTTCAACGATGTAAAATCCTTTTTTATGATGTTCTTCCGATATCGAATATTTCATGGGTGAACCAGCATAGCGTATTTGTTCATTCAACACATAATGCGCTTGGTGTAAATGCCCTAAAGCTGTGTAATGGAACGGCTTAAAAAGATGTGCAGATACATACTCCGCACCCCCGATTGCCAACGGACGTTCTGAATCACTCGTGTTCTCTTCCTCTTCACCATGTGGCGTTACAAACGCATGTCCAACAAATACATGGCGGGCATCTTGATCGAACGTCATTTCACCAATCACTCGTTGCATAGCAGTCGTAAAATCTACAATCGTGTCATCTTCATAGATTTGCCTGCAGATTGAAGGGTCAGCATAAGGAACGAGATGGAAATGTACTTCGCCATGCGCATCTTTTAACACGATTGGCTTTATTGGACGTTTAATGCGCCCTTCAATGTAATAACCATTTTTTCGCATCAATTCACTACCAAAATCCAACCGACTAGGACTATCATGATTTCCAGCAACCGCTATAACAGGTGTCTCTAAATCTACGACAATTTCCTTCAATACATCATCCAGTAAGTTCACTGCATCCGTTGGCGGCACCGCCCGATCATACAAATCACCTGCAATGACGACGACATCAGGCTTCTCCTCTTTTACTGCTTCAATAAACTGCTGCAACACATGTCGCTGTTCTTCAGTCATATAAATACCTTGTACGAGCTTTCCTAAATGCCAATCAGCCGTATGGAAAAATTTCAACTGCCTCTCCCCCTGTTACTGTTCTACCTTTTATTTTACAGCAATTGTGTAGAATTGATAGCGCTTGATTCGCGCGTATGGATATGTAGTTTTTGGGAGATGGCGCTTGTGATACGGCGCGAGTGTTGGGATGCGAGCGCTTTATGTTGTGATACGGCGCGAGTATTGTGATGCGAACGTGGTACGTTGCGATGCGACGGCTTTACGTTGTGATGCGAGCGCTTTATGTTGTGATACGGCGAGAGTGTTGTGATGCGAACGAGCTACGTTGCGATGCGACGGCTTTACGTTGTGATGCGAGCGCTTTATGTTGTGATACGGCGCGAGTGTTGCGATGCGAACGAGCTACGTTGTGATGCGACGGCTTTGCGTTGTGATGCGAGCGCTTTACGTTGTGATACACCACACACAAAGCGAACACAAAAAGGACACCTGTATCAGATGTCCTTTTCGCTGTAGGATATACTCAATCCTCTATTGAGGAGAGGCATAAGGTTCATGGAGTTTTACTTTTCATTTCTATATCGAGTATAACACAATAAGTTGCACGAAGGAAACTTTTGTATACTAAACTGCAAATTACGTAAAAACAACTACTTGCCTTCATATTCTATTTGTACAACACGTGTTAAGAATCACGAACAACTCACGCAACAACAAAAACCGCCTTTTGCCAATATGAAAGCTGGCGAAAGGCGGTTTAACGTTTAAGTTCAATTGTTTTCAAAAAATACTTTTTCCGTATTGTACTTCGCACGCATCGTATTGATAATATACGTTTCGTAAATTTCTCTTTCCATTGCATCTTCTACAATGATCACTGAGATTTTCACAACTTCATCACGATGGTTTTTTAATGGTGAAACGTTATCTTCTAGGTGTTTCTTAACACGCTGGCGTAATTTACGAGCCTTCCCAGCAAGTAAAAGTTCATCCCGTTTATTATAAAATAAAATAAGACCGCCTTTATCACGTGGAATTTCATGAAGATCTACAAAACCGTTAATTGGTTTAATAGGAACTTCTACATTACTTTTTTGTTGTCGTTGTTCAATTGTAACATCCGGTTGCGGAATTGTAATTGAGATCATTATATCTTCACGTCCTCTTCTTTTGTGAACTTACATCCTACCATAGATTGCTCAAATTTGCGAAATCCAAGACATATGTATAAGCCCTTTATGTCCGTTCAGCGTTATGATTTTCTTATCCACCATTCATGTCGCCAGTACTACTTCTAAACGCCCTCTCATAAAGTGTAAAACTGACTTTGGAAGGAGTGTGTATAATGCGCGAGTTTCCAGTTTGCATTCAGACAAAAAAACTGCCTCATACCTCATCAAATATACGTGTCAACTATCCTGTCGTTACCCAAATGAACAATCATACAGTTCAACAAAAAATCAACCATACGATCATTCATACACTAAATAAGATGCTTGTGGATCAATATTTTTATGAAGATTACTTAGTGGAATTGATTGCTTACTATGAAATTAAGACGAATGAGCGAGGGGTTCTAAGCTTAAATTTAATTGTTTACTCGGACACCGGCGGAGCGCATGGGTTGACAGTAATCCGTTCGCTGACATTTGATACGAAAACCGGCAAGAACTATGAGTTGAGCGAACTGTTTAAACCAAATAGCGGCTATGAGAAGGCAATCAATACGATTATTCAACAACGTATTAAAGATTGGGACATTCAATTATTAGATCCTCCTGCCACTGAAATACGCAGTAACCAAGATTTCTATATTGCAGATGTAACGCTAGTGATCTACTTCCAATTATACGAGATTTCTCCTTATGCATCCGGTTTTCCTTTCTTCCCAATCCCTATCTTAGATCTTGCTCCTTACATTCAACCAGGTAGCCCGCTGGAAACGATGATGTCTTTCACGTAAAAAGCGCGCAGTTCTTAACTGCGCGCGTTCTTCTTTATTCTCCAGACAACATACAATGCTGCAGCAAGAATGAGCATACCGGCGAGAATAATCTTCGTTGCACTCCCATTAAGTAGTCCATCGTTGTGTTCGTCTTTTTTAGCATTGCTTCCTTCAATTTTTTGACCTTTACCCAGTTCATTCATATCTTCTGTCGCATTTGAAAGATTTGTCGTTCGTTGGCAAATACTCGTCGAAAGTGTACTCTTATTATTCATATCTCCTAACGAAGCGTAAACGAGATACGATTGACCAACTTCAAAAGGAAAACCGCAATCCCCATCATGATAGCCTGTCGTTACACTAACTTCTGACTGCTCTACGCCTTTCCAGCTTTCATCCACTGCAAAGTACACGGTAAACCCATACCCATTCAGCAGATTTTTGTTATCAACAATTTTAATCACTTCGCCACTAAATACAGCTTCTGCGTCATGTAAAGCTTCTTCAGGAGGTGGCGGCATAACACATGAACAAGCGGACACTTCTAATGAATTTCCACCTACAATGAAGACAACTACCAAACACAACGCAATAAATAATCGCTTCCAACCACCCATTTTAAAACCTCCCCATTTACAGAGTAGACGAAGTAGACTGTCATTTCGTTTCAAAATAAAAACCGAAATTCACACCTTGAAAATGGAGTTTCTACAGCAGTTAACAAACAGGTTTGATTAGGGATGGGTCATTGTATTTGGGTGAATTGACAGCAGGTGATATTTCATATGCCTCCATTTGGTCTTCATCAAACGATTGCAACATATTCCCCAGGAAATGAATATCCGTAATAGATGGATCCAACCATTTCGCTTCTTCTTCCTTCTTTAGAATAACAGGCATCCGATTATGAATCGGTTTCACAAGGTTATTTGGTTCAGTAGTAATCGCGGTACACGTGTAAATCGTTTTCCCGTCCGGAGATTGCCAAGACTCCCAAAGACCTGCGATGCCAAACATGCTATTGGACTTCAGTTTGATGCGCATCGGAATTTTTTCTCCATCTTTTCGTTGCCATTCGTAAAATGAATCGGCGGGGATGATACAACGACGCTTTGTAAATGCTTGTTTAAAACTCGGTTTCTCAGCAATCGTTTCTGCCCGCGCGTTGATCATCTTATACCCGATCTTTTCATCTTTCGCCCATGGAGGAATTAACCCCCACCGTAAATATCCTAGCCGATTTTTAGAGCCGTCGTTAATAATCGCAGCGACTTGTTGAGAAGGGGCAATATTATAACTAGGCATGTACTCACTTTCCTCGAAAGCCGATTCAATTGAAAAACGCTCAATAATGTCGTGATAAGGAGCAAACAATGTAAAGCGACCGCACATAGACATCCTCCTTTGTTTTGTAAGACAATTTAGTTAATGGTATCATGAATGTACGAAAGAATCATGGTAGATGAACAGAGAGGATGAAATTGTTGAAAAGAACATTGGTCATTAGTGACATTCATGGAGAGTTAGATTTATTAGAAGAATTGTTAATAGAAGTAGGTTATGATCCAAAAGTAGACCAACTCATCTTATTGGGCGACTATATTGACAGAGGACCTGATTCTAAAGGAGTCCTTGAGAAAGTAATTGCTCTAAAAAAGGAAGGTGCGATTGTTTTACGCGGCAATCATGAAGAAATGATGATTAAAGCGTTAACGACAGACGAAGAGAAAGCTTGGAAACATTGGACAGATCGGAATGGCGGTAAACAAACACTAGAGAGTTATGGATTTTCTGAAGATGTATTCATCGTGAAAGATGATGACTTTGTCAAACCGACACTTCAATCGTCTACATTGAATGAACACCTTCAATTCATTCAGTCATTGGATTATTATTTCGAGTGGGATGATACCATTTTTGTCCACGCAGGCGTTCATCCATCTAAGCCGATAGACGAAACTGACCCACATGAACTCGTCTGGATTCGCGATGTTTTTCACAATGGATATTGTGGAGAAAAGACAGTCATTTTCGGCCACACGCCTACAAAGAATTTACATAATGATAAATGCAATAATGGTGTCTATTATGGTGAAAATCGGATTATTGGCATTGACGGGGCTGCAGTGTATGGTGGCCAGCTGAATTGTCTTCAATACCCTGAAAACCGTACATTCTCTATTAAAGCAAAGAATAACGCTGAGGAATTAATTACAACTCGATAACTGGTAGGTTCAAAAAACAATAAAAACCGCATGTCGCTGAAAGTCTTAAAGACTCCGGCTCCATGCGGTATTTCACATTCTCTATTGGCACTGATCCAATTTAGGCAACAAGACAGATTACAAGTCTTTCTTCTTTCTACTCGCTTTCTTTTTGACTGCTTTCTCGATATTCTCAAACCTTCGAATATCTCTTGGCCGTACGGTAATCGGTTCCTTGCTTAATAATTTCCCGAGAGAAAACATGATTAGAATAATGAATAGTGTAAATGGCAATGCCGATACGAGCGAGGCTGATTGTAAAGCTTCCAATCCACCGGCGTACAAAAGGACCGCCGCTATCGCTGACATGAGGAATCCCCAAGTCATTTTAACAATTAGTGGTGGGAATAAACTTCCCCGCGTTGTCATACTTGCTAAAATATACGTTGCAGAGTCTGCAGATGTGATTAAGAATGTAAAGATTAAAATAATCGCTAAAACAGACATCAGTCCTGTTAACGGCAAATGCTTGAACGTCTCAAAAATTGCTGACGTTACATCCGCATCCACCGCTTCTGCAATCTTTGTTCCGTTGTTCATATCGCTATACAATGCTGTTCCACCGAGTGTAGCAATCCACATACACGAAAATACGGGTGGAATGACCATAACTCCCGCAATGAACTCCCGCATTGTACGGCCTTTGGACACCCGAGCAACGAACGCTCCGACAAAAGGAGACCAGGCAATCGTCCAAGCCCAATAGAAAATTGTCCAATCTTGCACCCAGTTTCCACCTTTGTACGGTTGCAAACGCAAGCTGTATTTAATGAAATTATTAATGTAATCGCCAATTGCAAGTGTAAAACTTTCTAAAATAAATACTTTAGGGCCCACGATAAAAAAGAATACAAGCAACACAATCGCCATGCCTAAATTGAAATTCCCTAAATACGCAATTCCCTTCTTCAAGCCGGTTGATGCAGATAGCATATAGGAAAAGAAAAGGACTACGATGATCATCATTTGGACGAAGAACGTGCTTTTCATATTAAACACTTGTTCAAGTCCTCCACTCATCTGCAACACACCCATTCCGAGTGACGTTGCAATTCCCATTACAGTCGCAATGACAGCAAAAGAATCAATCCCATTTTTCACAATTCGGTTTGATCCAACGAGTGGCTCCAAAGCTGTTGACACAAGGCCATCCCTCTTCTTTCTGAACTGAAGAAAAGCGATCACAAGACCAACAATGCCAAAGATGGCCCATTGGGATACCCCCCAATGGAAGAATGAATACCCCATCGCTACACGGGCCGCATCTTCTGACTGTGCTTCCACTCCGTTAATGGGTGAAGCGAAATAATGACTCATCGGTTCGGCTACACCCCAGAAGACAAGACCTACGCCAAACCCTGCAGAAAACAACATACCGATCCACGTGAAGAAGGGATATTCCGGTCGCTCCGAATCTCCACCTAAACGGATCGCTCCATATTTACTGATCGCAAGTGCAACAAGGAATGCAATAATGACAAATACCGTGAGCAAATAGAACCAACCAAAGTTGGTCGTTGTAAATGTGTATAAACGATCTGCAACGTTGCCAAACGGCCCGGGTATGGATGCTCCTAGCACAACTAATAGCAAGATGACAATTGATGAAATTAAAAATACCGGATTCCTTAAAAATGTCCTATCCAAAACGTAATCGACTCCTAATTAGTAAGTTACCACCCTTATACCCTATTTTTTTATTGAATAACATATAAACAATAGAAACTACTAAGGAGTTTATAATTTCTACAATAAAGAATCGCTCTTTTTATTGACTGCTCGATAAAAAATAAGCACAACAAAAATAAGCAGTGAGGATAGTAAATACATCTTCTGGTAGCCAAAGTGGATCGCCAAAACGCCTAACACATAGGAACCAATCGCCAAACCAGTATCAAAGAAAGTAAAAAACGTAGCCGTTGCATACCCGCTTCTTCGTTCCGATGTCGATTGAATCGCAAGTGTTTGTAAACTTGGCACCAATGCTCCATATCCAAAACCGACAAATGCTCCAGCCAGTAAAAATACCCCTGGCGAGTTGACAAATGCAAGGATGAATAGTCCAATACCGAACGATAGAAACCCGGGTATTAAAATCGAATTAGGTCCTTTTTCATCAAATAATTTACCGGTAAACGGTCTTGTACCTAGCATAACAGCAGCATACACAGCAAAAAATGTGCTTGCAAGGTGCAACAAGTCTTTGCCTTGTGCATAGATCGATAAATAGGACAACACACTTGCATAGGCGAATGAAACGATACTGCCCACAGTTGCAATCGGCAGTGCCTTTCTTTCAAACAAATCACTCCATGTCAAACGTTTAAATGCCGCACCCGATGAGTCCTTTTCTGTCTGAGGTGTAAATAAAGATAGAATACTTCCAAGTACCATAAGCACACTCATTGTGACAAAGAGGATATGAAAAGAGTACGCTTGTATAATGTATAGCGCGATAAAAGGACCAACAACAACTGCTAAGTTCGAAGACATAACAAAATAGCCAAGCCCAGCCCCTCGTCTAGATGGCGGAACGATAGATGACGTAATTGATACAGCTGCCGTTGTAATAATACTGAACCAAATGCCTTGGAAAAACCGCAAGAAGAGTAATCCTTCAAATGGAGTTATAAAAACATAGAGGATCGTACTAACTAAATAGAAGAACAAACCCCACAACAACAATTTCCTTTTTCCAACCATATCAAGTAATTTTCCGGTAAATGGACGTACAATAATTGCGGACAGCAGGAAAATTGTCATGAGCAACCCGGCTTCTTCATCAGTGCGTTGAAGGGCACCTGTTGCATATAACGGTAGCGCCGATACGAGGCCATAAAATACGATGAAAACTGAAAGATTTGTTAAAAATAGACTAAGAAATGCTTTTGTCCAAATTGGTGGTTTACTTGTCACGAACGAGGACCTCTTTCCCGTCTATTTTACGCAACAACAAGATGAGCTGATTTTCCTCTTCCCGAGTCAGTCGATTTAAGCAATCACTTTCGAATTGGATAATTGTCTCCTTAATATGAGGAAGCTTTTGGATCGCTTCTTCGGAAAGACGTACAATTTTCTCACGGCGGTCCTTCCCTTCTCGAGTTACTAACCATCCCATCTCTTCCAATCGATTCACAGTTCGTGTAATCGTCGGGGCTTCGACATTTAAATACTTCCAAATTTGCGTCAACGTCATTTCAGTATGTAAATCAATGCAATAAATGACACTCCACTGTGCTGCGAACAAGTCATGTTTCTTCAGTACACTATTTACTTCTTTCGTTAACAGTCGATACTTTTGAAATAGCTCATGAATGATCGGATTCAACATTTCCCACTCCTTTATTTACTTAAGTAACTAAAAGAGTGTACACCGTTTGGATTTTGTTGTAAAGGTGCATAAGCCAATCTATCTAAAAAAACCGTGTGAACTAGGCTGTACGAGCCTTAATTTCACACGATTTGTCGAAATAATAACTTATGATTGAGATAAAAACGGAGCTAGATTCATTCATTTCATTCTACCAACTAACGATTTTATGATGATGGCTTGGTGACAGTTATTTTTTGGTCTTTCGGCAACATGAGTCCGACGAGACCAATGAAAGGAAGGAATGAAGCAATCACCATTGTCGGGAAGATCCCGATGACGTCCATCAGTCTACCTATAACAACAGCACCTATCGCACCCATACCGAAAGCTAATCCGACAGTGAGTCCGGCCATCGTTCCAATTTTACTTGGAACAAGTTCTTGTGCGTAGATAACCGTCACGGAGAAACTGAGCATAATAAAAAATCCAATTGCAGCTAACAGCGGACCGACTGCCCATAGGGATACATACGGCAAGAGAAGGCATAGGGGTAATGGAACGAGTAGCGATAGAACGATTACATTCTTCCTTCCAATCCGATCCGCCATTGGCCCACCAAAAAAAGTCCCTGCAGCTCCTAGTGCCATAAATAAAAAGATTAATAATTGACCTTGTGCAATTTTCAATCCGTATTCATCCAACAAATAAAATATGTAAAAGCTCGTTACGTTTGTAACGTAAAATGAACGCGCAAAGATGATGGTCAAGATCAGTGTCAATGCGATTGTAATCTGTCTTTTTGTCAATTCTCCAATGCTAGAGAGTAATACTTTTTTTCGATTGTTTTGCTTTTCCAGTTCAAGCTGTTGTTTATACCAGGCAGATATTCGAGATAACAGTACAATTCCGACTGCAGCAACGATAATGAAGACAGCAGCCCCTTTCTGCCCTAGAGGAACAAGCACAAATGCGCTTATTAACGGAGCTAATGCTTGTCCGGTATTTCCTCCTACTTGGTAGATCGACTGAGATAGTCCTCTTTTATTGCCAGCAGCCAAAAATGAAACCCGGGATCCCTCAGGATGGAAGACGGCTGACCCGAACCCTAAAATGATGACGGAAAGTAAGATAAGCCAATAACTTGGCGCAATCGCCAAACCTGCCATACCGACAAGTGAAAAAGTCATTCCGATCGGCAACGCATAGGGCATCGGACGCTTATCACTGAAGTAACCGACGACTGGCTGGAGAACGGAAGCAACCATATTTAAGGCAAAAAAGATGAACCCAAGCTGCGTAAACGTTAGCCCTCTTTCCGCCTCCAAAACAGGAAACATCGCAGGAATAACGGCTTGAAGTGTATCATTTAGCAAATGACAACCACCGATAGCAAACATGATTGGATAGACTGGATTGGTAAAGCCTTGTTTTTCTTTGGTTAACGCCAATTGAATCCCCACGCTTTTCAATAAAATTTCACAATATGTATAGTATAGCGTAATTAGTAGGCACAATGGGGATATCTCAGAAATTTTGCTTTCTTATCGTTTTCGTTTTATGACGCAAAATTTCCGGGTAAAACAATTGTACAGATTACGAAAGGGTGGACATTGCTATGATGCTCTTTGACTCAATTCCTGTAATGACTCTGTTCCCCATCACACTTTTTTTATTGACATTGGAAATTGTCCTTTCCTCTTACAAAGCTTCATCCATCCATTGGACCCGAAAGCTTGCATTCGGCAATCTAGTCATTAATGTCTTCTGGATTGCACTAATCATCATTCTACTATTGAATCCATTGGTCATTCATCCGTTTTTAGCAGACATGTTGTCGCAAGTTTTTGGCCGATCCCCTGAAGATATATCAAATCAGGTGAATCTGATTATTTTCGGCATTGGATTTCTATCCATCATTTCAACCGTAATCGATTCTTTTACTGGTTTTAAACAGTCCAAAACCAAAAAAACTAAGCTCCAGTAAAAGAACTTAGTTTGTTCATGCGTCGCACTAATTGGTCGAGGATGTTCCAATTTGTGGGTGAGCTGTCAGTTTAATTTGAAGTTATCGATCGAATTCACACAGTTATGACCAAATCAGGACTATTCGACTAGCAAGGGTGCATTGTTTCATTACACAAATACGATATCATTTTAGAATCCTTCGCTGATCAGGTTCCTGCTTCAGCAGTACTTTAGCTAAAAGATTAAAATTTTTTAACGCGAACTTTCCTTGATGCAATAAAGCTTGCTGCTAAACCGACACAGAGTACCGTAACGATTGAATGGAGTAAGGAAATACCGCTCAATAAATAACTTCCTGTCACAACAATAAAACTGTCGAAGAAAAAAATCATGAACGCTGGATTGATGGAAATCTTATTCGCAATCATTTGCGCAAGTAAATCAGTGCCACCAATGCTCACATCCATTGATAACATCAGACCGACACCCGTTCCTATAATGAAGCCACCAATAGCAGCTTCAATAATTGGGTCAACAAATATTGAACCTCCAAGTACTGTCAACGGATGAAACAAATCGATGAATAAGGAAGAACAAAGCATTCCATGTAATCCATTGTAGAAAAAAGGGCGATACAAAAACCAAGCGACGAGGAAGATCGGTACGCTAATTGCCAAGAAAGTCTTTCCCACTTCTACGTCTTGTAAATAATGAAGTAATAAGCTAATGCCAAGTGCTCCGCCTTCCATCAAACTGTTCGGGAGCAGGAATACATTTACACCAATTGCAATAAATGAACTGCCGATTAGAATCATCGTTGCCCTTTTCAGCATCTCATTCTTTCGGCTATTTGTAGATGCGACCATATGTTGTATAGGACAACCCCCGTTTATATGGAATGAACACGTTTTTCATTATGTACAGTTCCTTCTTTAGCGGATGAAGTAATCTTCTTCCAGTCAACGTGTAGACAAAGTCGATTTATGGCTTTGTCTACACTCTTTTAAATGAAATTACTAATCCATAGGAAATTCTAAACAAAATACTACCGTTATGACGTTACGCTTTGCTTTTCTTCCACAGTTTCAGTTTCAGTTTCAGTACCAGCTACAACAACAGCTGCCGATGCATCCCCTACAACATTTACAGACGTTCTCATCATATCCAGCACCCGGTCAATACCTGCTATAAGCGCAATGCCTTCAAGTGGCATATTGACAGAAGTGAGCACCATCGCGAGCATAATCATCCCTGCGCCAGGAACACCTGCAGTGCCAATGGAAGCTAAAATGGTAATGAGGACAACCGTCAACAATTGCAGAAATGATAATTCTAAGTTATAAAACTGTGCAATGAATATGACTGCAACCCCTTGATAGATGGCTGTTCCATCCATATTTATGGTTGCACCTAACGGCAAGACGAAGCTCGAAATCTTTTTCGGTACGCCAAGGTTTTCATTTGTGTTCTTAATCGTAACAGGTAGGGTACCTGCGCTGCTTGCCGTACTAAATGCAACTAATGCAGCAGGTGAAATGCCTTTAAAGAACTTTTTAGGACTCATCTTGCCAAATGTTTTCACAGCTGTTGAATACACAATGACAGCATGCAACAAACAAGCTACATACACTGCAACAATCACTTTTAGAAGTGGCAATAACACAGATGGGCCATATTGACCGACAACAGGAGCAAGTAAGCCTAAAATGCCAATCGGCGCAACTTTCATGACAATCGCAGTAATTTTATACATCACTTCTGCAAACCCTTCAAAAAACTTGAACACGGGCTGCGCTTTTTCACCAACTAACGTAATCCCAATTCCGAGAAATAAAGCAAAGAAAATAATCTGCAGGATACTCCCATTTGCCAATGAAGTGAATGGATTATCAGGGACAATATGCAACAGTGTGGTTATTGGGCTCTGTGGTTCTTTCGTTGCCGCTTCAGGTGCAACAAGACCGTCAGAAGAAACTGATACCCCTTCTCCTGGTGAAATTGCAAATGCAACTGCAAGTCCGATGACAATTGCCACAGCAGTCGTCGCAAAATAGTAAACGACTGTTTTAAACCCGATTCTTCCCAATTGTTTCGGGTCTGTCGTACTTGCCACTCCAACGACTAACGTCGATAAAATAAGCGGTGCAATGATGAATTTAATTAATCGTAAAAACAGCTCGCCAAAAGGCTTTAAGAAATCGATGGAACTGCCAAAAAATGTACCTAAAATAATCGCTAAAACAAATGCAGTAAAAATCTGCGTCACAAGACTGAATTTAACTTTCATCGTTCTCCCCTTTCACAGTGTAGTCAGTACGTAAAATTCTCTTATACCAACATATACAAGTTCGAGGACAAACATGAGTAAATTCGTGGTCTCAGAAGAAAAAGGATGCTCTCATCGTGTAAAGCTCACAAAGAAAGGAGCTAGTATTTTTTGAAATGAAAGAAGACAGTATTGTAAATTTTCGAGTGAAGTAGTTTAGTAAAGGTCAAATACAAAAGCCGTGTGAAAACCAAGGTGAGATTCTTGGCTTCACACGGCACTATACATGACGAGTAGAACGATTCTTGCGATAAACATAATAGACCATTCCCATCATTAAGAGAGCAGCAACAGTGATGATCAAAAACACATTAGATAAGATATTTTTAATATGAAATGGAGCTTTATGTGCATAAACAGCCTCCACCCATTGCTCATTATTCTCTACAGCAATTGCTGTGGATGTAGAAATTCCTTTTATTTCATAATAGTTCGTTCCAATTGGAAAATAGTTTGAAGCATTCCCGTAATGATCACCGGTCATCTCATGTGGTTTCGTCTCCACTTCTCCTAACCTTTTGCCGATCTCACTTTCTTCAATCATCTCTTCCAATTTGACCTCGTACACATCCCCATTCCAAACGACAAAGGGGTATGCCCATTCTAATGCATGCGCTGAAGAAGCAAGAAAAAACATCAATAATAAGACGATCGGAAATTTTCGCATGAATATCCCCTTTGCTACACTGCTTTAAAACCATCTTCCGACAATTGGGTATTGATACGGTTCATCTTGTACTGCTTTCACAATGCCGATAATTGGAACAATAATGGTCATCAAACTAAATACGATGAGCATCGGAATCCCAATCAGAAAAATGACTAAAATAGCGGAAATAAAAATCAATGCCCCCATTACTAATTGAAACAATAACGCCTGAATCGATAATCTCTTAACTTCTAAATCATCAATGACAAGATACAATATAAACGGCACGAGGCATGGTGCAAAAAATGCACTTGCATGAACCAATATCTTAAGACCTGTTTTTTCCATGAGTTAAACCCCCTCTATCTACCTTTATATACGGAAGGTGATAGCAAAAGTTTCATTCAACGTAGCGCTTCTTTCGCTTGTTTGTTCAAAGCATTTACGTCAATCTGCCCCACAATGTCGTCTGCTAAATTGTAACGATGCTTCAGCTCTAAGATCCTTCTTACACTTTCGTCAATGCGTTCTTCAGAAATAGTCCCTGTAAATACGGCATCTTTTAAAGTTTCAATCGTTTTGACTTGATTGGCATAGTCTCCAGCAATAAGTAAAAGATCACTTCCAGCAATGAACGCTTGCAAGCCCGCTTCAGGAACGGTGTACGCATTCGTTATTGCGCCCATCGTTAAATCATCGGTTACCACAACCCCTTCGTAACCTAGTTCTTCACGGAGAAAATCGGTTATGACCTTCTTAGATAACGAGGACGGATTTGTGACATCTAGTGCAGGAAACAAGATGTGTGCAATCATGATGCCATCAACTTCTTGAGCAATAGCTTGCTGGAATGGTACAAGTTCCGTTGCAATTAATTCGTCGATATTTTTATCGATGACGGGCAATGATTTATGTGAATCAATGTGTGTATCCCCATGTCCGGGAAAATGTTTCACAATCGAAATAACGCCATTATCAACCATGCCCTTTCGAACGGAAAGTGCATGTTGTGTTACTATTTGCGGGTTTGACGAATAGGAACGATCGCCGATGACTGGATTTTTCGGATTACTATTCACATCCAGGACAGGTGCATAATTCGTATTGTATCCAAATGCATGGAGCAACTCGGCAAGGTATACCCCACTTTTGTAAGCGAGTGCTACATCCTCTTTTTGTCCAATTGAAGCAGCTGCAGGTAGTTTTTTCATACCTGCTGGCAATCGCGATACACGTCCACCTTCTTCATCAACCGAAAGGAATAAAGGAATGGAATAGTCTTTGTTAGCAACTTTCGCTTCATTTAGTAACTGGACAATGCCAGTAGGTGTAGATACGTTCTTCCCTAAGACAATGATGCCACCTACATGATAGTGGCGAATGAGGCGGTCGAGTTCATCGTCATATGTCTTTCCTTTCATACCTACGATGATCAATTGACCGATTTTCTCATCAAGAGACATCTTTTCCAATTGTTCATCAATGTAGGATACCGGCATATCAGCTATTGGTGCCACTTGTTCTCTTTCCGAAAACGTAGGAATCGTCTGTTCATCTTGCATCGTTGACGGTTGTGAGCAAGCCGTTAAAAGTAGAAAAAGGCATGCAAGGACGTAAACTAGACGTATGCACATATTTGGATTCCATTGCCTTTCTGTCACTTCCAAAATTCTTTCGCTCTTTCAATGGATTCAACTGTCACACGACCTTTCAGCATAGGTGGTGGACAATGTTTGTTATGCTCGTCAATCTTTTGGTTTAATCCAATGACACGATTTTGTAAATCTACTCCAATGTTCTCGGCTTGTAACCTTGAAATGGCATGTAATTCATCTCTTATTTCATGTTGAAGCTTCAGCCAATGCGGTTTATACCCTGCATCTTTTGCTATTCGTTGAAAATGTTGATACGTATCCCCCGAAAAGTATTCTTTTGGCAATGGCTTTCCTTGTCCTTTCAGGTTTTCCATTCCCCCTTCTTTTGCATGGCTCTTTAAAATATCTCCAATCAAGTCATTGTACGGCGGCATCGAATTCCCATCAGACATCTCCATCACACCTTCGTTTAAAGTTTTATAAGATCATTCTTACCACTTGAATAATCCAGCTTCATCTGCTCAAGTTCAAGCTTCAACTTTTCTGTTTCCATAATGAAATTCTGCTGCTTCAATCGCTCCAGTTCCAACTCTTCTTTCAGCATATCAGCTTTAATCTTCATCATTTTTCGTTGATGCTCTGTAATGATTGCTGTAATTGGTACACACATGACGACCGCGACAATTGCAAACCCTATCATTCCATTTCCCGTCCTTCCACCAAAAACTTCATACAACGGATTGCATGAGTATCTTTCACATGATTTGTCCAACATAGTCTCGCTAACATGATAATATGACAATTGGCAAGAAAGACTACTTTCACTTGTACTGATTCAGTTATCATTTCGCAGTGAACGTTTTAGGCATTACAACGCCGACGACTTCACCTTTTGCACATACGACATCTTCTGCAAACACTTCTACTGTGACTTTCCATTTTTTCGGATGAATCTCTTCCACCGTGCCGACCGCTTTTAATGAAACCCCTTGTGGCGTAGGTTTTAAGTAATCAACATGTAAAGAAGCTGTCACAAACCGCGGTACATCAGCTTCATCGCCTGGTTCATGACCATTTTTCCGATAAAGTGCTAACGCACAGGACCCTGTTCCATGACAGTCCACTAGAGATGCAATTACACCACCATATACAAATCCAGGAATCGCAGTATGTTTGTCTGATGGCTCATAATATGTAACCGTTTTCTCGCCATCCCATCCTGTTCGAAAATGATGCCCCTCGTCATTTAATCGTCCACACCCATAACACCAAGCAAAATCATCCGCATACCCATCTTGAATCGCATGCTCAACATACTTTTTCATCCTCTTCACCCCTCCATATTTTCATTCCTTTGAAAAATAGTATAACATTAATCTTCTAAAATCTCTGCAGATGCAGTATTGAAAAAATCCATTACATACTAAAACTACTACTAAACATCCCTCCGCACGCATTAAACATTATCGACACGCATATATACCATGAGTACTAATCCGCAATATTTTCTCTGCGTATACTATACAAACGACAGACGAGGAGGGATTGATTGGATGAAAATGCGAGCCCTATTGCTGACCGCCCTTCTAATTGGAGGAGCATATGCAATGCTCCAATCATTTAATGAGTACCAACAGAAAAAGTTTAGTGAACTCGTGGAGACAACACACTCAGAATTTCATACACTCGTCTTCTCAAAACCTCCCATGTTCGGCGCACCAGCAGAAACATGGGTCGTAGATGATGAAAAAGAAGTGAATGAACTCCTTGATTTTTTGCAAAACTATACGATTCAGAAACTCAAACCCGAGGAAATTGACCCTGACGACAATATCGACGAACTTCGTATAACACTCCAAGATCGAGATGGGAACAGCCTCACAATTGTCATTGCGGAAAACATGATTATTCAAAACTCCGAGCTTTACTATGAAATCGTAGACGGACCACTCGATGTCGATTGGATCGTGCGATTTATTGTCAGCAACAAATCATGAATGTGGATAGCGTGTAGTGAGCAAACCTTCCCTCTTGTTTGGAGAGAAGGTTTTTGTGATGTTATCGCGTGGGAGTGTTGCGTTGCGAGCGGGTTATGTTGTGATACGGGCAGCTTACGTTGTGATGCGAGCTCATTACGTTGTGTTACGAACGGAGCGTTGTGATACGAGCAGGTTACGTTGCGATGCGAGCTCATTACGTTGCGATGCGAACTCATTACGTTGTGTTACGAACGGAGCGTTGTGATACGAGCAGGTTACGTTGTGATACGAGCACGTTACGTTGCGATGCGAGCTCATTACGTTGTGTTACGAACGGAGCGTTGCGACGCGAGCGGGTTATGTTGTGTTACGGGCTGGTTACGTTGTGATGCGAGCCAGTTATGTTGTGACGCGACGGGAGTATTGTGATGCGCCGCGAGCCTCGCTAAGGTTTCAGTATGTTTGAAGTGGAAAAATTGCTGGAAATCGACAAAATACAAAAAACACATGGTACCAAGGTTTTGTACTCGGTTCCATGTATGCTCCATTCTTTCGCTTATACGCTCTTCAATCTTTAATTTACTATCGCATCGCATATTGGAGAATCATCTCCCGTACTCTAGGATTTAGCGTTTCAGGCATATTAGTCAGTGGAAAATATCCGACTTCTGTTGTTTCGACGCCATCTGCGCGCAATTCTCCGCCACGAATGTCTGTAGTTGCATAAATGATGGTGACTGAATAATACTCGTGTCCATTTTTTAAGACTGTATGTGTTTTTGATCCCGATACGACGGTTACTAGTTTCAATTCACCAATGTGGATTCCTGTCTCTTCAAAAACTTCCCGTCTACCTGTTTCTTCAGCTGATTCACCTAGTTCCATGAACCCCCCAGGAATTCCCCAACGTCCATCCGCATTTTTCTGTAAAAGAATTTCACCTTTCGAGTTAAACACACCTACTCCTACGCCAGTTAAGAGAAGCGGGCGATTACCTACTATTGCTCGTAAATCTTTAATATAATCCAACTCATTCCCCCTTCCGATAAACTGTGGTATCTCCGATGATATAAATTTTAGTCTTACATCAATCTATATGCACAACTTCCATACTGCGCCATTCATTCGGTGGAATTTCACAGGTTACTGCACCCCTTGATAACAATAAGGAATTGATGCCTTCAATAGTTCTTCAATTCCCCCTTCGTAATAAGGTAATTCTCTATTCGCAATATCTAACTCCATCCATGCAGCTTCCAAAATGCCAGCCTGGTCTTGAACTGCAACTTCGCCTTCAGTCGCTTCACCTATAAAAGTGAAAAACAGCACATGATTATTTTCTTGTCGTCTGAATGTTTCATTGACAGCAAGAAGCTTTCCGAGCGTTACGGTTAATCCCGTTTCCTCCCATACTTCTCGAATGGCAGCTTGCTCCAACGTTTCACCTTTTTCAACACCACCACCTGGTAACGTCCAATTCGTATACTTCTTATTCTTCACCATTAGCACTTTTCCTTCTTTTACAATCAATACGTAAACAACATCGACACGATTCACGAATTTCATCCCCCTTTTCATATATACTAAGAATCATAGCTTATCCTTGGAGGCGAAAACAATGAAGTTTGAAAATATTGACGAACGTGTTATTCAAAAATATCAAGAAGATGAGACACTGATGATTCGTCTGTTTGTACAGTGGTGCAACAATCACAAGTTAGATGCACAAACGCTTTACAAAACAGCTTATCCTCACCAACAACAAAACGAGCGTTTGAAGGAAATTGTGGAAGCAGACGCTTCTGTTGACGAGTTGTTCATTGACAATGAAACAATGCTTGACGTTCTTCAGCTATTTGGAAATGAAGACTTGGCATTTGTCGTTGCGGATGAAATTGCCCGGTTGTCTACACGAAAAAATTGAGTGCCTGAATGTTCACATTCATTTCCCTTTTCTAGCATACTACTATATACTGTAATTAGTTCGAATACCGTAATAAGGGAGAGATGAGAATGGTTAAAAGCTTACCACCACGTTCAGCAGTAGCAGTTGAAGAAACATGGAATCTAGAGGATTTATTTAAAACAGAAGATGCTTATAACGAAGCGATTAAAGATGTACAAGCTACAGTCGCTGCTTTTGCTGAACGCTTCAAAGGCAACATGACGGATGACTCTTCCGTTATCGAAGCGATTGACGGATACGCTGCGATTATGGGTAAATTGGTGCCAATCGGAGCTTATACGAACTTGGCACTCAGCGTCGATCAAACGAACGATGAAGCACAAATGCGTGCAAGCAAATTCGGTTCAATTGCTTCAAAATTGGGTAGTCAACTGGCTTTCTTCTCAAGTGAGATTTCAGAATTACCGATTGAGTTATTGGAAAAAGCGATGGAACAATCCGCCGAATACAAAAATTACTTGGAAGAATTGATTCGCCAAAAACCTTATAAACTACATCCGGAAGTTGAGCGTACGTTAGCGGCCCTATCATCGGTATTAAACGCACCTTACGGATTATACGATACGACAAAATTAGTCGATATGAAATTTGATGATTTTGAAGTGCATGGAGAGAAGTTCCCACTCAGCTATATCTCTTTTGAAGGTGGCTGGGAACAAGAACCTGATACTGAAAAGCGAAGAGCCGCATATGATGCGTTCCATGCGAAGCTGAAAGAGTACCAACATACACAAGCGAAGACGTATGATATGCAATTGCAAAAAGAAAAGACCATTTCAGATCTACGTGGTTATGATACAGTGTTTGACTCCCTTTTGTTCAATCAAGAAGTCGACCGATCCATGTATGACCGCCAAATTGATTTGATCATGAATGAGCTCGCACCACATATGCGTAAATACGCGAAGCTCCTTCAAAAAGTCCATTGTCTGGATGAAATGACTTTTTCAGATTTAAAAGTGCCGTTAGATCCGAATTACGAGCCTAAAATTACAATTGAAGAATCAAAGAAATACATTAAAGAATCCCTTGCCATCATGGGTGACGACTATATGGACATGGTGAACCGCTCGTATGATGAACGTTGGACGGATTTTGCACAAAACGTTGGGAAATCAACGGGTGCTTTCTGTTCAAGCCCATATGGAACCCATCCGTATATATTAATCTCTTGGACAGGTAGTATGGAAGATGTATTCGTACTTGCTCATGAACTTGGACATGCTGGACATTTTTACAATGCGCATCAACACCAAAACTATTTTAATTCACGACCGTCCACTTACTTCATAGAAGCACCATCTACGATGAATGAAATGCTTGTTGCCAACCATTTGTTATCAAATTCAGACGATCCGAAATTCAAGCGTTGGGTCATTTCATCAATTGTAGCACGTACGTATTACCACAACTTTGTAACGCATTTATTGGAAGCGGCGTACCAAAGAAAAGTATACGAGCGTATTGATGCAGGCGGTAGCGTGAATGCAAACGTCTTGAACAATTTGAAACGTGGCGTATTAGAAGAGTTCTGGGGCGATGATGTCAAAATCAATGAAGGTGCAGAGTTAACTTGGATGCGCCAACCTCATTACTATATGGGCTTGTATCCTTATACGTATAGTGCAGGCTTAACCATTTCAACACAAGTTTCCAAGCGAATCCTATCTGAAGGACAACCTGCTGTTGAAGATTGGTTAAAAGTGTTACAAGCTGGTGGGACGAAACCTCCTGCCGAACTGTCAAAAATGGCTGGTGTCGATATTACGACTGAACAACCATTGAAAGATACAATCGCGTATATCGGTGATTTGATTGACCAACTCGTAGAATTGACAGAAGAAATTGAGGGAGTCACAATTTAACAACGGTCTTTCATTGCTTAGCTGCCAATTATCGTAACTTCGGTAAATTGGCAGCTTTCTCAATGTTGTCACGGATTAAATAGTTCGATATGATAGCTAGTGTACAAAAACCATTTTTGAAAAGAGGGATTCTTCTTGCCTTCCGCGCAATCCAATTGGTATATACGTTTTGGGTGTCTTGCACCAATAATAGGAATTGGCTTGTTAGTCTACTTGTTAAATACGGATGCCATCATTCCTGGCTTCACTTTCTTTGCGCTGTTCTTTGGGTTCGGTGTATTGTTCTTAAATTTGTCAAGTAGAGCAGAACAAAAAGTGAAGCAGAAACAGCTCGATTATTTGAATTCATTTAAGCCTACTTCACCCAAATACAACGAATCACACGCATTTGTCTCCTATGATTTATTGTCCAAAATAGCTGTGGATGAAAAAAATCGCCGCATTTACTTTTGGGAACCTGAAACAAGTGATGGAAAACCGCTTACAAAAGCGTATTTACATATGCCTTATACGGTTAAATCGTATACATACCAACAACTATTAGCTGTTGAATTGTTTGAAAACGGGACAAGGCAACAAACTGTCGTGAATGAAGCACCAAAAACGATCGAAAGAATTGAGGAACTTGGTCAATCCGTCGAGCAAATCATTACGAACAAGTCCACCTTAATCCGAAAGGTCATTTATCGTAAAGTGGCAACGTTGGAAATGAAAGTACTGCTTGATGATGAGGAAAAGCCTTATCGCATTGTCCGGTTTTACTCCAATCTTGATAAACGGTTAAAACGCAAATCAGCAAGCTATACATCAGTAAAACAAGACGCCGAACATTGGATTTCATTATTGACTTTTGTCATGAATCAAAAATAATCATAAGCTGCTATCCTTGACTGTTAAAGGATTAGCAGCTTTTTCTGTCGAGTTCATGTTCATGTTGAGTTTCCTATCAAGCATATAGTAGAATGAAAGCAACACCTAGTCAGACAAGTTAAAAAAATACGAAAAAGAGGTTGTTACATGCTGATTTCGAACCGTGTGAAGAACATGCCACCCCATTTTTTTTCTACATTAGTAAAGAAAGTAGAGGCTGCCAAAGCAGCAGGAATGGACATTATTAATCTTGGCAGAGGTAATCCAGACCAACCGACACCCCCGCATATCATTACAGCACTACAACAAGCAGCCGAGCGCCCAGATACCCATGGTTATTCACCGTTTAAAGGGATTCCACAATTTAGACAAGCTGTGGCAGATTTCTACAAACGGGAATATAACGTCGAAGTAGATCCTGAAACAGAAGTTGCCATCATCGGTGGTTCCAAAATCGGGCTCGTGGAATTGCCACTCGCAATGATGAATGAAGGCGAGCTGCTCTTATTACCAGATCCCGGATATCCGGATTATTTATCAGGCGTCAGCTTGGCGAATATCCGCTATGAGACGATGCCCCTTCTTGAACAGAATGGTTTCTTACCGAATTTCAACTCCTTGTCAGATGAAACGCGAAGACAGGCAAAAATGATGTATCTGAATTACCCGAACAACCCGACGAGCGCGGTGGCAACCATACCGTTTTTTAACGAAACAGTCTCTTTTGCCAAAGAAAATGCGATTTTCGTCCTCCATGATATGGCGTACGGTGGTATTGGATTTGACGGTCAAAAACCGGTTAGTTTCTTACAAGCTGAAGGAGCAAAAGAAGTTGGCATTGAAATGTATACATTGTCCAAAACGTATAACATGGCCGGCTGGCGTGTTGCATTCGCAGTGGGCAATGCGGAAATGATCGAAGCGATTAATCAAATCCAAAATTATTTATTCATCAGTATCTTCCCTGCTATTCAACATGCGGCCATTGCAGCGTTAGCCGAAGACCAGACATGCGTGAAAGAGTTGACCGCATTATATGAAGGACGACGGAATATGTTAATTGATGAATGCAGACGGATCGGATGGGCAGTCGATGCACCGAAAGCTTCCTTCTTCGCTTGGCTTCCCGTTCCAGAAGGCTATACAAGTGAGACGTTTGCCGATATTTTACTTGAAAAAGCAGGTGTCGTCGTTGCACCAGGTCATGGTTTCGGGAAACACGGTGAAGGATACGTTCGCGTTGGTTTGTTGGCGAGCGAAGAGCGGATAAAAGAAGCGGTTGGACGGATTGAGAAGTTAGGGATATTTTCGAATAGTTGTGTTTGAGCTTTTGTAGAAAACGGAAGGACGGGTTGCGACGTCCTTTTTTTTGAGTGCATTGTGAGAGTAAAGACCTAAAATGATCGGTAGAATTGTGAAAGTAATTGATAGAATGGAAAAAGTGAACGATAGAACGATAAAAATGTTGAATAGATAGATTATTAGAGGAGTTTCTCCTATTTCAACGCAAAAACCCAGATTTTTATTCACATAAAAAAACCTCTCCCTAAGGAAAGGCTTCAGTTTGTGACTTTAGCACTCTGTAAACCCAATATGGACCGAATCCGCAATTCGCTTATAGCCAATTTCTTGATAAATTTTATTCGAAGTCGGATTTAACATGTCTGTATACAAAACACAGAATTGATAGTCCTTTAACAATTCCTTGGAACCTTCCAGGACCATTGTTCTTGCATACCCTTTTTTCCGTTCCGCTTTCGGTGTGAACACTAAGGAAATTGTGACACTATTTTCTGTTGGTCTCGCTTTCTTCATCATGGAAACAACTTCTCCACCGTTGACCCAAAGAAATATTTCCCTTGCTGCAATGAAAGTAGCGGCACGTTCTTTAACTGTAGATTGTGGACTTTTAGGTAGATGTGTATCCTCTTCAAAAAGTGTAATCCACTCTTCAATTAACGGACTGTCCTCTTCAGTGGCAAACCGCCATTCCCCAGGACTCAATTGTAACGAGTCATCGACTTCATCTAATCGATAAAGTCCTTGATCCATCAGCAACTTCTGCTGCTGACCAGTTGTTGTACACCATTCACTCGCAAAGAGGGACGCCCACGGTTTCAAACTAATGACACCCGGAACCTCCACATTGCTGGCGACCAAGTTATGGATTAGGAAGGCAATCACTTCTTCCATTCGACTTTCATTCACGATGACTACGTTCAAAGGGTGCGGCGGTGTCATTTGCACAATAGCTAAAATGTCATTGCCTTCCTCTACAGTAGCAAGAAAAGGGTTTTTATATTTTCCTTGTTTAATTGCCTGAAGAACTCCTAAAAATAGGCTGAACACGTCTTCTTGTTTCATGACAATCGGTTCAGCAATGCTAGCAAACTTCTCTGCATCATGATAGCGCGTCCATTGCATAATCGTTTCCCCATTTCTTTTCTATGCATTATAGCTTGAAAGGTTTGAATTGTCACCTTTGCACATAAAAAGGATGTGCACCATTTATGCACATCCCTTCCAGTACATGATGCATATAAAATCACCATAATACCGGTTTTTGAACCATTAGCCACAGCATGACTAACATTAGCACGATATAGATCCAACATGTCCGTTGTAGCCTTGTCAAAATGACTTCCTTGTTGTTTGAGGATAAATAATAGTTTTTTAGTACTTTCGAAAAGCCAGTCGCTAGGAAAAATCCGGAAATGAGCAAGACGATAAGCGTTGCAATGACCCAGGATGTATACCATGGCCAAGGCCCAAGAAGTACAAGTAGAACGCCAGTGCCCACAAGAACGTGACCAGCGTGCATGACCAAACGAACCGTTACATAAATAATGGACAAATAGGCACTTTCGTATGGAAGTTCACTTCTCCGTAACCGCTTAATGATTGGCAACAGCAGAAATAATGGTCCGATTGCGAGGACAGCGGATACTACATGGGCATAGACGAGTGCACCATAAAAATAGTTCATCGGTTAGCTTACTTTTCTACTGGGCTGAACTCGTGGACCCACACCTTCATTGTCGGCAGCCAAGGCATCTTTGGGTGCAAGGCAAGAATGGATTGTTTATAGTCTTCCAACGAAGGATACCCTTCTTGCTTTGCGTGTTCATCCGTCATTTCGCCAAGTTGTTGACGATATAATTTATCGACTTTGAATTGTTTCCCATCCAATTCCATAATCTCATCTGGATAAGCATAGACACCATTTCTTCGGGTAGCTGTTTTCTCTCCTTTTAACACTCTTTCAACATCTGCTGGCACGGTTACAAGCCGCTCCACTGAACACGTTTTTTCTGGATATTCAATCATAAACAATCACCGCTCCTTTTCTAGTAGTTCTATTTTATATGGAAGACGTAATTATATCCATTTTTTTATTCCCATTCATTATGCCACTAAAAAACAAGAGCCGTTGAGACTCTTGTCAGTTGCTACATCATTCAATTGAAATTCAGCTGAAGAAATCGTTACTTTACTTCACTTCAACTGTGTACTCTTCATGCTCATGCAATCCATCATCGTTTTTCACATGTATTTTCACAACGTAAGAGCCCGCTTTTTCAAAAGTGTGAGTTGCTGTATATTCACCAGCTACGGTTTCCGATGCATCTACCCATAAATGCTTATCGCCAAGTACTTCACTAGAAATTTCATACCGTACATCTGCTTGTTCAAGTGGTTTACCGTCAATTTGTAAGTGTGTCATCAGTTCAGTTCCAGCAGTCGTTGTTGAGTTTTCGGGATTTACAAAATGAAGGGCAAAACCATCCGTATGCCCATGTTCATGCGCGCCGTGTCCTTCTTCATGTCCCTCACCGTGGTCATCATCGTGCCCTTCCTCATGCGTCTCTTCTGCAGAAGCCCCATGGCCGATTGTCACTTTTTTCACAGGCATCGAATGCAATTGTTTTGCATCAACGTGGGATTGGATATGAAACAAGCCATCATGGTCAAACGTCGTTTCAGCTGTGTATGAACCATCCTTTTCATTTACAGCATCGATCATAATAGAATCTTCTTTTTTCCCTTCTTCCCACACTTCAAATACAACTTTGTCGGCATCTTCTACTTTTTCATCCCCATAAGTGACAACCGCTTCCATCGTAACCGTTTCGCCAATTTCAGCTTGTTCCGTAACAGTGAGTTCCACGTCTAATGGGAGCACTTCTGTAGAAGACCCCTGATCTGCCTCTTCGGCTTTTCCGCATGCTGCCAATACGAGCAATCCTACCAGTAGTCCGATTGCACTCAATTTTTTCTTCATTCAAAAGACCTCCACATTCATTTATTTACACAAACATTTTTTGTTCAGTATGATAGTATCAAGTAAATAAGAAATTACTATGAAGTCACTCACTTCACAAGTATTTCATATATTCCAGCTATTATTTACCACAATCATGAAGCTGAAAAGAGGGTCGTGTATGAAACCTTATTCAATATTAATCATAGATGATGAACCACAAATGAGGAAACTTATTCGCACGTTTTTAGAACGAGACGGTTATACAGTCGAGGAAGCGACAGACGGTGTAGATGCCTTGGCGAAGGTGTATAAAATGCAACCGCATTTATGTATTGTTGATGTGATGATGCCTTATATGGATGGGTTTGCTTTTGCAAAAGAGATGAAACGGACAACAAACATCCCTCTACTATTTTTGTCGGCTAAAGGGGAAGAATGGGATAAAATCGAGGGACTGAAACTTGGTGGTGACGATTATGTCGTCAAACCGTTCATGCCGGGTGAATTACTTGCACGCATCGAATCGGTCTTGCGAAGAACGTATCAGCAAAACACCACCTCACATATTTTGAGGATTGGTCCACTCGTCATTGATCATATGGCGCATACGGTTCAATTAAACAATCAACCTTTATCGTTGACGTTAAAGGAATTCGGCATCCTGGAAACGTTAGCAAAAAACGCTGGCCGTGTCTATACGAGAGAGCAATTATTGGAACTTGTATGGGGAGACCAACACCAAAGTACCGATCGTACAGTTGATACACATATAAAAACACTCCGACTCAAAATGGGTGAATCGGGTGATTTGATCGAAACAGTATGGGGCATCGGCTATAAATTTGAGGTGAAATGATGAAAAGGCTCACCTTGAGCAAAAAAATATTAGCCATACTTCTTGCGAGTATTGCTTTTACGATCCTTTTTTCTTTTTTCTTTCTCCACTTCCTTTATTCCAACTTGTATTTGTCGAGCATTGAGGAATCCATTATCTATCAAGGAAAGCGGACCACTTCGCACTATCATTATGGCGAATTAAGTGAAGAGATTATTGAAAAGATTCAATGGTACAACATTGTTTCTGAATATGAAATCATTGTAGTGGATGAATTGGAAGAGTTAACTTCATACTTCCCGTATAAAATCAACACAAAGGATTTAGTGAATGCTTCTGACTATGCCAAGCTTGAAAAAGGTTCTTACGTCTTAAAAGAAGGCTATGTGGAGGAATTGGATCGTGAAATACTTGGTGCCATCTTTCCAATTAAAGGCGAGGACGGTCTAATCGGCTTCATTTATATTTATGTACCGCTCGCTGCCATTCAAGATGTTTTTCGAGAAAGCATTCCCTTGTTGCTCATTGTCGGATCGCTGTTCTTTTTCATTCTTTTTCTAATCATTAATCGCGCTTGGCGATCGTTGTTCAATCCGTTACGTCAGTTGCAGCAATTTTCAACGGAAGTGTCAAAAGGCAACTATCAGAATCGAATTGCCGTAGAACGTGAAGATGAGATCGGACAACTGGCGAACGCTTTTAACTCGATGAGTGAATCCTTGAAGCAACAAGAGGAACGTAAGAAAGAATTCACGTCAAACATTGTCCATGAATTACGGACGCCGTTGACGTATATCGGTGGGTATACACAAGCGTTAAAAGACAAAATCTACTCTTCACCTGAAGAAGCAGAAAGCTATTTAAGCACGATTGAAAAAGAGACGGGTCGTTTAAACAAACTCATCAATGATTTAGTGGAGCTCAATCATTTGCAAGGTGACTTATACGTTTTAAAGCGCGAACCGATAGCATTAGCACAAATCGTATTGGATACACTTCATTTATTCCACGTGCGAATCGCTGAAAAAGGGTTACATTTAGAAACAATAATTGAAGAAGACATTGTCATCATCGGTGATGCACAACGGATTCAACAAGTTTTCTACAACGTTCTTGATAATGCCGTAAAGTATTCAACGAAGAGTGGAAAGCTACTTGTTCACTTGAAAGAAGATGGACAATTTGTTGAATTCATAGTGACGAATGAAGGAATATCCATTGCAACGGAGGATTTACAACGACTCGGAGAACGTTTTTTCAGAACCGATAAAGCACGGAATCGAACAACAGGCGGCTCGGGTCTCGGACTATCTATTGTTAAAGAAATCGTTCGATTACATGGTGGCACATTCACAATTACAAGCGATCCTGTTACAGGAACGACTGTGAATATACGCATCAATCGTACACCGACTGAACAGAAAGATGGGATGTCTAATGAATAATCGCAAATTCATTCACTTGCTCCTTCTGACGCTGGTACTGTTAGCAGCTTGTAGTTCGCCTCAACAGTCTGGTAGGCAAATCGCATCCTTTTCATTTACGGATCAAGATGGAGAATCTTTTGGTACAGATGATTTAAAAGGTGAGGTTTGGGTTGCCAATTTTATTTTCACTGAATGTGAAACAGTCTGTCCTCCAATGACGTTTGAAATGGCAGAACTTCAACAAATGGCTAGCGAGCAAGAGTTGGACGTTCAATTCGTTTCTTTTACGGTTGATCCGATGGTTGATACACCTGAAAAACTCAAAGCATATGTGACACAATTTACGGAAGATGATTCGAATTGGCATCTTTTGACGGGCTACTCTCAAGAAGCCATCAAAAACCTAGCGTTAGAACAGTTTCAAACTATCGTTCAAAAACCTAAAACGTCCGACCAAGTCATTCATGGGACAAACTTTTATTTGATCAATCCAGAAGGTTTTATTGTAAATGAATTTAACTATGCAGAAGATGATTTTGAAGAAAAGTTGCTAAAAGAAGTGAAACGTTATCTACAATGATGGTGATTCTTTGGAACGGGAGTAAAAATCTGATAGCATAAGAACAAGACTTGCCCGGGAGGAATCCACTTGACTGAACCGAACAATGCCCCTATTTCAACATTGACCTACTTTACAATCGAGCGGTCGATTGAATGGTTTCAACAGAAACAGGAACAACAAGCAAACAGCATGACGTTGCATGTAGAGATGGTAACAACGTCAGAGCGTACCTTTTCGTTGGAAACTGTTCTGGATATGTCCTATCGCCCTTTTTCCAACGGCACTGGCCTCTTTTATCTCCATACAAACCAAGGTGTGTTCACATACGGCGTCCAAACGGATCCGAAAGAATTCATGAGCGCCTATCGTAGATTAAAAGGCAATTCGATCGAATACTAACTGGACTTTGTAAACGTTCCTTGTTTAAAAATAGCGTATTGAGGTATATATACAACAAATACGATATGGAGGTAATGTTGACATGACAGTTAAGAGAATTGTAGAAAATGCCGTACAAGCAAAAAGTGAGATTGAAGAATTGACGCGCCAAGGTTTTACACATGACGACATCTATATCTTCGCGCACGATAAAAAACGATCTGATGATATTACAGACGCACTTGATACAGAATCTGTCGGGATGCAGGAACAAGGCTTCCTCGATAGTATGAAAAACATGTTTTCTTCACGCGGTGACGAGTTACGTAACAAGATGGAAGCAGCTGGTTTGACAGCAGAAGATGCTGCTGATGCGGAACGTGAACTTGATCACGGTAAACTTGTATTGATTGCTCGTAAATAATAATGATTGTTCGACAGCTCGCACTAGACTTCTAAGTGTGAGCTGTTTTACATTTCCCTACCCTCCTCCCTCGTTTTCTTGTATGATATGTACGGAGAGAGGGTGCGAAGTTATGGACAGTAAATTATGGAAAATCGGCTTTTTTACAGGGCTGACTTCCTTCGTTCTACTCATTTTGGGTATACGGACGATTTTAGGAACAGAATTGACATTTAAAAATTATTTAGCATTCGGCGTATTTAGCTTGACCGTTGGCATCATTGCGGCTGTCATGCTCTTTTACAACATGAAAATCGCTTACAGGGTTTTCATGGTAGCGCTTGTACTTGCCTTTGCAGAGTTTTTTAGAAGCTTCCTTATGAATACAGACGGATTTGGCGACGTCATTGGTGTTTTATCGTTATATATGATCACTTCATTCGGTTTTGGTGTAGCGATCATTGTTCAATTTATTGTGATTGCGATTCGTAAGATGAAGGGGAAAGAATCTTAATTGTCTAAGCAACCTACTTACTCTTTTAAGTGGGTTGTTTTTTTGTCGTGAGTAAAAGCGTAGCGTTAGGAGCAAACATTCACCAAGGCTGCCTTAATTTTATTCAGCAATTTTACAGCATATTCATAGAGAATCATTCATTCAAAATTTGTCGTATTCACACTACTATTGTCGAACTACTTTTAATAGATTGAACATTAAAGCGGTACTCGCTATAGTATGAGGGGGGAGAAAATAAAAAAGGGGTTGATGAATATCAAACGTAGAACAGCAGAACCGTACAAGATTAAAAGCGTGGAAACGTTATCGATGTTGTCGCGTACGGAACGTGAAGAATCATTGAAGCGTGCTGGATTTAATACGTTTCTCATTGATTCGCAAGATGTGTATATTGATTTACTAACCGATAGTGGAACAACAGCCATGAGTGATGCGCAATGGGGAGCGCTCATGACGGGAGACGAAGCGTATGCTGGCAGCAAGAGCTGGAAACAGTTAGAGCAGGCAGTGCGCGACGTATATGGGTATGAATATGTGTTACCGACACATCAAGGACGTGGAGCAGAGAATATTTTATCGCAGTTAAAAATCAAAGAAGGCGATTTTGTTCCTGGTAATATGTATTTCACGACGACTCGTGCTCACCAAGAAATGAATGGCGCTACATTTGTCGATATTATCATTGACGAAGCACACGATCCTTCGATCAACCTACCTTTTAAAGGGAATGTTGATCTAACAAAACTACAAGCGTTAATTGATAGAGTTGGTGCTAACAAAATTCCTTATGTTTGTCTTGCAGTCACTGTGAATCTAGCTGGCGGACAGCCAGTCAGTATGCAAAATATGAAGGATGTCTATGAACTGTGCCAATCTTATTCGATTGACGTCATGCTCGATGCCACGCGTTGTGTTGAAAACGCTTACTTTATTAAGGAGCGAGAAGATGGGTATGGGGATCGAACGATTGCGAGCATTTTGAAGGAGATGCTTTCCTATTCGGACGGCTGTACGATGAGTGGAAAGAAAGATTGTCTTGTGAATATTGGTGGATTCCTAGCGATGAATGATGAGGAACTTTATATTCGGTCACGTGAACTTGTCGTCGTCTATGAAGGGATGCCTTCTTATGGTGGGATGGCAGGACGTGATATGGAAGCAATGGCGATCGGGATACGTGAAGCTGTCGATGATCATTACATTGAACACCGGATCGGCCAAGTGCGCCATTTAGGGCAACAATTGTTGGATGCAGGCATTCCAATTGTCCAACCGATTGGTGGTCACGCGGTATTCCTGGACGCTAAAGCTTTCCTCCCTCACCTAGCCCAAGAAAAATTTCCTGCTCAGGCGCTTGCGGCGGCATTGTATGTAGATTCGGGTGTACGGAGCATGGAGCGTGGCATTGTGTCTGCTGGTCGAGATATTCAAACTGGGGAGCATATAAAGCCGAACTTAGAATTAGTGAGGTTGACGATTCCACGACGTGTGTATACGAATAATCATATGGATGTCGTTGTGGATTCGATTTTGTCATTGTACGAAAAGCGGGATTGGATTTGCGGATTAAAGATGGTGTATGAGCCACCGACATTACGGTTCTTCAATGCACGCTTTGCACCGTTGGCAGAAAGCGGGAAACTAATCGATGAAGAGAACAAAGTAAAGCAGATTTCTTGAGTGGATTTTTGGGAGGAATGCGGCGTTTCGGAGAGATATGCGGCGTTCTGGGAGATTATGAGCCGTTATAGGATAATTTCTCTTTCTGAGGATTGAAATGAAGAACGATCTGACACGCGCGGAGTTCTTTGACATGAAAGTTCACTATCGCGCCAAATGCTTTTAACAAACTAGTGTTTCATTTAATGTGCAGCGTTTATGACAGACAGTATAACGGTTTTCCAGACGGCTTCATTGACAATCAAGATGATTCAACATGAACTAAGCTTAAGGACATTGCTGTCATTTACCGAAAGAAAATGTGTGTTAAAACGCAAGAAATGTAAAAAACCAGTAATTTTTATTGTAAGCAAAAAAAGTAGAGTAGGAATTATTCATTCCTTCCTCTACTTTTTTATCATTTTGCTTTTTCTTTGTCTTTCTTAATTTGCTTACTGCGAAGCTGACCGCATGCTGCATCGATGTCTGTTCCGTGTTCAAGACGGACACCGCAGTTAATGCCACGTTTCTTTAGTGTTTCATAAAACGCTTTAATCGCTTCAGGTGTACTGCGTTGGTATTGTCCGTGTTCGTCGACTGGATTGTATGGAATCAAGTTGACATAGGACAAGTGGCGTTTTTTATAAAGTAGTTTCGCCAATTGTTCAGCTTCTGCTACGTGGTCATTGACATCATTTAGCAAGATGTATTCAAATGTAATTCGACGATTTGTCGTCTCCAAATAGTAGTCAATTGCATCCATCAGTTTTTCGATTGGATATGCTTTGTTGATTTTCATTATGCTTGTTCGCAAATCATTATTCGGTGCGTGCAAAGAGACGGCCAAGTTGATTTGAATGTTTTCGTCCGCAAAATCACGGATTTTAGGTGTTAATCCACTTGTGGAAACCGTAATGTGACGTGCACCGATTGAAAGACCTTGTTGGTCATTGACAACCCGTAGGAAGCTCATCAAGTTCGTATAGTTATCGAACGGTTCTCCGATTCCCATGACAACAATATGACTGACGCGTTCATCTTCGCCAAGTTCATCTAAATGTGCCTGCACCATCATAATTTGGCCAACAATTTCGCCTGCATCCAAATCGCGGTTCTTTTTCAATAATCCACTTGCACAAAAACTACAGCCGATGTTGCAACCGACTTGTGTCGTTACGCAGACCGATTGACCATATGGGAATTTCATCAGTACCGTTTCGATTAGATTCCCGTCTTGCATTTTGAAAAGGAATTTAATCGTTCCGTCATCGGATACTTGTTTGACCGCTTGCTCCAATGTTTGAATCGCAAAGTTCTCCTCTAACAATTGAAGACAGTCTTTATTTATATTTTTCATGTCTGCAAAACTGCTGATCCGCTTTTTGTATAGCCAGTCCCATACTTGTGCAGCACGGAATTTCTTTTGTCCATTGTCCACTAACCAAGTTGTTAGCTGTTCCAACGTTAACCCGTAAATTGATTTTTTCATGTCAATTCCTCACTTCTAAAGTTCGCATTCAGTAAGTATAACATATTTAGTATGAAAACCGAAGAAAAAAAGCTGGATTTCTTGAATCGCAGCTTTTGGTTCTTCTCTTATTTTGGTTCATTCGCTTGTTTTTTATCCTGCTTGATTTTGACTGTGAGGACGAACACATTCAACAATGCAAGCACTGAAAACATTATGCCGATACCTGTTTGTCCAGTTGTGAAACGATCAAAGGCAAAATAACTTAAAAAAATGATCAGTGCAACGTCAATATATTTAGGCATATTCATGATAGACACCTACCTTCTCCAGGACAATTTCCCTTTACTAATAGTATAACAGTCTATCACAATTCTTCGACAACAAATTTTTTATCTACAGTATTTTCCGTAAAGTTGTAAGGAGCATTTCCATTTGTTCATCGGTACCAATTGAAATGCGTAAATAGTTGTCAATGAAAGGCGCATTGAAATGACGGACGAGGATGTTATTTTCCTTTAACTGCTTATACAACGTCTCTGCTTGAACAGATGCATGTGTTGCAAAAACAAAGTTTGTCTTCGATGGCAAAACGGTGAATCCAACTTGTTGAAGCGCGGATATTGCTAACTCTCGTGTCTGTACAATTTTTTCAGTTGTCCTTTTGAAATATGCATCGTCATCAATTGCAGCAGTAGCCGCCACCATTGCTAATCGATCTACCGTGTAGGAATTAAATGAGTCTTTAATACGCATTAATGCGTCAATCAATACCGGATTGCCGATTGCATAGCCAACACGCATTCCTGCTAAGGATCTGGACTTTGAAGTCGTCTGGACGACGAGAAGATTGTCGTAACGGCTAGTTAGTTCAATCGCGGAAGTTCCCCCGAAGTCGATGTAAGCCTCGTCAACGATTACGACTGTCTCAGGATTCTTTTGAAGAATCTGTTCGATGGACGATATGTCCTCATAGAGACTAGTCGGTGCATTTGGATTTGGAAGGATGACACCGCCTTCGGAATGAAAAAAAGCATCGACATCCAATGTAAAGTCGGCATTCAATGGTACCGTTTCATACGGAATTGCAAACAACTTTGCATAGACTGGATAAAAACTATACGTTACTTCTGGAAATCTAATCTTCCTATGTTGGTGAAAAAAAGCCATGAATGAAAACGCGAGCACTTCATCCGAACCGTTACCGACAAACACTTCTTGCTCTGTAACACCGAAGTGGCTTGCAATGACGGAACGCAGCGGGGTTGCACTTGGTGAAGGATACTTCTGTAACTGTCCATCCATTTCACGTAAGATTGCTTCTTTCACACGTGGGCTTGGAGGATACGGGTTTTCATTTGTATTCAATTTAATAATGTCCGATCGATTCAGTTGCTCGCCGGGCACATACGGCTCTGTCCGTTTCACCATGTCACTCCAATAGTTACTCAACACGCAACACTTCTTTCTTCGGCCTTCGATCCCGAAGCACTTTTTTCACGTCCTCCACTGACACTTCTAACAACTCCATCAAAACAAGTGTATGATACGTTAAGTCTGCCAACTCATTCGCCAGTTCATCTTTGTCACGATTTTTCGCTGCGATGACCACTTCAGTCGTTTCTTCACCAATTTTTTTCAAGATTTTATCGACGCCTTCTTGGAATAAATACGACGTATAGGAGCCCTTTACAGCATTGTCTCGTCGTTCTTTAATTTCACGGACAACTTCACCGACAACGCTGTTAACCGAAGGCTGTTCTTCTTGGATTGTCTGAAAGAAACAGGATTGTTCCCCTGTATGACAGGCCGGACCAATGGGCTCCACTTGTAAAAGTAGAGTATCGTTATCGCAATCCAATGAAATGCGTTTGACGAGTTGGCGATTGCCGGATGTCGCGCCTTTATGCCACAATTGTTGTCTGGAACGACTATAAAACCAAGCCTCTCCTGTTTCAAGCGTCCGTTCAATCGCTTCTTTGTTCATGTATGCAAGCATAAGCACTTCACCTGTTTGCTCGTCTTGCACAATCGCAGGAAGTAATCCGTTTTCGTTAAATGAAAGTGTATTGATATCCATAGTCGCTCATCCTTTTTGTCCGACAAGGAGATTTTGTTGTTGTAAATAGGCTTTTAATTCACCAATATTGACTTCTTCAAAGTGAAAGACGGATGCAGCAAGTGCAGCGTCTGCTTTACCTTCAGTAAGCACTTCAGCAAAGTGTTCGAGCTTCCCTGCACCGCCACTTGCAACAATTGGAATGTTTACTGCCTCGGCCATCGCTTTGTTCAACTCGATGTCATAACCGTCTTTTACACCGTCTTCATCAATGCTGTTGACAACGAGCTCTCCTGCACCGAGTTGTTCGCCTTTTTTCGCCCACTCAATTGCATCGATTGCGGTCTCTTCCATACCGCCTTTTGCAAACACTGTCCATTTGCCTGGCCCCGTTTTCCGCACGTCCATCGATAGCATGACTTTCTCCGAGCCGAACCGCTCAGCCACTTGTTGAATTAAAGACGGATTTGTTAGTGCGGCACTGTTTATGGATACTTTATTGCCACCTAGTGAGAAGATTTTCTCTACATCTTCAATGGTACGAATACCTCCGCCGACGATGAAAGGAATGGGTACTTCTTTCGCAATCTCTTCGATTAGGTCCAGAAACATTCCACGATTTTTCGTAGAAGCAGAAATATCATAGAATACGAGTTCATCTGCACCATCCGCGACATATTTTTTCGCTAATGTAAGAGGATCTGCCACTTCTTGTACATCTAGAAATTTCTTCCCTTTGACGACTTTTCGATTGTCGACATCCATACACGGAATAATACGCTTTGTCATATGCTATTCGCCTCCATCACGGTTTCTAATGATATGTTTCCTTCATACAATGCTTTTCCGATAATCGCTCCGTACAGTTGCATGTCTCTTAACTTTGCAATTTCCTGTTCCGTCGATACGCCACCTGATGCAATAATGTAGATATGTGATGCTTCATGCATCAATTGCAGTTCCTCAAAGTTCGGTCCTTGCAACATCCCATCTTTCAAAATGTCCGTATAGACAACGGTTTTAATGCCCATCACCGCAAGTTCTTTTAGAAGGTCAACAGCTTTTACAGCGCTCGTTTCAGTCCAGCCATTTGTCGCCACAAATCCATTCCTTGCATCGATTGACACAGCGATTTTTTCTCCATACGTTGCAACTGCCTCTTTGACGAATGTCGGATTCTCGATGGCCGCTGTACCAATGATGATGCGGCTGACGCCTAGATCACAATACGCATCGACCTGGTCCATCGTTCTAATTCCGCCACCAACTTGTATGGGAACTGATACAGTTTGCACGATTTCCGCAATCGCTTTTTCATTCAATGAATTCCCTGTTTTCGCACCGTCGAGATCAACGACATGTATATAGGTGGCACCTTGTCGTTCCCATTGCTTGGCCATTTCAGCTGGGGAGTCATGATAGATCATCTCCTTACCGTAATCACCTTGGACTAGACGGACACATTTGCCGTCCCGAATATCAATCGCTGGAAATAAAATCATTCATTACGCCCCCTTATAATGTCCCTTTCGTGGAAGGAATCCCTTTAATGTCTGGATTGATTGCACTCGCTAAACGCATCGCTCTACCAAAACTTTTAAAAATCGACTCGATGATATGATGGCTGTTTTTACCATATGCCAAATTAATATGCAACGTAACTCCTGCATGTCGAGTGAACGCCAAGAAAAATTCCTCGACGAGTTCCGTATCAAATTCGCCCACTTTTTCTTTTAAGCCTTCCACGTTATAAACAAGGAATGAGCGCCCACTAATATCGAGAGAAACGGTCGCTAACGCTTCATCCATCGGAGTCGATACCGTTGCATAACGTTCAATGCCTTCTTTTGAACCGATACTCGCTTGGAAAGCTTGCCCTAGGACAATGCCTACATCTTCTACTGAATGGTGTTGATCGACAACAAGGTCCCCTTCACATTTCACAGTCAAGTCGAATCTGCCGTGACTTGCGAACAATGTCAGCATATGGTCAAAAAAACCAACACCCGTCTCCAAATTGGTTTTGCCTGTACCATCAATTGCAAAGTCCAAGTCAATCGTCGTTTCTGCCGTTCGACGTGTAATCTTTTTACGTCTCATTTCTGCTCCCCCTTCCGCACGCGTATCGATTGTGCATGACCGCTTAACCTTTCCGTTTCTGCCAATACGATGATATCGTCGGCAACTTCCTCAAACGCCTCTTTTGTATAATGAATGATGCTAGATTTTTTCATGAAATCATAAACGCCTAACGGTGAAGCAAAAACTGCCGTACCACTTGTCGGCAACGTATGATTCGGTCCTGCGACGTAATCACCTAACGCTTCAGGAGAATAGTCACCTAGAAAAATTGCCCCTGCATTTCGAATGAACGGAAGTATTTCCATCGGGTTTTGCACCATGATTTGCAAATGTTCAGAAGCGATTTCATTCACAACATCGATCGCTTCTTGTACTGATTCGACGACGACAATACGACCTGCATCTTCTATCGATTTAGTTGCGATTTGTACGCGATCCATCTGCTTTACTTGTTTTTGCACTTCAACCGCTAACTTGTCAGCAAACACTTTATCTGTCGTGACACAAATAGCCGCAGCTTGCTCGTCATGTTCCGCTTGAGATAATAAATCCGCAGCGACATATACCGGATTTGCCGTTTCATCTGCCAAAATACAAATTTCACTTGGACCTGCGATCATATCAATCCCGACATCCCCGAATACCCATTTCTTCGCGCGCGCCACATACGCATTTCCGGGCCCAGTAATTTTATGTACTTTCTCAATGGTCTCCGTGCCGTACGCTAGCGCCGCAATTGCTTGCGCTCCACCGACTTTGTACACAATATCCGCTCCAGCTTCACGTGCTGCCACTAATACAGCAGGGTTGACAGAGCCGTCTGCTTGAGGTGGCGTCGTAATGGCAATATGCTGAACACCAGCAATTTTCGCCGGAATCACATTCATCAGTACGGTAGATGGATAAGCCGCTTTCCCCCCTGGTACATAGACACCAACTCGTTCAATCGGCGTCACCTGTTGGCCAAGCATCACACCTTTTGGTTGTTGAATGAACCAAGAGCGTTCTTTCTGTTCTGCATGGTAGGTAGCTATCCGCTGTTTCGCTTGAACGAGAGATGATAGAAACGCATCTGACACATTTGCATAGGCCGCATCAATTTCTTCTTTCGTAACGATGAAAGATCCGATATCTATCCCATCAAACTGTTTTGTATATGCTTTTAGCGCAGCGTCCCCATTTTTACGGACTTCTTGAAGGATTGCTAGTACCTGTTGATCAATTGCAAGATCCACAGATTGTAGATTGCGAATCCGCCACTCTGTCAAAAATTCCGAAGCACGTAGTATCTTCACGTGCTCACCCCCATTCCTTCTTTCACACTCCCAATTAGTTGTTGAATTACAGCCGTTTTAATCGCAAAGCTTGCTTTATTCACAATGAGTCTTGCGCTGCTATCGGCAATTTCTTCAAGAACAACTAATCCATTCTCTTTTAACGTCTTTCCAGTTTCTACAATATCAACGATGACATCTGCCATTCCAATCAATGGTGCCAGTTCGACAGATCCATTCAACGTTATGACATCTGTGCGAATCCCTTTATTCGTAAAAAACGTCTTAGCTACATGTGGATATTTTGAAGCGACTGTCAGTTGTGTGTTTGGATACGGTCCTGGAAAACCTGCAACGACAAGTTTACAAGCAGATATCCGCAAATCTACCATCTCATACACGTCTTTTGGATCTTCGAGCAGGACATCTTTCCCGATAATCCCGATGTCAGCTGCACCCTTCTCCACGTATGTCGGAACGTCTACAGCCTTCACAAAAATCAATTTCACTTGACCAGAATCATCGGTCAACACTAATTTCCGACTATCATCCTGTAAACTCGAAAAGTAGATGCCTGCTTGTTCAAAAAGCTTCATCGCCTTCGTTGCAGTGCGTCCTTTTGCCATAGCAACCGTTAACTGTTCCACAGAAACACTCCTTTTCGCACAAAATCCTCGATGCTTGTAAATTGTTCCACGCTCCCATTTTTGTGAATCGTCTTCTTCCCTTCCCGCATATGAATGGTGAACGTACTGTTTTCTGCTTGTAACCGTTCTTTCGTATAAGGAACCGAAACGACTTTGAATTGTCGATTGCGCAAAGCAGATGCCAGTTCGATTGCTTGTGCTAACTCATCGGGTTCATAAAAGATCGTTACGTCATTTAAAGATTGTGGTGCATGATTTGCATACAGTGCGTCCACAATGGATTCGATATCACATGCGAAACCGATAGCAGGTAGTTCAGCCCCGAATGCTTTGCCAAGATCATCGTAGCGTCCGCCCATTAAGACCGGTTTACCAACCCGTTCAACATAACCTTGAAAGAGAACCCCAGAATAATAGTCCATATCATTAATTAATCCAAAGTCTATGACGAGGTAGTCTTCTAAGCCATAGAGTACTAATATTCTGTAAACCTCTTCGATATATGCGATTGTCTGTTGCATGTCAGGTGCAGTTAAAATCTGCTTCGCACGTTGCAACACGTCGTGTGGTTTGCCATAGAAAGTCGGAATTTGTTCTACAGCATGTATCATTGTCTTGTCTACCGAAAGAGAAGCAAGAAACGGTCGTAGTTCTACTATATTTTTCGCTTGAATCAACGACTTTAAGGAATTCTGATTGTTCTCGTCAAACCCAAGCCCTTCAATCAAACCGTTTAAAATAGCTGCATGGCCAAGTTCAATTGTTATGTTCTGCCATCCTAAGTCCTGCATCGTCTGAATAGCCAATGCAATTACTTCGGCATCAGCTTCTGGAGAGCATTTACTAAAATACTCAACACCGGCTTGTGTACGCTCAGTTTTCATCGATTGTCCAACTTGCTGTCTAAACACTTCCTGAATATAAAAGAAACGGTATTCTCTTGTGAGTTCGTTTCGGTCATGAGACAATTCCTGTGTAAGTGGAATTGTCACGTCAGGTCTTAGGACAAGAACTTCCCCATTCGTGTCAATGACTTTCACCATTTCTTGCCGTTTTACCGAGCTCGTCACATGTGAATACAAATCGTATTTTTCAAATGCAGCTGTTTTCATGCGTGCATAACCGTATGTCGCAAATCGTTTGCTTAACACATCGATGACTTGTGTAAATTGCTGATTTCGTTGTAAAAAAGTGTTCAATTTCAGCACCCCGCTTTGTCACTTCATCACTTTACTTAACTAAAGTTATAAAGTACTATAAGACTATTATGATTGTTTGTCAACTGATAGGAGGAATTTTTTATGTTTGATTACCATATGCATAGCTCTTTTTCTGCAGATTGTACTGTGGAGATGGAAGAAATGGTGAAAGGGGCAATTGCAAAAGGGCTTTCGGAGATTTGTTTTACGGAGCATATCGATTACGATTACCCTGATGAAAATTTTGTGTTTGACTTTGATAAAAAAAAATATGCTGAACGCATTGATACGTTACAACATAAATATGCAAATCAAATTCGACTTAAAAAAGGCGTGGAATTCGGTGTCCAACCTCATATTTTAGATCAATACAATGAATTGGTAAAAGAGGAAACATTTGATTTCATCATCTGTTCATTACATACCGTCCAAAGAAAAGGATTACATTTCGGAGAGATTTTTGAAGGGCGCACCGTTGAGGAAGCATCGCAACTGTATTATGACGAGTTGCTACATTGTGTGAAGCACTTTGAGAATTACTCTATTTTAGGGCATATTGATTTAATTAAACGGTATGCGCCTCAACTCGTGCAAAATAATTTCCATGATGTATTACGAGAAATCTTTCAACTAATCATTCCTGCGGGCAAAGGGATTGAATTAAATACGTCAGGTGTCCGGTATGGCTTGCCAAACGGATTACCAAGTGATGACATACTAAAGCTCTATAAAGAATGCGGCGGTGAAATGATCACACTTGGATCAGATGCGCATAAACCAGATGACATCGGTTTTCAATTCCAAGAATCACGCGAATTGTTGAAGTCGATTGGTTTTCGCTATGTTACAACTTTTGATAAGTTACAGCCGACTTTCCACGCAATCTGAAGATGTTTCTAAACAAACGAACCGCATAGCACCTAAATGGGTGTCATGCGGTTCTCCTCATTTCCCAACTATTTTTGTTTTAATCAACGCCAATCGTTCACGGAACTGCTGTTGTGCTTTTACGGATGCCGGCGTTTTTGCTGCAACGATGTCTGTTTCTAGATCTAGTTTTTTAGCAATCATTCGAGCGCGGGCTATATGATAATCACTCGTAATGATTGTCACTTCCTGAACACCTTCCGGCAACAACTTCTTGGAATTCACTAGATTCTCATACGTGGAAGTCGATGTCGATTCGAGTACTAATCGCTCCTCGTCTATTCCATGCTCGACCATGTAATTCCACATTGCTTTGGCTTCACTGATGTCTTCATCAGGTCCTTGTCCACCTGACAGGATGAATGTCACGTGAGGATGCGCATTAGCATAAGCAACTGCAGATTCTAATCGATACCGTAAAGAAAGTGAAGGTGTCGTCCCATTCACTTTTGCCCCTAGTATAATGGCGTAAGGTTTTGAACCGTCCGCTTCTGGTTTCAACGCATCTACCATTAACTTCCCTGGCCATAACCAAAAGACAAGCCCCGAAATCGTAACGACCATACCGATGAATATCCCCAACTTTTTCTTATTTTTCAACGCGTCACCTGCTCCATGTAGATGAGTATATGTCGGAGATTCGCTAAATTGAAAAATCCCCTCATCAAACTAACTTGCAAGTTAGACGTTTTAGAAATGAGTAAGGTTTCCTTTGGATAGAAGAAGACGTAGACAATTTTGAAAGAGAATAGAAACATGAAAAAATGCATGGAGGCGAGTTGACCTTCATGCATTTTTGTTTTATAAGCTGCTTTTAACCGTTTGTTGTTTATTCACCGTACTATGCACTTCTGTCGGCAAGCCCCATAGCTGGATGAATCCGATAGCCGCTGACTGGTCGAATTGATCATCTGACGTATAGGTTGCCAGCTTTTCATCATAAAGCGAATTAGTCGACTTTCTTCCTTCCACAATTGCATGGCCTTTGAAAAGTTTAACACGGACAACTCCATTGACATATTGTTGAGTGTCTTTAATAAATGCCTCCAATGCGTTGCGTAACGGAGAAAACCATAACCCATTATAGATGAGCTCGCTTAACTTCTGAGAAACAAGTGGCTTGAAATGGGCGACATCTTTCACAAGCGTAATGTCTTCCAGTTCTTTATGCGCCTTTAACAAAGTAATAGCACCCGGACATTCATACACTTCACGTGATTTAATGCCGACAAGACGGTTTTCCACATGATCGATTCTGCCGACACCATGTTTCCCTGCGATCTCATTCAAAGTTAAAATGAGTTCACTTAATGGATAGTGCTTACCATCGATACTTACTGGAACTCCTTTTTCGAATGCAATCTCGATGATATCTGGTTGGTCAGGTGCATGTTCAATGGATGAAGTAAGGCCATATGCCTCTTCAGGTGGAGCTGCCCAAGGATCCTCTAAAATTCCACATTCATTGCTGCGCCCCCACAAGTTTTGGTCGATCGAATACGGACTGTCAAGATTGATAGGTATCGGAATGTTTTTTTCTTTAGCATACGCAATCTCTTCCTCACGCGACCAACTCCACTCACGAACAGGCGCAATGACCTCTAGTGAAGGATCGAGTGCTTTAATTGCCACTTCAAAACGAACTTGGTCATTCCCTTTTCCAGTGCAACCATGGGCAACAGCCGTCGCATTTTCCTGGTGTGCGACTTCTACAAGTTTCTTAGAAATCAAAGGACGAGACAGAGCCGAAACAAGTGGATATTTATCTTCATAATACGTTCGCGCTTGTAAAGCGAGCAATGCATACTCCTGCGCGAACTCTTCTTTCGCATCAATGACATAACTATTGACCGCCCCAACTTGCAACGCTTTTTGTTGAATAAAATTCAAGTCTTTACCCTCTCCAACATCCAAACAACAAGCAACAACATCGTACCCTTTATCGGTTAACCATTGCACCGCTACCGACGTATCAAGGCCACCTGAGTAAGCTAAAACCACTTTCATCTTGTTCATATCTATCGTCCTCCTTATACACGTTTATGTATTTTTATTCACCATTACGTATTTTTATAATAACATAGATGTTTGGATTTTCAATAGATTTGACTAAAAACTTTTCAAGGGATGTTAAATTAGGTGTACTTTGAACGTGGGATGCTCCATTTTGTGTATAGGACGGTCAGGTTTGTGTGCGGAGCGCTTCACTGTAGACGAGGCCAAAACATTGCACTGACGGCCTATCAAAAGTGACGCGATTCAACACGATACCAAAACAAAAACTATCTCAATGGCTGAGATAGTTTCAAGTTATCGGATGCCGTGCGCTACCATGGCGTCGGCTACTTTCAAGAAGCCAGCGATGTTTGCACCCATTGCAAGGTTGCCAGGTTTGCCGAAACGCTCAGCGGCATCTTTACAACTGTTGTAAATGCTGATCATGACAGTTTTTAACCGTTCATCGACTTCTTCTGCTGTCCAACCGAGACGCATGCTGTTTTGCGACATTTCCATTGCAGATACCGCAACACCACCAGCATTTGCAGCTTTGGCAGGTGCGAAAAGGACCCCATTTTCGATGAAGATGTTAATCGCTTCATTATTGCAGGGCATGTTTGCTCCTTCTCCAATTGCTTTCAGACCGTTGGCAATTAAGATGTGCGCAGCAATTTCATCAATCTCATTTTGTGTCGCACACGGCAATGCAATGTCACATGGAATCGACCAAATGCGAGAGCAATCTTCGTGGTATTCTGCTTCAGGATGCTCTTTTGTGTATTCCCAAATCCGTTTGTTTTCAACTTCTTTTAATCGTTTGATTGTCTCTACATTGATGCCTTTCTTGTCATAAATGAAACCACCTGAATCACTGCACGCAATGACAATTGCACCTAGTTGCTGCGCTTTTTCGATTGCATAAGTGGATACGTTGCCTGATCCAGAAACAACTACTTTAAGTCCTTTAAAAGACAAGCCGTTTTCTTTTAGCATTTCATCGACAAAATACACTGTTCCATATCCTGTTGCTTCTTTTCGACCGAGTGAACCACCGTGATTTGGATCTTTCCCGGTGAGTACGCCCGCTTCATAACCACCTTTTAGACGATTATACTGACCGAACATATAGCCAATTTCCCGTTTTCCCACGCCGATATCACCAGCAGGTACATCGACATCAGGACCAATATGTTTACTCAATTCCGTCATGAAGCTTTGCGTAAAACGCATGATTTCACGTTCCGACTTCCCTTTTGGATCAAAATCGGAACCTCCTTTTCCCGCTCCGATCGGTTGACCGGTCAATGCATTTTTGAAAATTTGTTCGAACGCGAGGAATTTCATAATGCTGTTGTTAACAGATGGATGAAATCGGATGCCCCCTTTATAGGGGCCGAGGTCGCTGTTGAATTGTACGCGGAATCCACGGTTTACATGTACTTTTCCTTTGTCGTCTTCCCAAGCAACTCTGAACGAGATGATGCGCTCCGGCTCTGTAATTCGCTCAAGGATCCCGTTCCGTATGTACTCCGGGTGTTTGGCAAAGACCGGACGAAGCGAATCAAATATTTCCCTAGTCGCTTGCAAAAACTCTTTTTCGTCCGGATTTCTCTTTTTTACAAGCTCATATACTTCGTGCACGTAATCATTCGCTCGATTACGATGTTCTTGAATCGTTTCCATATTTGTCAATCGCCTCATCCCTTTCTCAATCATCATAAAAGCCTAGACATTCATTTTACCATAGTTTGAAAATTAGTATTTCAAAATCTATTCTTCGTTTTTACTAGTATTACCGAAAACGTGAATAAGTACAACATTTTTTTCATGTTTATTCATTTTGTGTAGCGGGAAAAACTTCATTACAAACTAGAATTAACGATCTCTTAAAACACCGCATGAATTGCTCAAACACGGCATATTTCGCCAAAACGCGACATACTTATCCAAAACGGCTCATAAAAACGGCATTTGCGGCATAACTTTCTCAAACGCCGCATTTCTCACCAAAACGCCGCATACTTGCCCAAAACGACGCATTCTTACCCAACATGCCAAATTGCCCGCGAATATTGACGACAATATTAACAGGCAAATAAAAACATTTACAACACTCTAAACATAGACTATTATTAGTACATCCAAATCTCGAAAATGAGTAAATTGGAAAACTACTAAGAAGAGAAAGAGGAGATGCTATATGAAATTCACCAAGATTGTACGTACTGTTATCGGAGCCAACCTAGCGATACTGATGGCATTTGCATTCCTACCTGCTCTGCTCATCAACCCTGATGTTGAAATTTTCCAAAGCGTACTCAATTACATTTCGAAAGACTGATCGATGAAGAAAAGGAACCGTATGGCGTATGTTCGCCATGGGTTCCTTTTTACTTCTACTTTTTGTCACACTATCATTCACAGCTCGTATACAAATGCAGCAGAACATTTTTACCGTTTAATGATTGTAAAGTTATCATTGAGTAACAACCAATTTTGCGGGAATGCTAATCCTAACTTCCAATACATCATGCCGCGCAAGTTAAATTCTTTCAGCAAATTGAATTTCGCTTGAATACTGCGTGCATCTTCAAACCACACGTCGTGTCTGACACCGTCATTATCCCAATAGAGGAAGAAGGGCGCTTGTGCAACAGGATCATATTGAATGTTGGCATTTTGACGAATCGCTAAGTTAACCGCTTGTTGTGGGCTTAATGCCCTCGCTGCAACACCCGTTTCAGGTGGATATGGATACTTCCAATCATATCCATACAAGTTTTGTCCTAGAAAAATTTTCTCTCTTGGAATTTGGCTCACTGCAAACTCCACTACTCGCCGAACTTGGTTGATAGGGCTAACAGCTTGGGGCGCACTGTACGAATAGCCCCACTCGTACGTCATTAACGTAACGAAGTCACAAATTTCACCGTGTGCTTTGTAATCAATTGCCCCGTAAATACCCGTAACATTTGCGCTTGTTTTCGGAGCTAACGCGGTCGAGATCGTCAAGCCTGCTGGTTTAAAACGCGCTTTCGCATTTCGTAAAAACGAATTGTATAATTCTCGATCCGCCGGTCTTAGAAACTCAAAATCAAAATGAATGTCCTTGTACCCGACCCTTTTAGCTGTCCGTACAATTTTTTCAAACAAACGGTTTTGTACGGTCATGTCTGTGAATAAAACATGAGCCAATTCTGAACTAAATGCAAAGTTCTCTAAGTTACTGATGACCATAGCATTCAGCACGCCCGCATCCGTCGCAATTTGAGGTATCTCTCCGATTGGTGGCGATTTTAATGAGCCATCTCGTTGTGCCTCATAACTGAACATTGCCAAATACGTCAAATCGTCAACGCGTTCTTTTACTTCAGCAGTAATTTCTGTCAAATTCTGCTCCCGAGGTTCAACATACAACAACACTTCAATTGCCCTCTTTGTCCTTTGAGGAATCGACAAGCGTTGACCGACAAGCAAAATGGCGTTTTGAGCTATTCCGTTGATCCGCGCAAGTTCTGCTACTGTCGTTCCATATAACCTTGAAATGATGTAAAGGGATTGTCCCGGTTGTACCCAATGATAACTTCCTGTTACAGGAATGACTAGCGCTTGCCCAACAACAATTTTTGATGGTTCCATCAATTCATTCGCTTTTGCTATCTCTTCCCATGCAATCCCATAAGCTTGTCCAATCCCATACAAGCTTTGACCTGCCTGTACAACATGAATTTGCATAATGCTCCTCTGCCTTTCATTGACAAATTGTCCACTACTCCATGCTATTGTCAAAATGAGCAGAATATGCGTGATTTCCACTTCTTTATACATATCCTTTTTGATTGAAGCCATACTACAAATGATTTTTAAAACCTTACAAGGAGGATATGTAATGACACACAATGAATTCCATGAAATGCACGAAAATATGCAAACCGGTCCAGTCTCAACAAAAATGAATCACGGCGCGAATGGTATGATTGGGATAAAAGATGTACTAGGGAGCGTCCTAGCTACACTAAACCAAGCGACACTTTTTCGACCACACGTAAAAGATCCCGAGTTGCTGGATATTATGGATCGTCAGTATCGTTTTATGCTTGATGAATACAACATAACAGTGGAATGCTTCAAATCAGGTACGGATCCTTCCCATCCGACAGGCAGCTACAACATGAAGCAAGAGAACGACTTCGTCTATGGCACGAAACCCTCTCAACCGAAAAAGCCGATGCAAAGTGCCAACGAATTAAATGATGAAATGATTTCTGGATTCATGTTAGGAGCAATGAAGAACATCGCTTCCCTCAAAACGACTTCCGCAATAGAAGTGACACATCCAGTTGTCAGGAGAGTGCTCGCTGATTCCATTGCGAATTGCATTGAAATGGCGTATGAACTTTCCATTTACCAAAACAAACACCATTACTACCAAATCCCTCAACTTTCAGATCACGACATGCAAGAAATGATGAACTCGTTTGCAGGCGCACAAGGTCAACCCGGCATGCCTATGCAATAAGAAAAAGCGGTCCCGCTATGGGGCCGCTTTTCTTATTGGACTTTACGAAGGAAACTCGTCGGTAGATCCGTTTCAAACTTCATCACCTTTTTAGTGACTGGATGGACAACCGTTAATGACGTAGCATGCAAACCGAGTCTCTTCAGTGGATTCACAGTGGATCCGTATTTTTTATCTCCTACAACCGGATAGCCAAGTTCCTCCATGTGTACACGGATCTGATTTTTCCTACCTGTATCCAAACGCACTTCCAATAGGGAATACTGGCGATTTGATTTTATTTTTTTATAATGCGTAATGGCGAGCTGTCCACCGTTATCAGTAGGATTCGAGTACACTTTGTAGGTGCGTGTTTCTTTTAACCACGATTTAATCGTACCCTGTTCCTTTTTAACGTTGCCTTCTACAAGCGCAGTATAAACACGTTCTTTCGCCATCTCGTCCCAATTCGTTTGCAACGTCATTTTTACTTCTTCGCTTTTTGCGAATAAAAGAACCCCAGATGTATCTCGATCTAAACGATGGACGATGAAAACCCGTTGACGAGGGTTTTGTTTCTTTACATAATAAGAAACTTCACTGAAAGCTGTTTTTTCATTTTTATCTTTTGCAGCCATTGATAATAGGCCTTCCTCTTTGTCGATGACAATGATCGATTCATCTTCATAAATAATTGTCAATCCCGTCAGCATACTTTCGCTTTTCGCTGCCTTATTTTTTTGGATTTCTACTTTTTGTCCAATCGATAACGGATGATTGTGTTTCGTCACCGGTTGTCCATCTACTTCCACTTGCCCTCTTGTCAACATCGATTTCACCGAATTTCGGCTATTTTGTTTCATGTTCTCTAATAAAAAAGGTAATAGTTCAGCCTTTTCCGTTACGGTAAATAAGGTTGAATGTTCTCTTCTCTTTTGATGATTTTTTTGCATAACTCGTCTCCTCACTCTCTCTCTTTATTATGCGGAAATTGCCCTTGGATTACAAACACTGTATCATCATAAGTAAAAGCTCCTGTGTGTGCATAAAGAAAAGGGGAATGTTCTTGAGAATTGCAATTTTCGACTTCGACGGCACTGTTTATGCGAATGAAACTTTTAAGGTATTAATGGAACACTTAAAACACCATCCCACCTATCATTCAAACTATCGGACTTTTTACAGACAAATCCTCCCTTTGTACATCGGTTACAAGACAAAAATTGTATCTGAGGCGACGATGAAAGAACGATCAATGCAGTTATATGTAAATGCACTTGGCTCGTTAAACCAAAACGAGCTACAACATTATTTCGCTGAATTAAAAGCCAGTATGCAAAATGATTTCAATCATGAAGTTGTTTCCCGTATCCACCAACACCATACGGAAGGGATTTTCACAATGCTCGTGTCAGGTGCATATACGCCTTTACTGCACGCTGTGACAGAAGGACTTCCTTTTGATGCAATCATCGGCACTGAAGTCCCTTACACGATAGACCAGCAATTAGACCGACAAAAGAGCATTTACCACATTCAAGGGAAACGCAAAAATGAAAAAATCATGGAAGCCCTTCAATCCAAGGACATCGATTGGACAAACAGCTATGCGTATGGAGACAGTTATTCTGATTTATCCGTACTTGAATTAGTCGGTTCACCAGTCGCAGTAAAACCGAAAAAAAGGCTTGCACAAATTGCAAACGAACGAGATTGGGAAATCATCTAAACTTATGACAATGCCTTTAATCCAACAACACCGATAACAATTAATAACACACTCATCACTCGACCGATACTTTTAGATTCTCCAAAGAAAATCATATTAATGAGTACGGCTCCTGCTGTTCCAATGCCAATCCATACAGCATAGGCCGTGCTCACTTGTAAGTAGTTGAATGACATGTAAAGAAACGCAAATGCTGCGCCAAATCCTCCTCCAAATAACAACACATTTTGAAAGCTTTTTTGCTCGTTATATTTATTTAAACCGACAACACCAGCAAATTCACACGCTGCCGCTAATAAAACAAAAAACCAACCCATTACTGAACAATCCCTTTCTTCGCTTTCTTATCTTCCAAGTCATCCGCAAGTTTCAACCCGACAACCCCGACAACTAAAATAAACATGAAAAATATTTTACCGGCACTTAAACTTTCTCCAAAGAAGAAAACATCCATTAGCGCCGTCCCGACAGTTCCAACGGCAGCAAAGATGGCATACACCGTACCCGTCGGTAAATTTTCACAAGCCTTCGCCAAATAATGAAAATCAACAAAAATAAAAAACACGATCGGTAGCCAATGCCACCATTCACTTGCTACGTTAAATCCAAAAATCCAGACCAATTCAAAAAAACTGGTCAATGCTACATAAAGCCATGATTTATTCATTTCTATTTCCTCCGTTATATTATGACTGACTGTCATTCATTTAATAACAAACGATAAAATTTCACCCTGCTGGAGAACGGAAGAAATCGCTCTCCAGCTGTGCAATTAGTCATGAATGGACAAAGCAAAACGTAAAAACTGCTTGACCTCTCTTTTTTGTACGGCAGCCTCGTCCTCTTTGTTTGCATCATACAAGTAAATCTGTTCCGCAGCTGATTCAACAAGACCTATCACTAATTTTGCAGTGCGTGCAGGATCAACAGAATCTCTAATGACTTCATCTTCAATTGCTTGTTCCAAACTCTCGCTGATCCATTCGTAAAACGGTGCATAGACCGTCTCCCATTTTTTTAAATGCTCGGTAGATGCGAGACCGGAATAGATGAGCGCTTGCATTTCGTGATACTCTTCACTCACTTCAAAAATTGCATCGACTAATTGATCGAGTCTGACTGGAAAAGGAGCTGATTTTGAAACTTTAGCCTGAACAATCTCCAGTGTTTTCTCGACCATCACTTCTGCAATTGCAGGCATCAGCGACAACTTGGAAGGAAAGTATAAATAAAACGTTCCTTGGGCGATCCCTGCTCTTTTCACAATATCCGAAATTTTAGTCTTCTCGATCCCCTGTTCACTAAAGACCTCAATAGCTGCAGAGACGATTCGCTCACGTTTGTCCATTTGTTCATCCTCCTTAACGAACGATATGAATGACTGTCATTCATTTTATCATATAAATAGTATGCATTTCCAGTGCTACTAATAAAATATTTTTTTCACATACTAAATATATATCGAATCATCGTGTAAGCGTTATCATTCACATAATCATTGGATTAAACAGATTTTCACCACTTGCATTTACTGTTTGATGCTGTTAATAATTTTAATTACCCATAAAACAAATAGAACGGAGCGAACTAGATGACGAAAGAATATCATTCCGCATTAGCGATGCATGGACTTCACAAAGGGAAAATGGAAGTTGTTTCAAAAGTCTCCCTAGACAATACGAAGGATTTGAGCTTAGCCTATTCCCCTGGCGTTGCTGAGCCTTGTTTGGAAATCGCAAAAGAACCGACAACTGTGTACGATTATACGATTAAAGGGAATCTCGTTGCAGTCATTACAGATGGAACAGCCGTATTAGGTCTCGGAGATATCGGACCAGAAGCTGCATTACCTGTAATGGAAGGCAAAGCGCTTCTACTTAAACGTTTTGCCGATGTGGATGCGTTTCCGATTTGCCTCGCAACAAAAGATGTAGAAGAAATTATTCAAACCGTTAAACTGATGAGCCCAACATTCGGTGGCATCAATTTAGAAGACATTTCTGCACCACGTTGTTTTGAAATTGAACAACGTTTACGTCAAGAATGTGAAATCCCTGTCTTTCATGATGATCAGCATGGAACCGCAATTGTCGTTGCAGCGGGACTGATTAATGCATTCAAACTGACAGGTAAAGACTTAAAAACTGCCAAAATCGTCGTGAACGGTGCAGGCGCAGCAGGAATCGCAATCGTCAAACATCTTTTGACAATCGGTTGCAAGGACATCATTTTATGTGATTCAAAAGGAACAATTTACGAAGGTCGGACAAACGGCATGAATCCGATAAAGAATGAGATGGCAGCACTGACAAACCCAACTGCTGTTAAAGGCAGTTTGGCGGATGCTCTTGCTGGTTCTGATGTCTTCATCGGTGTCTCTGTTGCAGACTTGCTAACAGAAGAAATGATTGCTTCCATGAATGAAGGGCCAGTCCTTTTCGCACTTGCGAATCCAAATCCTGAAATCATGCCAGCACGCGCTAAACAATATGGTGCACGGATTATTGCAACAGGCAGATCCGATTTCCCTAACCAAGTAAATAACGTTCTTGCCTTTCCAGGAATTTTCCGTGGAGCGTTGGACGTTCGTGCAACGGACATTAATGAGCAGATGAAAATGGCTGCGACCGTGGCAATTGCATCTTTAATTGACGAGAAAGACTTGCACGAAGACTATATTATTCCAGATCCTTTTGATGATCGTGTCGCAAGTGCCGTTGCACAAGCTGTTAGTGAAGCTGCAATTACTACTGGAGTTGCCACGTTACAAGTCATGCCGACTGCGTAATTTATTGACCGGTTCGCTCATCGACATGTAGTGTGCCATCGCCCAGTATTTCAGCATAAAAAACTTGTTCAACATTGCCAATACCCTTTTTCTTCAACTGGAGATACACCCATTCTTCCGTCAAATGAAGTTCGGTTAAGTTTTCTTTCATTAACTTCCCATCAGAAATAATCTCAGTCGGAAGATATTTTGGTTCAGGGCTAGGAGCATTCACATCTTTTCGTGTGGCTGGCTCCTGGCTCGCTTTTTTTAATACACTCAGTTCCCCATTCGTTTCAAGTATCGCATAATTGACATCCGTAACTGTAAAGATGCCCTGTTCCCGAAGCATCATATTCAGGTCATTCAACGTAAAACGAGCTTTCTTCATACCTTGTTCACTAATTTTCCCCTTTAAAATAAGGATTGTCGGCTGATCATCTAACAACTTTCGTAATTTTTTTGACTTGATTGTCAAGAAGTTCACGAAAACCGTCAATAAAGCCCACCAAATTAAGGATATACTTCCATTATAAAAATGCGTTTCCGCATTTACTGAAATCTCTGCTGCAATCGATCCAATGGTGATACCCGTCACATAATGGAAAAACGTCAACTGTGAGATTTGTTTCTTCCCCATAATCCTCGCAAGAATGAGCAAGATGATAAAAGCAGTTGTCGTCCGCAAAAGCATTTCCCAAAACTTCAATTCCAGTAACCCATCTAATTCCATGTTCTCTTACCTCCTCTGTACACTAGTTTGCAGCAGAAAGAGGGACTTATTCAGAAGAGAAATACGTAATCGAATAGGAATGCAAGTTGTAGAGAAATTTGAAAGCTTTTTATCTTAATTTGATTGCTGTTTTTATTGACTCGAAAAACTCATTGAAGCCAAAAAAGCCAGCATCAGCAACATGTGCCAATGCTAGCTTTACTTTTATTTCCATTCAAATGGTGTCTCTTGATACACATAATAGTTCAGCCAGTTGGAGAACAACAAATGCGTATGCGAGCGCCATGTATTCAACGGTTGCTTCGTTGGATCATCGTGCGGGAAATAATTTTCCGGAACATCAATTGCAATGCCTTTTGCAATATCACGCGCATACTCTTCACCAAGCGTACATGCATCATACTCCAAATGCCCTGTCACCATAATATGTTTGCCATCTTTTGAAAGTATGATGAAAGCTCCCGCTTCTTCAGATATAGCCAACAATTGAAGGCGATTGTCCTGCTCAATTTCTTCAATGGATACGGATGTGTAACGAGAATGAGGAGCGGTGAACAAATCGTTGAAGCCACGCGCAAGCTCTACCGTCGGATCCGTCAATGTATGTTCATATACACCCGACAACTTCTTTGGGAGTTCAAATTTATTAATGCCATAATGGTGATAAAGAGCTGCTTGAGCGCCCCAACATATGTGCAAAACGGATGTGACATTCGTGTTGGACCAATCCATGATTTGTTGCAGTTCATCCCAATACGTTACGTCTTCGAATGCAAGATGCTCAATTGGTGCACCTGTGATGATTAGCCCGTCATAACGGCGGTTTTTAACATGCTCAAACGTCGTATAAAATGCATCTAAATGCGTTTTACTGACGTTTTTCGATTCATATGTAGCGGTGTTCAAAAAAGATACATTTACTTGTAAGGGTGTGTTTCCTAATAACCGCAATAGTTGCAGTTCAGTTTTCTCTTTTTCAGGCATTAAATTGAGAATGATGATGTTTAATGGACGGATATCTTGAGAAGTAGCTCTCCCTTCATCCATCACAAATATTTTTTCTTCTTTCAACATTTCTCTTGCCGGCAATTGTTCAGGTATATTAATCGGCATGTAAATTCCCCCTCTTCATGTAAAAAATCCTCATTCCTAAGATAGGAACGAGGATTTTTAACGGTCTCCGCTCTTATCTCTCAAGATTAACATCTTGTTGGAGGTAGCACCTTCCTGCCGGAACAGAGGTTGCTGAAGCTTCTCAGGGCCAAATCCCTCAGCTTCTCTTGATAAGAAATATTCATTTGTTGTCCATTATATCATTTTATACAGAATTGTATACTTATTTCTTACAGTCTTACTTTCGCTCTCGAAAATCCTGTCCCCAAAATTTCAGAAGCATTCAGGAATATGACAAAAGCGCTCGGTTCAGCAGTTTGTAACAACTTTTTCAAATAAACGGCTTCTGATTGTTCCACTACACAGAAAATCATCGTCTTGTCATTGTTTGAAAACCCACCTGTTGATTTTACTTTCGTCAAACCACGGTCGATCTCATTTTGAATGACCGCTTGGATTTTATCTTCATGTTCGGTAATAATGAGCACTAACTTCGTCGGGGAAGTTTGCAATTGCACGAAGTCAATCACCTTGCTTGTAACATAAATAGCCATGAGTGCGTATAAAGCGAGTTCAAAATTAAATACAAATGCAGAAGTGACAACGACAATTCCATCGACAATCAATTGTGAGAAACCGCTTGAAATGCCTGTATACTTTTTCAACAATTGTGCAATTAAAGCGGTGCCGCCAGTCGAGCCATTCCCACGGTACACAATTCCTAACCCAATACCAAGCATGATCCCACCATAAATAGAACTGAGTAGAGGGTTGTCAACGGACAAGTTAATATCATGCGTTAAAAAGATGACAAACGGGACAAAAAACGTACCAACAATCGTTTTCACACTAAATTCTTTTCCTGCAAGTAAGAGTCCAAGTACAATTAGTGGGATATTAATGATCCATTGGACGACAGCCGGATTATAGTTGAATAGCTCGTACAATATCGTACTTACCCCAGAAATCCCGCCCGCTGCAATACGAGATGGCAACAAAAATATATTAAATGCAAGGCCGACAAAAGTCGCCCCAATAATAATTTGAACATAATCAAAAAACACCGATTTCTTCAATAAAACAGACATACAATCGTTCTCCTTTCTTTACAACGTTTCCTATTTTAACAGAAATCGATGTATAGAACAGTTTTAAAGTTTCCAGATGTGGAATAGTAGAAGTAAGTAAAGATAAGAAAGTATATTCATATTTTTGTATTTTTTCTATTTTACTGGTATACTCATCCATACTGGTATAATAACTATCACGAAGTCAGGGAGGATATTATGCGTAGTTTAGGTATCGTACGGAAAGTTGATCATCTCGGAAGAATTGTGATTCCAAAAGAACTTAGGAGTACCTTACAATTGGAGAAAGGTGCACCGATGGAAATTTTTGTAGACGACGATATGATTATTCTACGAAAATATGTTGTCGATGAGGCGTGTATTGTAACTGGTGATATCACTTCTGAGAATAAACGTTTGTCTAATGGCATGTTCATCAGCCCTAGAGGTGCGGAACTGCTCAAGAAGGAAATTGAAAACAACAATAATTGGAACTGATTCAACACAGACTACATGCATACTAAGCGGGCTGCGGACTAACCGCCGCCCTTTCTCAATTGCATAAACGAACAACCATTTAGATGCTTTGAAATCTTTATCTATATTACACTTGCTACTCGACTGTAGCGTCGGAGGAAAATACAATGGACATTTTTGCCCACAGAGGAGCTTCCGGGACATTTCCCGAAAATACAATCCCCGCATTTAAAGAAGCAGCTTCCCTACCAATTCATGGAGTGGAATTTGACGTTCATATGACAGCAGATCATGAATTGGTTGTCATCCATGATGAAAAGATTAATCGAACATCAAATGGTAAGGGCTATGTAAAAGACCTCACTTTAGAAGAATTGCGCACATTCGATTTCGGAAGCTGGTTCGCTCCCGAATTTAAAGGAACGACCATTCCTACATTACGAGAAGTGCTTGAAGTCTTTCAATCAACAGAACACGTGATAAATATTGAATTGAAGTCGGACATCTTTCCCTATGATGGAATGGTTCAACAAGTAATTGAACTAATTGAAGAATATCAGTTGACAGCTCGCGTCATCCTTTCGTCGTTTGACCATGGTGCTATTCAATTAAGCAAACAACTTGCACCAGCTATTAGAACCGCAACGTTGTTCATGGAAGTACTCGTGAACCCTGTCAACTATATACGAAGCGTCCCAGCAGATGACTTACATATCCTTTTTCCAGCTGCTGTTCGTCCTTCCATGCGAGAAGTTTTCGAAAGTGGAATTCCAGTAAGGACGTTTACAGTGAATGATGAACAGTATGCAAAGTACATGCAACAAGTAGGTGTGCAAGCAATTTTCACAGATTATCCTGAAAAAATGTATACATTATTTGCGGAGCAATAATCTGAACGAAATGAACCGCAACAAGTCCCGTTATCGGTTGGCTTGTTGCGGTTTATTCATTCGAGCGGGAGTTAAGACTTGGCTTCGGGCTTGGGGTTGTCTTTATTGTATACTGGAGGGTCGCTTTGGGAACGGGAGATGATACGTGAGTCTGGCAATTGAGTATGTAGGTGCTGAAAACGATCTGATGCAAGTAGACATTTTCTACTTACGCGATTCTTACAATAAAGAAAAGATGGAAATGAATAGCCATATTTCCACCTTTTCATTAGTTAACACATCAAAAATTGGCGTTAGTTTCCTAATTCGTTTAAAAAGGCTTCAATTTCTTCTCTCGATTTGCGGTCTTTGCTGACAAAACGACCTGCCTCTTCTCCACTATGGAAAGCAACGAAGCTTGGTATGCCAAAAATGTCGAGTTGCTGGCAAATATCTATGAATTCATCGCGATCGACATAGATGAATTGGTATTCAGGATAATCTGCTTCAATTCCAGGGAGAAGCGGTTCGATGATTCGGCAATCAGGGCACCAATCTGCTGAAAACATGAAAACTGTGCGTTCCTCATTTTTTAATTGTTCAAACTGCTCAACTGACGTTAATTTTTCCATCCTATCCATCTCCTTCTGTAGGTCCATTCTCTTGTTGAGTATAGCACAACTACACGATCTACCGTAACGCTTCCTTTGAGAAGAACATTCACATTTCTCCACCATCTAACAATCCAAATTCCTCATGAAAAACGTCACTTCGGGAAAGCTATAAAGTGAATAAAGGAGGAATCCCATTTGCGTATTCACTTAATGAGCATTCCGTTTTGCTTTTTGTTACTCACTGCATTTCCTTTTGTGAAAACGATGGCTGCAAACATACAAACCGAGGAAGCAACAATTGAAGAACGGATGAAGTATTATTATCAGTTTTCAAGCGAGCTTGTCCCTTGGTATTATTTAGCCGCGATTGATCAATATGAACGAAATATCCAACAAGTGCGTCCGGACCTGGAAAAAATGCAAGGTCCGATTTCCATTCAATATCCTACTCCGTACTGGGTTGGCATGTTAAATCCTGAAGCTTCAGATACTGTTCTGGATTCCATTGCTTTCTTCGGTGGAAACGGAGATGATGGAGATGAAGACGGCCTTGCCGATTTGCAAAACCCAGCTGATATTCTTGTGACGATGGCTAATCATCTCGCTTTGTATGGTCCACGTGAAGAGGATTACAAAGCAGCGTTATGGCATTATTACAAAAAAGAAGCAACTGTTAACCAAGTACTGACGATTGCCAAGTTGTACAAGCATTTTGGAACAGTCGAACTGGATGAACACACCTTTCCTATCCCAAAAGCTCATCATTACAGTTATCGAAGTACATGGGGGTCAAGCCGCGGTTGGGGTGGAAGGCGAATTCATGAAGGTACAGACATTTTTGCAAGTTATGGTGTCCCTGTCGTGGCAACATCATACGGTGTCATCGAAGTGATGGGATGGAACCAGTTCGGAGGTTGGCGCATCGGCATCCGTGATAACCATAACACATACCATTACTTTGCCCATTTAGCGTATTTTGATAAGGGCATTCAAGAAGGCGATATCGTCGAGCCTGGCACATTGCTCGGATTTGTTGGTAGTTCGGGTTACGGCAAAGAAGGTACTTCAGGCAAGTTCCCCCCGCACCTTCACTATGGTGTATACAAATATAACGGAAAGACAGAATGGGCTTTTGATCCATTCCCAGCGTTACGAAATTGGGAACGACAAAAATAAAAATCAGGGCCCGTCAGTACAAATGACAAATGGGCGCCTGATTTTATTTATTTCAAGACCAATTTTAAAAATGAATAAATATCGGTTTGTTCTTCAATAATTTTTGCTGTTGGTTTACCTAATCCATGTCCTGCATTTTTTTCTACGCGTAATAAAATTGGATTAGGACCGGATTGAGCTGCTTGTAACGTAGCAGCAAATTTCTTCGCATGAAGAGGTACGACCCGATCATCCGTATCCGCCGTAGTAATTAAGGTGGCTGGATATTCAACTCCAGAATGCACATTATGAAGTGGAGAATACTTGATCATAAAAGTAAAGTCGTCAGCACTCTCTTCCGCATTGCCGTAGTCTGTCACCCAATAGCGACCGACTGTGAACTTATGGTACCTTAGCATATCAATAACCGGAACTTGACAAACTGCTGCGCCAAATAGGTCTGGCCGTTGCGTAATACATGCTCCGACGAGTAACCCACCGTTACTACCGCCCATGATCGCCAGCTTTTCCGACTTTGTATAGCCTTTTTCAATTAGCCACTCGCCTGCTGCGATAAAATCGTCAAAGACATTTTGTTTGTGTTCTAATGTTCCTGCCTTGTACCACTCTTCCCCGAATTCTCCACCACCACGTAAGTTCGCAACAGCATACACACCGCCTTCTTCCAGCAAAACTTGCACTGCTGGTGAAAAACCCGGCGTGAGACTTACATTAAAACCTCCATATCCATACAACAGCACCTGATGATTCCCATCTAACGCAATTCCACTGCGATGTGTGATGAACATCGGAATTTGGGTGCCATCTTTTGACGGATAAAAAACTTGTGTTGTTACAAAATCATTCATTTTTTCATCATGTGAACGACGAAAGATCTCTCTATATGTAGCAGCTGAAAAATCATATTCAACAATTGTGCCAGAGGATAAGTAAGACGTATAACCAATGAACATGCTCGTATCTTTCTTCTCACCTGTCATTCCTGTTAACGATATGAAATCCGGAAGAGGGACATCACTTACAAACTTTCCATGCATGTCATAAATCTTCACTTTGTAATGTGCATTATGTAACGTACATGCAACGATTTGGTGGTTGACGATTTTCGCAAATGACAATACATCCTCTTGCTCAGGTATAATTTCCGTCCAATTTTCCTTACTTGGACTTTCCACGTTAACAGCAATTACACGCTCTTTCGGTGCATCCGAATTGGTCACAAAGTAAAATAACTTGCCTTCATTTCCAATGAATGTATAGCGAGCATCACCCTCTGCGAATAGTTTCACAAATCCAGAATCATTGGCAACGTCTTTCATATAAATCCGGCTTTTATTTTCTGTCCCTTTCCACACATTCAACAACAAATAGTTGTAGTCATCCGAAAAAACGGGGTCAAAGGAGAACTCTTTATTGTCCAAATCCTCATAGATGAGCACATCATCTTCTTGCGCTGTACCGATTTTATGCCAATACACTTTGTTATAATAGCTTTCATCCTCAGCTGGAATCGTTGAAGGATCTGGGAAACGGTTATAATAAAATCCGGTGCCTCCTTCATCCCATGCGATGCTACAAAACTTGCACCACTGCAACAAATCCCCCTCATCTTGAAGCGTTTCCAAGTTCCGTACCCGGATTTCCTGCCAGTCACTGCCGTTTAACGATACCCCATACGCTAGTCGCTTACCATCTTTCGTGAAAGAAAGGTTGGTAATTGCAGCAGTCCCTTGTTCATTCATCGTATTCGGATCTAAGACCACTTCCAATTTATCCGAATCAAGATTTGTTGTCCGATAGAAGACTGCTTGGTTTTGTAGGCCGTCATTTTTATGAAAATAATAATAGTCCCCTTCTTTTCGAGGAACTGAATACTTTTCATAATCCATCGCTTTCGTCAATTTCGTTTTTAACAATTCACGATCTGCAAATGTACTGACAAAATCATGTGTTTGTTTATTTTGTTCATCTACCCAATGCTGAACTTCTGGATCTTTCGGATTCTCCAACCATCTGTAGGGATCTTCAATTTTTGTTCCATGGTAATTGTCTACAACTACTTCCCTTTTCGTTTGAATCGACACGTAATTTCCCCCTTTAAAAATCATCTCCATCATTTTACCATATTTTTCTGAAATAAAGCACAAAAGAAGCAGCTGACGTTTGCCAGCTGCTCCTTTTGTTAATGAGGAACGTGAATTGGTGGTGGAATAATCCAACCCTTTTCTTTATTCATCTTTAATAATTTCATGCCGAATAGTAAACGCTCAGCATGGAATTTACTGAACATCATCGCGACGTCTTCCCGTAAGCATTGCCCAATCACTTGGCTGCACGATACGAGGGCTTGCCCAACGTTTATCGAGATTGCGCCACTAATTTCAGGATCCATGAAGCGTGCGCCAGCAGGAATTTCTTCTTGGTTGGCAATTGGACGATCAGGTAATGTAGGAGGTGGCGTGACTCCATGTTCTTTCAATAGTGTTTCCACTTGCTCATTTTCTTTTTTCATCATTTGCACAGCTTCGTCCAACAGTTTTTTAAGACCGTCATCTCCCGCATGGTTAATGAAGCCTTGATATCCGCTAATGAGTCCTTTATTTGCCCCTACATATGCCCAACATCCTAATACTTCACCATAATGCATCGGTTCTTCTTTTGAATTTCCGCTTAAAATACCCAATTGTTTTCCCTCTTTTCTTGAACTTTTCCATTGAATTCATGGATTTGGTATTATGATGTGATAAGAATGCGATTTTATACACTCGTTAAAAGGCATTTTATTGTTCATTCAAAAAAAGGTTGACATTTTTTTAGATACTGATATGATATTCAGTAATTAAATTTTTCGATAATATTGCGATGGAGATACGCGATAGATGATGGCATCTAAAGAGAGCTGATGATTTGCTGAAAATCAGCGTTGACATGTCTGTTGTAGCACTCCTGAATAGATGTACCGAACAACTTTTTAGTAGGTACGTACGTTTCATGCTCGTTACCGCATGCAATGAAGACTGTCTTTGACAGTGAACAAGGGTGGTACCGCGTAAATTGTAAGCTTTTCGCCCCTTTACATGTAGGTGTAAAGGAGAGTGGAAAGCTTTTTATTCACAATGATAAAACACGAACAATAATTGATTTAAATTTATTTTAGTACGCGTTTAACCGATTATTTTAATCCAAATTACGAAAATCATATAAAATATAGATCTAAACACGAATTAATTGGTTGACATTCTTTTTTCACGTGATATGATGTTCAATAATTAAATACCTAAACGAACAATGTCGATGGAGACATGTTTTACGTACTCGAATCTTAAGAGAGCTGATGGTTGGTGAGAATCAGTGGTTCAGTCGTAAAGTAGCACTCTGGAATTGGTGATCTGAAACTTATGTCGTAGGATTATCCGTATGATGCACGTTACGCAAACAATGAAGGCTGTCTATTTTGGACAGCGAAAAAGGGTGGCACCGCGTAGCGTAAAAGCTTTTCGCCCCTTGCAGTACATGCAAGGGATGAAAGGCTTTTTTATATTTTTTATTAATAGGAGGAGATCTACATGTTAGCAGACCAACACTTTTTACGAATTCCAGGACCAACACCGATTCCGCCGAGCGTACAACGGGCAATGAGCCAACCCATGATCGGGCATCGAGGAAGTGAAACTTCTGAATTGCTACGTACCATTCAACCAAGACTACGAAAAGTATTTGGCACAACACAGGATGTTGTCATTGTAACCGGCAGTGGCACATCAGGACTTGAAGCAGCTGTTGTGAATACAGTTAATCCTGCGGATGAAGTACTTGTGATTGTAACAGGTGCGTTTGGAGCACGCTTTGTAAAAATTTGTGAAGCATATGGAATTGTCGTTCATCAGCTTACGGTCGAATGGGGCAAAGCATTTGACGTAAAAGATGTGCAAGCAGTCGTGCAAAATAATCCAGCAATTAAAGCTGTATTTGCAACGTATTGCGAAACTTCAACAGGTGTCATGAATCCTGTTCATTTGCTTGCACAGACAGTCAAAGAAGTGTCCGACGCACTTATCATCGTCGACGGAGTCTCTTGCGTTGGCGGTGTGGAAACGAAAATGGACGATTGGGGGATTGATGTGATCGTAACGGGTACACAAAAAGCATTCATGCTACCAGCTGGACTCACTTTTATTGCCGTAAGCGAGAAAGCTTGGAACCGAATTGAAAACAATTCAAATCGTGGTTTCTACTTGGATTTAGTGAAATATAAATCGAATTTAGCTAAAGATACGACACCTTTTACACCTGCCCTTTCGTTGCTTTTCGGACTACATGAAGCACTAAAGATGATGGAAGCTGAAGGGCTCGATGAAGTATATGCTCGTCATAAACTCATGAAAGAAATGACGCGCGCTGCTTTTAAAGCATTGGCGATTCCTTTACTGACAACTGATGAGGATGCTGCAGACACTGTCACAGCTGTTTCCCCTGAAGACTTTGACGCCGAATTATTTAGAAAGACGATTAAAAGCGAATTCGGTTTAACAGTAGCGGGTGGACAGGAACATCTAAAAGGCAAGATTTTCAGAGTTGGGCATATGGGATATTGTTCACCTGCCGATGTCCTTCAAACCATCGCCATGATTGAAATCGGATTAGTAAAATCCGGTAAGCAAATAGAAATCGGAAAAGGCGTGGCTGCAGCTCAAAAAATTTATGTAGCACAAGGAGCGACAAACTGATGACATTCCATATTCTAATTACTGATCCGCTTAGTGAAGAAGGCATTTATCCATTACGACAAGCTGAAAACTTAGCCATAACCATTGCAACCGATTTATCCAAGGAAGCTCTGCTTGAGACAATAAAAGATGTTGACGCGTTGCTCGTCCGAAGCCAAACACAAGTGACACGCGAAGTGATTGAAGCAGGTAAAAACTTAAAAATTATCGGTCGAGCTGGTGTCGGTGTGGATAACATTGACCTGGATGCCGCGACGGAAAATGGCATTATCGTCGTCAATGCACCCGACGGCAACACGAATTCTGCCGCTGAGCATACAATTGCGATGATGACTGCGTTGGCTCGAAAAATCCCACAAGCATTCAATGCATTAAAAAATGGCGTTTGGGATCGCAAAACATATATTGGCGTCGAGTTGAAAAATAAGACACTCGGCGTAATCGGTCTCGGTCGAATTGGTGCAGAAGTTGCAGCACGTGCGAAAGGACAGCGCATGAATGTCATTGCGTACGATCCGTTCTTGACGGAAGAGAAAGCGAAAAAGATGGGGATTGACTTTGGTACGGTTGATGATGTCATTCAAGCAGCAGATTTCATTACCGTTCATACACCATTATTAAAAGAAACGCGTCATTTATTAAACGAAGAAGCATTCTACAAAATGAAAGATGGCGTACAGATCATCAACTGTGCAAGGGGCGGAATCATCGATGAAGATGCACTCTACAATGCGATTGTTTCTGGAAAAGTTGCCGGTGCTGCCCTAGATGTTTTTGAAACCGAACCATTTATCGATCACCCGTTGCTCACGTTACCTGAAGTGATTGCAACACCTCACCTAGGTGCGAGTACAGTAGAAGCGCAAGAAAGTGTCGCAGTAGATGTAAGTAATGACGTTGTTAGCTTTTTCAAAGGCGAAGCTGTACGCAATCCCGTCAACTTACCTTCCGTTTCTAAGGAAGTACTTGCAAAGATTGCTCCTTTCTTCGATTTGGCAGAGAAATTAGGCACATTCCTCTCTCGCAAAACGGATGAAACAATCGTAGAAGTGAACATCAAGTATGCAGGCGAACTTGCGAATTATGATGTCAGGGCGTTAACGCGCAATACGGTAAAAGGAATTTTAAAACGGAATTTCGGTAGTCACGTCAACGATGTCAATGCAAAATACCTCGCAGAGCGTTTTGACATAAAGGTCAATGAACATAAAACAACGACGAGCAAAGGTTTCCTCCACTTAATCACGGTAGAAGTGCACACTGCCGGTTCTGTTCATCGCGTAGCGGGTACGTTATTAAATGGACTCGGCCCGCGTATTGTAAAAGTCGATGATTACGTAGTAGACGTTGTGCCTGAAGGGCATTTATTGTTCATTAAACATAAAGACCAACCGGGCGCAATTGGCCGTGTCGGTACATTGTTGGCAGAAAAGAATATTAATATCGCCACGATGCAAGTCGGCCGAACAACTATTGGCGGTGAAGCAATCATGATGCTGACGATTGACAATCATGTGGAGCAAGAAGAAATGGAAGATCTGACTGAACTGGCTGATATTTACGAAGTTCGTGCGATTGATCTGTAAAACACTTTCTTAGCTATTAATGGACTGATAAAATGTTGATTTCCGTTCCGAGCGGACGCTTTCCGGGGGGCTTGCCCTCAGCCTCCTCGTCGCTTCGCTCCTGCGGGGTCTTCACGCTGCGCTGATCCCCCAGGAGTCGCCGCTCTGCACTCCAATCAACTGCATCCCCCTTTACAAAGATGCATCATTTCAATAATTACGGCAGCTTTCTTCATGTTTAATCGGCCAGTTACTTTAGATTCATGGTAGAAAAAGTAAGTTTCCTCCATGGACATTTTAAAGCCCCTGAGTGTTATCCTTCGTTTACCAGTTTTCTTTACACCAGTAAAGACACGCTAAATCGTCCCTTCGCACTTTCCATATATCTTTCAAAAAACATGGCTTTGTCGCACAGAACTTCGTGGATTGCGGCACGTGTTTCTATTTAAGCACTGTTTTTACTCCAATGCATACTACTCATTCAGATCCGATAACTCTCCTAATATTGTAAATAACTCATCTAAATGACTTATTTCAAAGTCAGGTCGGATTTCATCATGTTTCGGCTTGTTTTCTCGATTAATCCAAACGGAACGCATGCCGACTCGAGAGGAACCTAATATGTCTGTCATCAAGTTATCACCAATCATTAGAGCTTGCTCTACAGGAGTAGATGTTTTTTCTAGCACGTACGTAAAGATTGACGGGTCCGGTTTTCCTTTTCCAAATGCACCAGAAATGACAATTTCATCAAAATACGGTGCGATCTCAGGCGTTATTGCAAGCTTTGTTTGTTGCAATGAAGGTGCTCCATTCGTTAACAAGACCAGTTTGTAGTTCCCTTTCAACTGATCCAATACGGAAAATGTCTCTTCATAAACAAACGGTGCTTTCTTTCGCTCTTCGATGAATCTTGCAGCTAATGTTTTTCCGTATTCCTCATTATGTATTCCGCATACTTGCAATCCTCTTGTCCATGCATCTTTTTGATAGGATGGTATGAGCTTTTTCATTCGTTGAAACGCTTCTCCTTCATCATCAAAAGTACCCCATAGCCCCTCAAATGGATTGATGCCAATTAGCTGAGTATGTGCATATGTTTCATAAGTAGCATAGAGAGTGCGAGCTGCTTCACGAACAGCTGCCTCCAATTCCATCGGGTTTACGTCATATTGTTTTGCAGCAAATTGACACGTTTTTGCAAATGCCGTGGCGATACTTTTTTCATCCCATAAGAGCGTATCATCTAAGTCAAATATGATTGTGCGGATCATCTGCTGTCACTCCTTTTTGTTTGATTATACACAAAAACCGCTCCAAAAAACGCATGGAGCGGTAATTTTCAGGTGATGTATATATTGCGATCCCAAAAACGTTGTTGCGTGATTGCTTGAATATAATCCTCGGCGAAATCATTTTCTGTTGCAAAGACGATACCTGGCCCTGGCTTTGCATCAGATTTACTGAAAATCGGCATACCAGTTGAAGCGACGCCAATCGGTTTATATTGGCTGTATGCGACATTAATGTAATTTATGAGCTGACTCTCAAATTTCTTCTGATTATCCGCTTTGCCTCCCACAATATATAATGAATCAAACAGGGAAGGCGCTGTGGATACCAAAGATTGGTTCACTACTACTTGAATACCATCTGCTCCTGTTAATGTCCCTAACTTTTCGCCGACAATATCGACAGTAACACCTGCATCCAGTAAAGAATTGACGACTGATTTCACTTCACTGCCGTTGAATCCTTCACCGATTAACACACCTACTTTCAGCGTATATGGATACTTAGGTGTGTTTTCTTGACTGAGCGCAGGTGAAGAAGCAGTAACATTCACTTGCTCTCCCGTTGGTCGATTCACTCCAACAGCATCTGCAAGTGTCGTTGCCAATTCCTTATCCACATGTACGAACATATCGACGACTTGTTGCCTAACACTCTTAGACTGCACTTTACTCACTTCGAAAATGAAAGCGTTCATGATATGTTGCTTTTCAACCGGCGTCATACTGTTCCAAAATAATCGAGCTTGTGAGAAATGATCTTTGAAAGATTCACTTCTTGCTTGGATAACACGTCCTTCGACTTTTTCAGCATAATGGACAAATCCTCCCTCTTTCCAAGTGGAGGTGGATGGTGTATTGTTCGCCAAACTATTCTTATGATAACTGACTTGCCCTTTGTCGATTCGTTGACGGCTGAATCCGTCACGTTGGTTGTTATGAAACGGACAAATCGGACGATTGATCGGTATTTCAGTAAAGTTCGGTCCGCCCAAACGAAGGAGTTGTGTATCCAAGTAGGAAAATAATCTTCCTTGCAATAACGGATCATTTGTAAAGTCAATTCCTGGGACAACATTTCCTGGGTGGTAAGCTACTTGCTCCGTTTCCGCAAACACATTTTCCACGTTTTGATTCAGCGTAATTTTCCCGAAGAGGCGCACAGGTACGATTTCTTCTGGCCATAATTTTGTCGCATCCAGAATATCAAAATCGAACATGAACTCATCTTTTTCATCAATCATTTGTACACCTAAATCATATTCGACGACATTGCCATGCTCGATTGTTTCCCACAAATCCCTTCGGTGAAAATCAGGATCTTCTCCTGCAATCATTTGAGCCTCTTCCCAAATAAGTGAATGAACACCTAATCGAGGTTTAATATGAAACTTAATGAATTTCGCTTGGCCCGCTTCATTGACGAATCTGAACGTGTGGACGCCAAACCCTTCCATCATACGGAAACTCCTTGGAATTGCTCGGTCTGACATTAACCACATCATCATATGGGCTGTTTCTTGATTCGTAGCGACGAAATCCCATAGCGTATCATGCGCTGATGAGGCTTGCGGTATTTCATTATGAGGTTCTGGTTTGACGGCATGCACAAAGTCGGGAAATTTAATGGCATCTTGGATGAAGAAAACAGGAATGTTGTTACCGACTAAGTCAAAATTCCCTTCCTCTGTGTAAAACTTTACAGCAAAACCTCGTACATCACGAACAGTTTCAGCAGATCCTTTGCTTCCTGCCACAGTTGAAAAACGGATGAAAACTGGTGTTTTTGTTCCTGGTTCTTGAAGAAATGCTGCTCTTGTAAACTCTTTCATCGAATGATACAACTCAAACTCTCCATGAGCCGCAAAGCCTCTTGCATGAACAACTCGTTCTGGAATACGCTCATGATCAAAATGCGTCATTTTTTCACGGAAATGGAAGTCTTCGATTAACGTCGGTCCACGTACTCCGGCTTTTAATGAATTTTCATCATCCGAAACCTTTACCCCTTGATTGGTCGTCATTTTCTTTCCATAGTTATTCACTGTATACGGTTTCAGTTGCTGAATTTTTCGATTTGTCGTTTCGTCCACGTAATCCCCTTTCGCCTTCTGGTTGTTCCCCACATTACTATATGCTTAGGTTTGTGTATTGGGTACTTGACACGACGTTTTATCCTGTACAATATAGGCTACAATACCATTAAAAGAGCACATAAGGAGTCAGAGAATGAATACACATTACTTCATTGGCATTCCAGCACAACAAACGATACATGAACAGGTACATCACTACTGGGACAAATTACAACTCGCAAATCATTATAAAGTTTTACCAGGATTAGCTGATTTGCATATTACGTTGCTGTTCATCGGATCGATACCTGAACATAGACTTCACACATTACAACAACAGCTAACGCAAATCGCTAAGCATCACAAACCCTTCACATTGCTTATCAACGGAATATCCTATTTCGGTTCACCACCTGGTCCGCGAGTTGTCTATTTAGCAACATCACCTAACGAAGAACTGGATCATTTACAAAATGCAATTGCTGAAAGCGGATTAGATGTAGGAATTCAAAGTTCAAATCATTTCACGCCACACATGACAATCGCAAAGAAAAGGAAGTCAACAGATCCCATCATCATACCTAAAGAAACGTTTGATTCGATTCCTTTACAGGTCAAACATTTTTCACTGTTTTCAATTCATCCATCACAAACACCAAAGTATACTGAGGTTCAACGGTATGAATTATAAATGTCCATTGACTCAAATTAATTAGGAACCTATCTTTATATGTAAACACCACCCAAACACCACCCAATCATTGCAATGACAAACATTGCTGCGAGAACGACCGGATAGGCATACTTGTCCGGCAGAGGCAAACACGATTTCGGGTGTAACTGCTAAACAAATCACAAGAGCCAAAGCTGTACCAAATGCGAAGCGCATTTTTACGTGTTGTTTTGTCATACACAAACCTACTTTCACTATTCATTTATCTATCTGCTATTCCTCTCGCTTCATTTCTACGAATTGTTGAGGAACGTTTTCTTTTTGTTGTTGCATACTCGACAACTTCCTTTTCTCCTCTTGAACGGTTGGAAATCCTTCTGAAAGCTGTTCAAGGTCCCCTTTCCTGACGCGACCGATAAATATGGCTTTCTGTTTCCTCTCTCGCTGCTCCACTTCAAACAACTGCAACTTCTCCTCATAACGCTTCACGGCTTGATCCAATTCCATGCCGTACACACTCAGAAATCCCTCTAAAAAACTCGTACCGGCAAAACTCACTTCCGCAAGCATACGACCGCGCTTGCCTTGAAAGATGGTTGCATCTACTTGCTCCACCTTCTCAGCATCTTGAAAGTTTCCTTGCTGCAGAAAGTACTGACGCAATTTTAATGGTTTCACTTCGATTTGCGCTTCTACTTCTTCCTGGATACGTTCTTGTCGAACAGTCGAAATCGATTGTCCATCGTTCTCTCCATCGCGTACAAAACGCCCATCATGCTCAATCTGTATAGGTCGATTACTACTCAACCACCGCTCTATCATTAGATGTATCACCTACTTTTACATAGTATACAATGGCAATTCTATAAAAAAGGCGATTTTTATCAAAATATTATATGTATTTAATGAAAGGCATGTTTTTGTTATGTTTGAAATAAATTTGAAATGATACTTTATAGGTAAGTCCCAATTAAACAACACATTTTTTTAAAAAGCATCTCTTAGTACGATTGATTTATCAACTTGAAGGAGGTGCTTTTCTAATGTCACAAAAAGCATTGATGATTGTCCCCGGAAGCTCAGATCCACCATCCGAAACCAATCTGCCCACTGCTTCTTTTACTCCCACCGGCTCTTGTTCCATCAAGATTGCAAGCGCCGAAGTCACTTTTCAGAATGGCGTGGAAGCGCGCCTTATCCAGATTGTCATAAGGGGAGCTGATTAATTGATGAGACATCTGCATCATCTGTGAGAAAACAGATATGAGAAAAGGAATTGACGGACTAGCTACGCTTATTCAAGACTCTTTTGAGCTTAATCCGTACAGCGATTCCATTTTCCTTTTTGCAGGATTGAAAAAGGACCGGTATAAATGTCTTTATTTCGATGGTGATGGCTTTGCTATGTTATAAGCGATTGGATAGTGGAACCCTACAATGGACAAGAAACGAACGTTTCGGGCTTACCTTTATAGGATTTTCACTATGGAAATTATGAGAAATAAATCGAGTAGGAGGGAGTGATTAACTCCCGTCCTCTCACACCACCGTACGTACCGTTCGGTATACGGCGGTTCAATAACTTAAGTACCGACGCTCATACAAGTGATTCAAGTCTTTCAGACCC
>NZ_JAUBDI010000039.1:0-6709 GCF_033253735.1 Sporosarcina saromensis | reverse complement strand
TGCCGCCGGCTTCCTTCAGATTCCACCTCACGATGAACACCCTTGCCTTAAGCTAACAGTTCCTACTGCCAAGCCTGTAGTGGACTTTCACCACCAAGTTATAGCCCATGCCGGGCGCACAACAATTCTTGGTACCGTTTTTCGGCACCAATTTTCTTCGTCTCGATGGAAGTAATCGTAATTTCAATTCGGTTCATCAAATCCAGAAACTCTTGTAAAATCACTTCTGTTTCTAAAAAGACGATGATTCCCTCATGTATTGTAAACTGGACGCCAGCCTGCTTTAACGTTACAACTGCTTTTTCCGGATGGTCGACAGCCACATAATATTGATTGGCCGAGAAATCTTGAAGGGATTCCTTCAATAGCGCCCCATCTTTCATGAAATAAATGATATTCGTCATTCGGTCGATCTCGTCAAGATTATGCGAGGATAGAATGATTGTTGTTCCTTCTTTATATAATTCCAACAGGATATTTCGCATATTAATGGCACTTGTTGGATCTAGCCCGTTTAATGGTTCATCCAGCAACAATAATTTAGGTTCATTAATAATCGACATGGCGAGGAGTAAATGTTGCTTCATACCAAGTGAATAATTCCTCACTCTTTTTTTCATATAGCTTGTCATGCCAACCCGATCAGTCACTTTTTTAATGTTGGACAATGGAATTTTCTGCACGTTGCAAATGAATTTCAAGTGATCGTAACCGGTCAAATCCCCATATAAGATTCGGTTATCCTGCAAATAAGACACTTCATAGAAGATTGACGCATCCGTATTTTTCTTCCCTACCAACTCAACACTTCCCTCGTTGAATGGAAGCAAATTTGTCATACAGTTCATTAATGTCGTTTTCCCCGCACCATTCGGACCGACAAGCGCAATAATTTGAGGAGTATCAATCGTAATATCGATCCCTTTTAAAACCGGTTGTTTTTTATAGTGTTTTTTCAAATTGGAAACATTAACAATCATCATGCCATCCCCCTAATTTTTTACTTATCTCTGACTCTTATATTGAAAGAGTGAGAGCATATAAGTGGCTACTAATAGAACCCCACTACAAATAGCTAGAACCATCATCCCAGTCGTATAAGTAAAGTTAAAATTCTTCAATGTTGCTGCGAACTCCATCGTGACAATGTCCGCTGTCGAAAAATAATGGAAAGGTATATAGTGCGCAAAACTTGATAAAATAGACTGCTCTGCTAATTGCACACCTAACAAAATCGTAAGTATTGTCAGTCCAAGCGCGAGTATCATACGTTTTGCCAGGATTGAATAAAGGAACAATAAAGAATAACAGAACAACAGCACCATGAAAAACAGGAGGGCTGACTTCAAGATGAAAGTTCCCATATTGATAAATTCAAATGCATAATCCTCGCCATACACAAGCACCGGATAATCCCAGTCCCCCAAACGGTCAAAGATCGCACCTAGTACGACCAATATCGCCCCTATACCTACTAGAAATACAAAACTTACAAGTAGAATCGCTATGAATTTGCCGACCAAAATGCCGTGCCTGTTAATAGGTTGTGTACGCAAAAGATGAATAGATCCATTTTTGGCTAACCCTTCTTTTGTGACGACATCCCCAAACAGGAGTAAGAAGAACACAACCCCTCCTAAACTAAAAAGAAGGCCGGCGACATGTTTTGCATAATAAATACCTGTCGAAGAATATTGATTGCTATATTTTTCGACGATTTGTCTCAGAAATTCATCATCTCCAACACCCGCCATCGGATAATACAAGTCATAAGCCGTTTTCCATGACACGTCCCACAACCAAAATACCGGTTCAATCTCTTTTTCAATCAACCAATTGTATTGTGCTCGTCTCGTCTCCATTGTAAAAAGTGTTGGGAAAGAAGATGTATAATATTGCCTACTTACAATATTGCTATCAAGATCGGGCGGTAAAAGTTCAATTTGATAATTCATTACAGCAGGCCAATCATGTTTTTTATAAGCCTCCACTTCATGTCTATGCTTTTCATAGACATTGTTGAAAATCTCATATTCAGTTGTCCCTTCTTCTGTCTCCGCTAGTTGTTTTTCCATTGAAGTTAACGTACCTTCAAGGTTAGAGACTACCTCATCCAGACGGGTCGTATTTATGTAAACGAATATATAATAAGCTATGAGAAATAGTAATAAAATGAACGAAAACATCCTGAAATACTTTGTCTTAAAAATTTTACTCACTTCAAATTGAACCATCCTAAACCACATAGAATCCCCCCTTCAGTTGTTCCTTAATCATATTACTAGTAGATCGAACAAAGAACAGATTGCACCTCCTTTTCAACGTCTTACTACACATAGTTCGACATTTAAAGTGGATACTCCTTCCATTTCCTGAATAATTTTATTGTTTGTTCAATTTTTTGTGATAATACGAAATTAATATTCTAATTGAACGGAGTTGATGTTGTGAGACGTATAGTCTTTATTTCTTTTTTAGTAATGTTTCTATTGTTAATGTCCGCCTGTTCAACTGAAAAAACCAAGGAAGTACCATCACCAAGTGAAGAATCCCTAGAAGAAAGTGGATATACAGGAATGCCTCCCACACCCGGAGTGACCGTTAACAATGATGTTGCCTCAATCAGAAGAGATAGATCTTGCTGGGAAAAACCGGATAAAAAATGTAACATAGTACATGTTGAGGACTTTAGTAGCCTTTTATCAGGGACGAGAACTATGCGTGTCACTCCTGGAGAAGAAATACTCTTCTCACTACCCACTAATCCTGGAGTACCAAATGAGCTAAGAGGACTTGATAATATTGAAATTGATCTCATACAATTTTTCAAAGGCGAGGAATCTTATGTGGAACACGACGGAAAATCGTTTAATGCACCTCAAGAACCCGGAAAATACTATTACTCGGCCGTCGTGAAATGGATCGGCGACATTAAAGGCGAGGCCAGTTATGCATTTTCTATATTAGTGAAATAAGGGCTACAAGTAATAGTAAAAGCTGTACATAAAGTCGGCTTTCAACTTTACGTACAGCTTTATAATTGTCTTTTACTCCCTTAATTAAACGAGTTAAATAGATGTGTATCGCCAGTAAAAATACACTTAGAATTACGCCAAAACAACATCTGTGTGCAATCATTTTCTACCTGCTCCGTTTCACTACATACACCATCGAAACACTTCTTGCATGTAACGGAATTTCATCCCAATCCCCATACACCTGTACAATTTCAAATCCGTTTTCCTGTAACAATCTGTTCATTTCTTGCGGGTATGAATACCGCAGCAAAATTCCATCTTGCGACTCGGCAATTAACGTGCCGTCCCGATAAACTTTCCGATTGGTTTGACAGTCGAGTATTTGTGTCAGGTGGTCATACTTATCACGGGAACTCTCGATCACTTGATTGCCATCTTTATCGACAAATTTCTCTTCATATTCATCAAGTACCGACAACTCTTGCAAAATTGGATTCCGGGTATCGAATATAAAAACCCCATCCTCTACTAGATGTTTTCGAACTGATTGCAATAAAGCATTCTGTGCTTCATTCGTAAGAAAATGTTGAAAGGAATTTCCGGTCATGAATGCTAGTGAAGCTTTTACAGGAATGTCCAACTGTGTACAGTCCTGTTGAACAAACTCAATGGACAGGTCTAGTTCTTCCGCCTTTTGTCTTGCTCTCTTCAACATCCCTTCATGCAGGTCAACACCAATTATGCGAAAACCTTTTTGTGCTATCGGAATTGTTAACCTTCCTGTGCCACAAGCCAATTCGACGATTGGTTCATCTTGCTTCGCCCATTTTAAAATCGTATGTAAATCCTTTTGGTATCCTTCATAAAGATAATCATACATTTCAGGGTCAGCGTATTTCTCCAAGTTTTCATTTTGATTGATCATAGCTGCAAGCCACCTTTTTCATATACTAAATTCCACAGCATCTACATCTTCAATTCGGATGTGAAAGCATCCTGTTTTTGTACCGACAATCTGTCCGTCCTATTTAATAAAACCTGTTTCCAATTTCACGTTTGTTAACCAGAAGGATTGCGTCATTTTTCCAACTCCTTCCCCTGATGTATAGAATTCTTCCATTCCAGCAAACTTTCATTTTTATGTGGATCGTTTACTACCGTTACCAATTTATGTACGTAGGGTTGAAGGATTTCATTCATTTCATCGCGCCGTCCCTCAAAGTACTTTGTCCATTTATACATGTTGCGCAGCATTTGCACATTCGGTTCATACGCACATGCTTCCATTCCCAGCACTTGCCTTATATGTCTGCTCAAAATCCGCATTTTCCGTTTCCATAACGGAGGATCCAACCAAATGACGACATCCGCCATATCTAAGAGGATGTGATAGGAAGGGCGGTACACCCCTTCAGCAATCCAGCTTCCTGCCGCATCCATTTCCTGAATCACCTGTAGTTGTTCATCTAGCGATCGTTTCACCCGCACATCGTCCACAGTATGGTAAACGACAGAATCCAGTTCAATAAAAGGCAAACTTGTTTGTTTCGATAGTTCTTTGGCGTAAGTCGTTTTCCTGCTTGCAACAATCCCCATGATAAAGATTTTCATAGCTGTCGGTACCACCTAACGGCTTGTCTCTCAATCTCGGACGCAAATTCTGCCTTTCCGTCTATATACGCATCAATATCATCTGGGAATTGATTCGCTAACCTCTCTTTTAGGTCTCCATACTGCTTAGATATGTTTGGATGAACACGCAAGTAGTCCCGAAATGCCAAGTGTCTTTCAATGTCGCGAGAGCCTTGTTCGTAAATATGTACATGATGCGTGCGCTCATTTCCGCCTTTTTGAAAGTAGCGGCGTCCGGGAATCCCATTTTCACCCTTTGCTTCATAGCCAATACGGTCCATTTCGTCTGTATACTTATCGATCAGTGAAATATCCTTTACCACAGGCATGATGTCGATAATCGGTTTAGCAGCCAACCCGCATACAGATGTACTTCCGATGTGGTGGATGTCGATTACTTCAGCGCCGAAAATGGCTTGTAATCGTTTGGATTCGGTCTCAAAATCCGACTTCCATTTCACTGAGTAAGGTGTTACTTCAACTTTCCGTATGTCGATTCACCCCTTACTTATATTTAGTTAATAATTCATCAGGAATATGACAATAATCATTCGGACACCTTGTTAACCGATCTTGATGTTCTTCTGCACTTCTTACATAGTTTGTAAGAGGTAATACTTCAACAACAATACGGTTCCAATCCTCTCTTTCGACAATAAATTTCTTCGCCTCTTTTAAGTGTTCAGGGTTTTCACTATATACTCCTGTTCTATATTTCTCGCCTACATCCTGTCCTTGTTTATTCAAACTGTATGGATCAATAATCTCAAAAAAATAATTCATTAAGTCGCTAATCGTTACAATTGTTGGATCGAATCCTGTTTTTACACATTCGGCGTACCCATCATATTCTCCGTCAAGTGTGTGACTTGTTCCGTTAGCTCTTCCGGCTTCAGTAAATGTAACGCCAGGTAATGTTTTGATGAAAGCTTGTACGCCCCATAAACATCCCCCTGCGAAATAGACGATTTCCATATTGACTCTCCTTTTTGTTTAATAAATACTATTTCTCTGAGTAGGGTTTTACTTCAACTTTTCGTATGTTGTTTCGCCCCTCGTCTTATAGATTGGCTTTGGGAATTTTTTTCAAAAAAGGAGGAACGTTTGCATAAAACCGTTTCATAATAAAAAAGCCCCTATACAAAGGGCTGCTGGAATTGGTGACTATGCTTCACCTGGAAATAATATACCAAGAATTATTATATTATTTTGATCCTTTTCATAATAAATCTTGAATTTCCTAATAACGATTCGAGATAAACCCTTATAGAAACCAAACTCCTCTGTGTATGTTTTTAAAATAAATTCATCTCTTAAGGATTCCTCAATAGCTAAAATCAGTGTAAATATGAATTCCAGAGTCTCCTCTGGCGTGAAATGTTCACTCCTAAACTGCATGAGCTTTTCTCTAACAGCAGGAAGCCAGATTATATTTTTACTACCCACTATTCGAAATCCTTTGCAGAAAGTGAATTTAATAGTTGTGAAGTTGACATACCTTTTCCTGTTTTATATTCATTTTTACTTTCTTCAATCATTTGTTTAAGCTGAGGGTTATTTTCAACATCAGTTTTGATTGAAACTTCATCCTCTTCCTGTAGGACAAGGGTGAACTTTCCCTTCCCTGGAAGAGAAAATTGTAAAACTGAATTATCACGATTCATATTTGCTATGTGCTTCATAAGCTCTTCTGATGATTCAATATATCCCATAAAATCACCACCGCCTTTAATTTTCTATATGAATGAATTTCATAATGACCAGCCTATGTCTCCCAAGGGTTTGTAGACACAAAAAAGGAAGTACCTCCCCAAGTCTTGTATAATGGTAGTCGACGAAAACATTCCATAAAGACTGGAGAGGTACTCCCTATGACCATTATACGACAACAAAGCTTATTTAGCATTGAAGAATTATACGAGATGGAACCTACCCAAAAATATGAAGAGATTATGGCTGCCATCGACTTGGACGCCATTTTCTATGAAATCAACAAGAAATCCCGCGTGGGTGCGCCTACTGAGTTGAATTACGGTGCAATGATTGTAAGTATTTTCGCACGTTATATTGACCGAATTCCAACAATCAAAGACCTCATC
>NZ_JAUBDI010000038.1:0-13386 GCF_033253735.1 Sporosarcina saromensis | reverse complement strand
ACCGAACACGGAAGTTAAGCTCTTCAGCGCCGATGGTAGTAGGGGGCTTCCCCCTGTGAGAGTAGGACGTCGCCGGGCAAAGGCCATCCCCTGTGGGGGGTGGTTTTTTTTGTGTTTTCAGGAGATTTTTAAAACGGCGGTTGAACATGAAGATTAGGCTGCTTTCTTTAATAGGTTATGAGGCGTTTCGGGTAAATATGCGCCGATTGGAAAGGTTATGCCGCGAATGATGGATTTATGAGCCGTTTGTCGGAAGTATGCCGCGTTTGAGCAGTTTATGCGGCTTTCTATATAAGTAAGAGGTGTTTAGATGACTTTTGATAGTTCTTCCTCTATAGGTTTCTAGTCTGCGGTTAAAATCTCCACAATAACTCCTTTAAATTGTAAAAAGCTATCAGTCGCAATAATAGATCAAGAAGCTACCTACGTTGTTAATAAATTTAATTTGAAGGAATGGAAGAGATCAGCAATAGGACAACTGCCTAATATCTCCACTAGTCTAATGCTTAAATTAGAGGATACTTTCTATAAGGGTTATGAGGCGTTTCGGGCAAGTATGCGGCGATTGGGAAGGTTATGCCGCGAATGATGGATCTATGAGCCGTTTGTCGGTAGTATGCCGCATTTTGGCGAAATATGCCTCGTTTGAGCAGTTTAAGCGGCTTTCTATATAAGTAAGAGGTGTTTAGAGGACTTTTGATAGTTCTTCCTCTATAGGTTTCTAGTTTGTCGTTTATATCTCCACAATAACTCCTTTAAATTGTCAAAAGCTATCAGGTGCAATGATAGATCAAAGGAATGGAATAAAACACCGCAAAATTCGTTGGAACGCGGCATACTTTGCTCAAACGGGGCAAAAGCAAAAGAAACGCGGCATACTTTGCTCAAACGGGGCAAAAGCAAGAGAAACGCGGCATAACGGTGCTCAAACGGGGCAAAAGCAAAAGGAACGCGGCATAATGACCCTCAAACGGGGCAAAAGCAAAAGAAACACAGCATAACGAGCTCAAACCGCAAAAGCTATTAAGCCGGGCTAAACAGTAGTTGGAACATATTCAAAGTCCCCAACCAACAAAAAAACCGCCCATTTGAACGGGCGGCAAACATCAAGCAGTTACTAGTTTTTCTTGTTTTCTCTTATAGACAATCGTCCCTGTTACTAGCAATAGTAGGATTAATTGCGCAGTGATTGTTTCAACTGTAGGATTGAATCCGATGATATTCACAATAGGCAATCCTGACACGACGTGTGTAGGGAGTACGTTTGTTAATTGTAGCGTATGTATACTGACGCCTATGATCTTGAATGCTAGAACATAGATGAAAAATGTTGCGACCGCAAAGAATCGATGAATTGGAATGCGCCCTGTCATGCGAAGAAGGATGATTGCTGCTAGTAGTAAGATTGATAGTGCAAGTGCAATACCAGCTGCAAACTCGGTTGTAGACATGTTCGGTGCGATTCCTGCATAGAAAACGATTGTTTCGGCGCCTTCTCGGAATACAGATAAGAAGCTGATGAACGCCATTGCCCAAATGCTTTGTTTGGAGATCGCGTTGTTTAGGCGTTTAGAAATGTATTGATTCCAAGAAAGGACTGTAGCCTTACTGTGAAGCCAGATACCTACTCCTATCATCAGGGCGGCAGCGAGGAGACCAATATAGCCTTCCATTCGTTCGCGACTAATTCCAATGGTAACCGATTGGAAGACGGTGGACATGATTAGCGCAGCAATTGCACTAATTGCGATGCCGGCAAGTGCGCCGAGATAAATCCATTTTTTTGCTTGTTCTTGGCCTGCTCTTTTTACAAATGCGACGAGTCCAATGACAATTAGTAATGCTTCCAAGCCTTCACGTAATAGAATGAGGGCTGAATCCCAAAAACTATAGGAATTATCCCCTTGTAATAAAGCAATTTGCTGATGAAAATTGTCAAGCTCCTCAATAATCGCTTTCTCATTTACTTGTTTTTTTGTAAGATCACTCACTAACAACGGTAAGTCATTTTCAATTTGTTGATACAGAGAGGCATTCTTTGTTCTAATTTCCCCTTCTACATTTGGCCACGTTGTAATGAATGCTTTTAGGGTGTTAGCAGCTTCATTGTATTGTTGTTGCTCAACTTGTTGCTTGCTTTGATCTAGTAGGTCAAGGAGGGAGGCTAAGGAGTATGTCCCTTCTTCGTTTTTCAACTTCTTGCCATTGCTAAAATCTGTGATAGCTGTTTGTAATGCTACATATTGCTCTTTCAAGGCGCCCTTGTCAATTTCTTCTGCAGCTAGAGCGATTCGAATGAATGCAGATTGTGTTTCGATGTTGCCATATGCTGCAAGATCTTGTTCACGGACAGGACGTTCATTTCTTGTCCAAGATGTGATGAACTGCTTATTTGCACCTTCAATCTTCTGCCGATCCCCGCTGTCAATAGCAGCTCCTAATGCATCCAATGAAGGTTGAATCGCCTTCGCAAACTTATCACGTTCTGCACGTTCATCGACGGGATTTTCTGCTTTTTCAAGGTTGTGTACAGATTTAGATAGGGCTGAAAGTGCTTCGAGTTGTTGCTTTGTATTATTAGCGTTCACTACAACTTTCAACTGCTCATCGATTTGTTTTGCTTCTTCAAGATTACTTGGTTTCATTTCGGACCAAGTGGTTTGAAACGCATCTATCGCTTCATCGACAGCAACTTCTTGTCCTTGTTTTGCATTCATGATCGCGTCACCGATTGCAATGTATAGATCGCTGTACGAATCAGCCGCAAAAACGGATTTCATTGCAATGAAAATAAATAATAGGGCTAGTAGGCTAATACGTCTACAATGATTTGAAAAGTGCTTCACCGATATAACTCCCTTTTTGAATACCAGGGAAGCAAGCGAACATTGCGCTGCCTCGATGTGTAATGTATTCGTTCAATTTATCGACACGGCCAAAGCTGTTCTGGATTTTAATGAACTGCTTCGGGTGTTTTTGAAAAGATATAAAGAGTAGTCCCGCATCATAAGTCCCTGTAGCGTCAATAACGCCAGATGAGTATGAGAATGAGCGACGTAACATGCGTTCACCTGATTCTCTTGCTAGGCGAGCGTGTGAGTCGGCAGGTATGGTAGGTTGACCGGATGCATCTTTTCTTTCAAGTCCAAGGTCATCGTTTTCCTGATGAAGGCCGATTGGTGCACCGGTATCGCGATGTCTGCCGAATGTTGCTTCTTGTTCACCTAGCGCGGTACGGTCCCACGTTTCTAGATGCATTTGAATACGGCGTGCAACTAAGTACGTCCCGCCAGTCATCCAAGAAGCTGTTTCGCCAGGCTGAACCCATACGACTTCGTTCATATCCGTCTTGCTCTTTGTATTGACATTGACGGTCCCATCTTTAAAAGCAAATAAATTTCTTGGCGTTTGCTTTTTACTCTTTTTCATAGGATAGGAGTTAAATCCGGCTTGTGACCACTTCATCGTTACTTTTCCGGAAGCGGCTCGTATTAAATTCCGTACAGCATGAAAGGCGACTTGCGGATCGTCTGCACAAGCTTGAATGCAAATATCTCCGCCTGTATAGGTTGGGTCAAGTTGATCTTTTGGAAAATGAGGTAAGTCCGTTAACTCTTTTGGTCGCTTGTGTGCAAGTCCTAAACCGGGTTTATCGAACAAAGAAGGGCCCACACCGAATGTAATGGTTAAATTTGATGCATCGAGTCCTTTGGCTTCACCCGTATCTTTTGCCGGGACGTATCCATTTGTTGAAGAATCACCAATAGGCTCGCCATTCATTAAGCGAACCGTTAGTGGAGTCCAAGTTTTAAATAAGTCTTGCAACTCTTTTAGTGATGTTACAACGACATTCAATGATGCGAAATAGACATGTGTCGGAACATCTGTGGCGATACCGGATTGATGGGCACCATAAAAATTAATTTTGTTAGTTGCACGTTCATCATCATCAGGCATTGCCATTCCAAACACACTCATGAGACTGCCCAGTCCAGAGGCACCGAGTGCTACACCTGCTGCACCGGCACCTGTGTACTTAAGCATTTGGCGACGAGAAATTTTCTTATCGTAGAATTTTACTTCTTTCTCTTCGGTCATTTCATTCACTCCATGATGATGCCCATTTGGCTTAATGGCTCACCGAGCTGGTTGACGGCTTCTGATAATGCTTTCGTGTCTGTAGCAGTTAGGTCTTCATAGGACACAAACTTACCGTTGCCGTCTTCATAGGCTGCAAGAAGGTTATCAATTGTAGCAAATTTATCGGTTAATTCTTCTGTAAGTGCAGGATCTTTCGCGGCAATTTTTTCTTTAAGAATTGTGAAGATCTTTTCTGCACCTTCAATGTTTGCTTTGAAATCATATAAATCTGTATGAGAATAAATCTCCTCTTCTCCAGTAATTTTTGAAGTGGATACTTCATTCAACAGGTCTACGGATCCCGTAATCATTAAGTCCGGTGTCACTTCAACCGTTTCTACACGAGCACGCAGTTCTTTAGCATCTTTTAACAATTGGTCTGCGACGGCTTCGTAACCGGCAGTTGTGTTTTCGACCCAAAGGCCATATTCGATTTTATGGTAACCTGACCAGTCCTCTTCTCCTTTACCTTCGTCTTGTAGGTCTGCAAGGCGCGCATCAATCCGTGGGTCCAAGTCGCCAAAGCTTTCAGCAATCGGTTCAGATCGCTCAAAATACATACGTGCTAACGGATAAATCGATTTCGCTTTTTCCACCTCGCCGTTTTTCACAGCCGTTACAAATTTCTCTGTTTCGATGACGAATTGATCCATCTGTTCCAATGCGAAGTCTTTATATGCATCTAATTCTTGTTGCAAATCGATAGAAGTAGTTTCTTGTTTGACGGTTGTATTTGTATCTGAATTTGTACAGCCAGCCATTAACATACCACCAGCTAACAATACAGATATAAGTGATTTTGTTTTCATAGAGATCCTTCTTTCTAAAGTAAATGAATTACTTTATCAATGATAATCATTCTCATTAATTTGTCAATAGAAAATGCAGGAAGAAAGTTGAATTTTTTGCGTCTAGTTCGTAATGATTTAGAATGGACAGAAGGAGGTAAGTAGTAGATGAGAAGACTATTACTAGCAGTACTCGTATTTGTAGGTGTGTTACAAGGTTGTTCAAAAACACAGGTGAATAAAGAGGAGGATGTGCAAATGAATTCATTATTTATCGCTGCAGAGCAGGGTGATTTGCAGGCAGTTAAGCAATTAGTTGATACAGGTGTCGATGTGAATGCGCAAGACGATAAGGGACGGACGGCTCTTATGATAGCAACGTATGCGCGTAATGTGGATGCGGCAAAGGCACTGATTGATGCGGGTGCGGATGTGAATCTACAGGACGATATGAAAAACAGTCCGTTTTTATATGCAGGCGCTGAAGGATATATGGAGATATTGAAGCTTACGATTGCTGCAGAGGCAGATCCGACGGTTGTAAATCGGTATGGAGGGACAGCATTGATTCCTGCGGCGGAGCGTGGGCATGTGGAGACAGTCAAGTTGTTGCTGGAGGAGACGACTGTTGATGTGAATCATGTAAACAACTTAGGATGGACAGCGTTAATGGAAGCCGTTATCTTGAATGATGGCAATGAAAAACAACAGGAAATTATCACTATTCTCATTGAGCATGGGGCAGACGTTACGATTCCTGACTCGGATGGTGTGACGCCGTTGCAACATGCGAAAGCAAAAGGATTTGTGGAGATTGAGAAGCTGCTTCTTGAAGCAGGAGGAAAATAAGGTTACATGCATCTCGCGCGGGCACTTGCGCGGGATTTTTTTGATTATTGACGTTGTAAAACAACTTGGTGTCAATGAAAAGGCTAAGGAACATGTGGTGTTGCTAAACAACTTGAGCTTAGCGAAAGGAGTAACTTTACAAATTGGTTGCTTAAAAACATACGTATGACGTTCGAAAAATCAGGACGGTTTCGAAAATTTTTGGGGCATTCTATTTCTACGGCAAGAATAGGGTATATTGATGACAGGAGGTGGGAAAAGGTGCTTTTCGTTAATGTGATTAAGCGATTTTTCAAAGGTCGGTTTTTTGACCAGGCGGCACAGACGGCGTATTACTTATTGCTATCCATGTTTCCTTTTCTCATATTTCTTTTCTCCCTCGTTAGCTATTTGCCGGTGGATGAAGAGATGTTTCTCGCTTTTATTAAACCGTTTGCGCCAAGTGAAGCGTATTCGATTATTGAGCAAAATGTTCGGGCTATCATTTATAAAGTGCAGGGAAAAGTGTTATATACGAGTCTTGCCATTGCTTTTTGGATTTCATCTGTGGCGGTGCAGTCGTTAGCGCGATCGCTTGATCTGGCCAATGGGTATGTTCGAAAGTATCCGTTTTGGAAAGTGTTGATTCGCGATTTAGGGGTGACGTTTTTATTCATGCTAGTGTTGTCATCTTCATTGTTTTTACCATTAATAGAGCGGGCTTTGCGTGAAGTTGTGACGTATTATGATACTGTCGAGCAGTGGCAAGGGTGGTTGTATATTTGGCCGAATGTGAAGTGGGGATTAGGTACGCTGTTTTTATTTCTCTTCTTCCTATTGTTTTACAAAGTCGTTCCGACAGGTAAAATGAAAGTGAAGGAAGTCGTGCCTGGTGCGGTCTTTTCTGCGCTCGGTTGGCAGTTATTTTCTCTTGTTTTTGGAAGTTATGTTGCAAATGTCGATTATACAAAAATTTACGGACAGTTATCAGGCATTATTTTACTTGTGTTGTGGTTTTATTTGACCGCAGTGATTTTAATGCTTTCGGGACTGTTGAACTCGGAGTGGCGTAGGTCGTTAAGTAGGAAGGGGAGATGAATGATGCGGATTCTTGTTGTGGATGACGATCCGAATATCGTGGAGCTGGTGACTATCCACTTATCGCAAGCGGGATATGATGTACTGAAAGCAGCAAATGGTGTAAAGGCACTTGAACTGTTGGAAGAAGATTTGCCGGATTTGGCTGTCGTGGATGTGATGATGCCCGGGATGGATGGGTATGAATTGACGAAAAGACTTCGTGCCGAAGCGGATATCCCGGTTTTATTGCTCACGGCGAAAGGGGAGCTGGAGGATAAGGAAAGGGGCTTCTTGGCGGGTTCGGATGATTATGTTGTAAAGCCGTTCGAACCGAAGGAACTGTTGTTTCGAATCAATGCGATTTTACGTCGGTATGACAAAGCGGTCGATGTGCATATTCAAGTTGGTCCATTGAAAATTAATCGACAAAGCTATGAAGTGTCAATTGGCAAAAAGGTATTGTTGTTGCCATTAAAAGAATTTGAGTTGTTGTCTGTGCTCGCTTCCAAACCGAATCATGTGTTTGAAAGAGATTTCCTCATTGAACGTGTATGGGGGTTTGACTATGAGGGGGATGAACAGACGTTGAATGTACACATTAAACGATTAAGGGATAAGCTGGAAGGTCTTCCTGAAGCGATTAAGATTTCGACGGTGAGGGGCGTCGGCTATAAGCTTGAGGTTTCATCATGAGGTCATTGTATGGGAAGTTTTTGACGTTCACGCTAGGCATTATGATTGCGAGCGCAGTTATCGCATTTCTTGTCGTGAATACATATTACCATCAGCAATTAAAAGGGCAGAATGACACGAAGAATATGAACATCGCATTGTCGATTGCATCATATATTGAATCGGATGAACACGGCGATCTTCGGAATTATTTTAAGACACAAGCGGATGCGGGATATAAAATCTTTGTTGCCGATGAACAGGGTAAGGTTATGAAGTTTGGGGCTCCGTTCCGAGTTGAGAATTTGGACAAGCAATCGATTCAAGAGGTACTGGACGGCAAACTGTATCACGGTATGCGTGACTTGAAAACAGAAACATTCATGACCGGTTTCTTTTCAGATGAACTCGCCAATACGGTTGGCGTGCCTTTTACATATGAAGGAACGACGTACGCTCTTTTCATGCGACCGGATATTAAACTATTGTTTACGGAAGTGCATTACTTGTTAGGGGGTATGGTGATCGTCATGGCGATTGTCAGCTTGTTGTCGATGTTAATTGTCGCGAAAAAGTTGATCGAGCCGATTACAAAATTGACGGTCGCTGCGAAAAAGGTTGGGGAGGAGCAATTTTCAGGGACGCTTGATATTAATCGACAAGATGAAATTGGGCAGCTAGCGCAAAGTTTTCAACGGATGACGGAGCGGTTGAGTGAAAATGATCGGATGCGCAAGGAATTCATTAGTGATGTATCTCACGACTTTCAAACACCGCTACTGAATATTAAAGGGTTTGCAGAATTACTTGTGGATGAGGAACTTTCACCTGATAAGCGAAGCAGTTATGCAAAAGTCATTCAATCTGAGACGGAGCGGTTGTCTTCATTGACAAAACAACTATTGTTATTGACTTCTTTAGATCAACTTGAATCTCCGTTAAGACGCAGAGCATTCCGTCTGGATGAACAGGTAAAAGAGATTGTCCGCAAGTTTAGGTGGTTGCTAGAGGAAAAGCAGCTGTCGTTATCGATGGAACTGGATGAAGTAGAGTTTACAGGGGACCCTTCATTTTTGGAAAAAGTGTGGGAGAATCTGTTGTCAAATGCGTTAAAGTATACGCAGTCCAATGGGGAGATTGATATTCGACTTACGAGTAAGTTGGATACTGTGGAAGTGCGTATACGTGATACCGGAATGGGCATTGCAGAAGAACATTTGAGTCGGCTCTTTGACCGTTTTTACCGTGTCGACCATTCAAGGACGCGGGAAATTGAAGGGACCGGTCTCGGGTTGTCCATCGTCCATCAGGTTGTGCAGCTCCATAAAGGGTCGGTGAAAGTTGAGAGTGAAGAAGGTGTTGGAACGACTTTCATTGTAACGCTATCAAACTTGTAATGTGTTGTTCATATTCCGTTCATGTTGGGAATGTATTCTATAGGAAAGACATGAATGAAACAGGAGGAATACGCAATGCAAGAAAAATGGAGTTTACGTTTAATCCGTATTTCAGCGGTTTTTGGTTTAATTGGCGCATTTTTAGGTTCACATATGGCGGGATCAGGATCTTATGCGTTCCGTCCAATACACGCACACATTCTCGTCGTCGGTTGGTTGTCCGTCTTTGCATGGGGTGTATTTTATAAGCTTTATCAAGTACGTGCGAAGAAGTTGGTTGCCGTTCATGGATGGACTGCCATCATCGGATCCATCGGCTTAACAGCAGGCATGTGGTTCCAATTCATGCAACCATTCGGCCTCAACGAAACCTTTTCTCTAATCTTCTATATTGTTGGTGGAAGCGTATTATTACTCAGCTTCGCCCTCTTCATCCTCATCGCGTTTTTAGTTAAAAAGAACTAAAAAAACGGTGCCTGTCCCCAACACAATTAGGAACACTCTGAATAATTTCGAGGCCCGGCATCAAAATGGACAAAAAACCGACCTTCTCCACTAGGGAGAGGTCGGTTTTTCGTGGGATGGCTTACGTAAATACTAAGTTCAATTTACCGTTCTCCAATTCAAGGCTTGCGCTGAACTGGTTGCCGTTATTGGCAGTGAAACCTTTGATGACATTCGTTTTCCCTTTTGTACAGAGCAATTTCACTTGGGCGGGCGTCAGTTTCTTTTTCAAAAATATGCCAGGAAACGTCTGTTTACAGCCGTTTTTATAGTTGCTGCATCCGTAAAAGGATTTATGCGCAATAATCATCCCTGTCTTACAATGAGGGCAAGGGGCTACTTGGGCTGCTTGGTAGGAACTGCGTGATTTAGATTGCCGTGGCGGTACAAGTGATGCATCGATCGGCGTTGCTTCCAACTGCCGTGGTACTTCTTCCAATAACTTAACAAGGAACTTCTCGATGTTTTCCAGAAAATGTTGTCCGGTTCCTTCGCCATTACCGATTTTTCGCAAGTACGCTTCCCATTTCGCAGTCATCGATGGGCTCGCAAGCAAGTTGCCTTCAATCGCTTGGCAAAGGACACGACCTTTTGCGGTAATGGAGACGATGTTTTTTGCTACGGTAATATAGCCATGCTTTTTGATCGTCTCGATAATTCCACTTCGTGTCGCTTCAGTGCCCAATCCTTCAATTTCCTTCAAAATATCCGTCTCGTCTTTATCGTCGACAAGCTTCCCGCATGTTTTCATCATCGCGATGAGTTGCCCTTCTGTATAAGGCTTCGGGGGCATCGTCTTACCTTCTTTAATGTCGATCGCACTCTGCACCGATTCTTGATTGCGCAGTGGCGGTAAAGAGGGTTCATCCTTTTCGTCTTTTGACCGTTGGAATAACGCTTTCCACCCTAAATCACGTTCCGTTTTTCCGGTAGTAAAAAACGCTAGTCCATTCACATCCGTCGTTACTTTCGTTTCCGTGTACAAATAATCGGAATGGAACATCGCAAGCGTCGTCCGGACGACTTCTTCATACAAGTTCCTTTCAAGAGGAGACAGGCGCCCCAGCACCGCTTGTGTCGGAATCTTCTTCGTCGGAATGATTGCATAGTGCTCCTGAACTTTTGAACTGTCAACATAGCGCTTTTTCGGTGCAAGAGAGGCAACAGGGAATGAATGGCAAATGAGCTGTTGGTAATCGCCGACCTGGTCCTTCAAGTACGCAAATTCGTTTGGCGTAATATGTCTCGCATCCGTCCGTGGATACGTAACAAGCTTTTTCTCATAAAGCCCTTGCATGATTTTCAATACATCCGCTGGACTTGTCTTCCATCGACGGTTCGCAGTTGCCTGCAAAGTGGATAATGCATGCAGTTGAGGTGGCGGCGTCCGTTTATCCGTATGCGTAACAGAGGAAATGACACCGGGTGAATCTGGTCGAATGCCATGATTTCTTAGTAACTCTTGAATAATCTCCCGTTTCGGCTCTTTCGCTTTTGCTTTCCCTTTATACGTCCCTTGCTCCGCGGTAAACGTCGCTTCCACTTCAAAAAACGGTTCCGATACAAACGTCTCAATCTCCCGTTGCCGTTGGTAAATCAAGTACACAGTAGGCGTTTGTACGCGTCCAATCGGAAATACCTCTTCAACGCCCTTTGCTTTTAAAAGCAGCGTATACAGCCGAGATCCATTCATCCCAACGAGCCAATCACTAATTTGACGGGCTTTTGCTTCCTCATACAGCATTAAGTCCTTCCGATTGTCCCGCAAATTCGCAAAACCTTTCCGTACTTCATCCACTTCCAAGGAGTTGATCCATAGCCGTTTGATCATCTGATTGCGTGCGCCAGTTTGGTAATAAATGCTGTAGAAGATATTTGATCCTTCGCGATCCACTTATCTCCATAACATTGCACATAATATGAATGTACATATATGTATCACCGAATTGCTTGTTAACCTAATTAGGTTAAGGGATTTCGTGTATAATGACAAGTTAATTGTTGCACATAAAGAATATTCTTGCTACTCTAATATCAATTCATATCTACTATATTTCTTATTGTTAAATATTGTACAAAAATAAGAGGATAGGAGGCTTATTAATGGATAGAAAGATCCTTTATTTCGATAACAACCTATCCATAAAGTTTAGTACGATTCCTGTTTGGATTGATTATATCTTTCACAGCAATGGGGAGATAGAGAAGAAACACTTTGCTGTAATAGGGTTGAAAGATATGGAGCTTGATGTACATGTAATCCATCCAATTAGTCAGTTTATCATTGATAATTGGAAAAGTAGACAGTACAACACCCAGCGCAAGCATGCGAATAATGTTGTTCAGTTTTTAAATTACCTGGCTGATAGAAGGAGACAATTAAAAATCTCCTCTTTGACAGATTTGACAATTAATCATGGAACGGAGTATCTAAATCATTTAGCGTTAAAAGGAGTTAAAAGATCAACAGTAAAAGATGCCGAAAGAACCTTAACGCCATTTTATTTTTGGCTAATGAAGATAAATATAATTCCTTTAGAACCAGAAAGGGTTTTGGAGAAAAAAGAAACTCATTTAGGAACGTATTTTGAATCTCCATTTCAACCTTTGTACCCGTCAAAATTAATGAAAGAGATTGAACATACGTTGCCGATTAATTACATTCCACTGTTGCTGGAGGTGGCTATAGCAGTAGCGAAACCGGTCGCATTAGGCTTGTACTTTCAATTATTCGGTGGCCTAAGGGTTTCTGAGGTAGTGAATTTAAAGAGAACACAAGTAGCCAGGAGGCTGCAAGAAGGTGACTTTATCTTGCAGCTCCAGAATCAAAACTTCCGAACAGACTTAAAAGAACATGCCTCGGTAAAAAAGGTGCGAACACAGCGGGTATTAGAAATAAATGATTGGGGTCATAGTCTGTTTAAAGACCATATTAGCCTTTATAAGCCTAGCGACGGAAGTAACGCATTATTTGTTAATAGGGATGGTAAAGCATTATCCCAAAGAAGTTATAGACAATACTTTCAAAAGGTGAAGGATCATTTTATTGCTTTACTTGAAAATCGTGGCGATAGTGAACAGAAGCTTTTAGCGAAGCATTTGAAACATATGAAATGGTCCACGCATATTGGACGTGGTACATTTACCAACATGATTGCAGAAGATGCAGAAAACCCTTATGAAATAGCTCACCTTCGTGGGGATTCTAATATCAATTCATCCTTAACATATATGGTTTCAACTGAAAGGATTCATAAGAAAATTGAAGATAAGTTTTCGAATATGCATGAAGTATACATTCCTAAATTAATAGACAGAAGGGGGTGACAGTTTGGGGAATCGTGAAAGTGGATCTAATAGTGGTGACTATTTATCAACAAATCAGGTCTCTAAAATGCTAGGAATAGGACTTAATGACGTTAACGGTTTGATTAGGGGTAAACATTTTCCGAATGCAGTTAAGGTAGAAGGTAGATGGAGAATCCCTGTAAATGAATATGATAACTACAAAAATAATTTGAAGGATACCACTAACTGCTTAACTGTTAAAGAATCGATAGAAAGACTTGGCTACAAAGCTGGCAATAATGCTTCTGTATTGGAATTAATAAAGAAATCCAAGCTACCTAATGCATTTAAACAGAATGCACAGTGGTGGATACCGGAAAATGACATTAAACATATCGAAGAAATAATACTAGAATCATTAAACGTGAAGCAAGCATGTGAGCGGCTCAAAGTAACATCGGCGAACTACATTACAACCTTGATTACTAGAAACTTTTTTCCGAATGCATTTAAACTCGACAAAGGTTGGAGAATCCCTTTAAAAGATATAGTGAAATATGAAGAGATGATGCTACTCTAAAATTAGGACTCAGCGAATAGGGAGAGTTATAATAAACTTATCCAACTGAGCGGAGTGAAAAAAGATGAAAAGACAGTATGACAAAGAATTTAAAATGGATGCAGCCAAG
>NZ_JAUBDI010000037.1:0-13765 GCF_033253735.1 Sporosarcina saromensis | reverse complement strand
ATCATGTATCGCGGATGGATTCGCTAATTCTGACAATCTCAAACACCTCTCTGTTTCTAAAAGTTACTACCAGTATTGCATGGACAAACAAATAGAATAAGGTGTATTTCGATTAACGCTTACGGAATATGCGGAGTTTGAAGAAGTTATGCTGTTGTTATCGCGGGGAGTTGTATATGTGGGACGATAATTGTCGCGCTGAATGGGTTTTGACAATCTAAAACGGGCTGATTATTGGTGGGGGTATTACTTAAAGTGACGTCGAGTTTTAGGGGGAATGCGGCGTTTTGCTTGGATATGCGGCGAATGGAGAAGTTATGCGGCGTTTGAGCGACTTTTGCGGCGTTCTAGAGGGATATGCGGAGTTAGACGGAAGTATGCCGCATTTGGCTGGAATATGCGGAGTTTGACGGAAGTATGCCGCGTTTGACGGGAATATGCGGAGTTTGATGAAATTAGGCTGTTGTTGAAGTTGTTGTTATCGCGGGGAGTTGTTTATTTTAACGGTTACAGTCGCGCTGAATGGGTTTTGACAATCTAAAAATGGGCTGATTATTGGTGGGGGTATTACTTAAAGTGACGTCGAGTTTTAGGGGAATGCTGCGTTTTGCTTGGATAAGCGGCGAATGGAGAAGTTATGCGGCGTTTGAGCGACTTTTGCCGCGTTCTCGAGGGATATGCGGAGTTTGACGGAAGTATGCCGCGTTTGACTTGAATATGCGGAGTTTGAAGAAGTTATGCTGTTGTTGAAGTTGATTTTATCGCGGGGAGTTGTGTATGTGGGACGGTTATTGTCGCGCTGAATGGGTTTTGGCAAATAAAAAGGGTTGGTTGAGGGTGAGTTGTATGACTAAGGTGATGTGCTCGCCTGGCTTTACTTTTTTGTCGTTTCATTGTAGCGAGCCACCCTCGTCCAAGTAAGTCAAAATTACTTTATGTTAAATCCAGTTCCATGCTTATACCAATCCGCTCTTAACCTTTATCTAAACGGTACAGCCATGCTAACACGCCGAATGCGATGGCGTTGGCGCATTGTTGCTGGTATTTCGGATCTAAGAGCAATTGGGCTTCTTCTCGATTTGTCATGAAGCCGCATTCGAGTAGAACGGCGGGCATGGTGGTTTCGCGGAGTACGGCGAAATTGGCTTTTTTGATGCCGCGGTCTTTTCGGTTGCAGGCGGTGAGTAATGATGTGTGCAATAGATTTGCGAGCAATTGGGTTTGGGTACCGGCGGTTGGATAGATATACGTTTCGATTCCTTGCGCTGCATTCCATGTGTTGCCGTATGCGTTGGCGTGGATGGAGATGAAGGCTGCAACTTGTTGGCGATTGGCATAGGTGGTCCGTTCTGTAAGTGGAACGTCTCGGGTTTTATCGTGAGCAAATCGAACGGTGATGCCTTTAGCGATTAGATGTTGCTTCGTTAAATTGGCGACGGCGGCATTGAAGGTGAATTCGCGTAAAAGGCCGTCGGGTGAGCGTTTTCCTGGTGTGTTCGGTCCGTGTCCTGCGTCAATTAGTAGTATCGTCATGTTATTCCCTCCTTACTTCTTATATAGAATGGAAGGGGTAAGAAGTGTACAAGTTCGAATTGAATTCATTTAAAATGGAGCAGTTCGTGGTAAAATGGTGCGTAGACAGATTGATATGAAAAGGTGGCGAGAGGATGTCGATTGTGACGGTGAAAGATGTCCAAGAACGTTTTGGACTTGAATTGCTTGGTGGCCACGCAGGGATTGACCGACGGATTGAAGTGAGTGACATTTCACGTCCGGGTCTTGAGATGGCTGGTTATTTCGATTTTTATCCAGCTTCCCGTGTACAATTGCTAGGGAAAACAGAGCTCTCCTTCTTTTATAGACTGACGGCAGCTGAACGGGTGGATCGCATGGAACGGTTATGTTCGCCTGATACACCTGCTTTCATTATTGCGCATCAGATGGAATGTCCAGAAGAACTGATGGCAGTTGCGGAGGAACGCAATATTGCTATCTTACAGACGGATAGCGCAACGACGCGATTTTCGGGAATGCTGACGAATTTCCTTGAAGGTAGGCTCGCTCCGATGACAACAGTCCATGGTGTGTTAGTCGATGTGTATGGCATCGGGGTGTTGATTACCGGGAAAAGCGGTGTAGGGAAAAGTGAGACGGCGCTGGAGCTCGTGAAGAGGGGGCATCGGCTCGTTGCGGATGATGCGGTCGAAATTCGTCAAGTTGCGAAAAATGTCCTCATTGGCAATCCGCCGAAGATTTTGCGGCATATGCTTGAAATTCGTGGCGTTGGCATTATCGACATGATGACGTTATTTGGTGCAAGTGCAGTGAAGGACGATAAACGCGTGCTCATGGTCGTCGATTTAGAAGTGTGGGATCCGGAAAAGATTTATGACCGCTTAGGCATCGATGAGGAGAAGATGAAGATTATTGATTCCGAATTGACGAAGTTGACGGTACCGGTGAGACCGGGACGGAACTTGTCGGTCATCATTGAGGTGGCGGCAATGGATTACCGCATGAAAAGATTGGGCATTAATGCTGCAGAGGCGTTTTCAAAGAAATTAGATGCGGCAATTCATGATGAAACGACGAAATCTGACATAGAGGGGATCGAGTGAACGGATGTTTGATTTACTAGCAATTGACCCGACTGCGTTCAAGTTAGGGCCGATTCCTATACGGTGGTATGGGATATTAATTACAACAGGGATTATTTTGGCGTTTATCGTCGTGCAAAAGGAAATGGTGAAGCGGGGGATGCATCCTGACTTTTTAACAGACCTGCTCATTTGGGCTGTTCCGATTGCCATTATTAGTGCGCGGATTTACTATGTTATTTTCTCGTGGGATTCGTATAAGGACAATCCTGCCGATATTATTAAGATTTGGGAAGGCGGCATCGCGATTCACGGTGCATTAATCGGTGCGTTTTTGACGACGTATGTGTATACAAAAAGGAAGGGAATATCTTTTTGGAAAGTGGCCGACATTGCAGCGCCTGGTATTTTGATTGGCCAAATTATTGGACGTTGGGGGAATTTCATTAACCAAGAAGCGCATGGTGGACCGGTTTCGCAGTCGTTCTTGGAAAATACGATGATTCCTGATTGGATTATGCAACAAATGACGATTAAGGGCGTTACATACCATCCGACATTTTTGTATGAATCGTTATGGAATGTTGTCGGATTGATCATTATTCTTTTATTACGGAAAGTGCGTTTGAAACGCGGAGAGATGTTCTTCTTCTATTTGACGTGGTATTCGATCGGCCGCTACTTCATTGAGGGGATGCGGACGGACAGTTTGTATGGCGGCGATTTACGGGCTGCGCAAATCGTATCCATTTTAGCGATTGTATTTGCGGTAGCGATGTTTATCTATAGAAGGTTCATTAAAAAAGTGAACGTGCATTATCAAGATAAATAAAAGAGGGTTGGGGACATGGAGACGTTGCGGAATGGGTTGAAAGCGGGGTTGAAGACGACGTGGACGTTAGGGAAGATTATATTCCCGATTACGTTGTTGCTCGTCATTTTACAGCATACACCCGTGTTGTCTTGGATTGTGAAGCTCGTTTCACCTTTCATGGGCATTTTTGGATTGAGCGGGGAAGCGGCAATTCCGTTAGTGCTCGGGAATGCGCTCAATTTATATGCGGGGATTGCAGGGATTTTATCGCTTGAGTTGACTGTGAAAGAAGTGTTCATCTTAGCGGTGATGCTCAGCTTTGCGCATAATATTTTCATTGAAACCGGTGTGGCGCTGAAAGTTGGCGTCAAATTGTGGGTTGTGCTTGTCGTACGGTTTGGATTGGCGGCGTTCTCAGGAATTGTTATTAATTTGTTCTGGAACGGTGGCGGGGAGATTGCGAAATACGGCATAGCACCTGAAGTTGTTGCTGCACCGGAAGGGTGGCTGGCAATCGGTTTGCTTGGTTTGCAAAAAGCGTCATTCGGTGTGCTGCAGCTTGCGATGATTGTCATTCCGTTAATGATTTTTGTGCAGTTTTTGAAAGACCGGCAGTATTTGCAGAAGTTTTCCGAGAAACTTGCTCCTTTCACGAAAGTGATCGGTGTGCAACCGAATGCTTCGATGACATTGGTAGCCGGTTTGGTCATTGGATTGTTGTATGGGGCAGGTGTGATGATTCAAGCGGTGCAAGAGGATGGCGTCAGTAAAAAGGATGCGACACTTGCATTCATTTTCCTCATTGCCTGTCACGCCGTCGTGGAGGATACGTTAATATTCATTCCACTCGGAATTCCAGTGTTACCGTTATTACTGATCCGGCTCGTGACAGCGTTTGTCTTAACGATTGCTGTGGCGGTCATTTGGAAGCGGAACGAACGAAGGAAACTGAAGGAGGTCACGGTGCTAAATGGCTAATATTACGACTTTGTTATTTGATTTTGATGGAACGTTACTCGATACGAATGAGCTGATCATACAATCGTTTGAGCAAGTGTTGAACAGCCGTTATCCAGGGCAATATACGCGGGAGGATATTTTGCCGTTCATGGGTCCAACATTGAAAGAGTCATTTGATACGGTTGACGCTGATTTGTCAGATGTATTGATTCAAGAATACCGGACATGGAACTTGGCGAACCACGACCAACTCGTAAAAGAGTTCGACGGGGTGTCCGAAACGTTGCAACGATTAAAAGAGAATGGCATGAAAATGGCGATTGTATCGACGAAGCGAAACAATATGGTCATGAGAGGATTACAACTCATGGGGCTGGAAGATTTCTTTGATACCGTCATCGGATTAGATGATGTGCAACGACCGAAGCCTGATCCCGAGCCTTTGTTGCTCGCATTGGAGCGGTTAGGGTCTAAACCCGAGGAAGCACTTATGATCGGGGATAATACCCATGATATTGGTGGGGGCAAAAATGCGGGTGTGCGGACTGCTGGTGTTGCTTGGTCGTTAAAAGGAGAAGCGTTTATCCGTTCGCTGGCACCGGATTATGTGTTGCAGCATATTAGCGATCTTCTTCCAATTACACAGGGTGAAAAAGTGTGAGAAGGACGGAACGGTACCGTACGAAAGGCGATGCGAATTCGCTTTGGCACATTTACCAAACGGTGTCTTTTTGGAAAGTCGCGAAAAACTTCTTTTTCATTCAAGTCGGCCGGTATACGCCTTTCATCCCTTTGAAGAACTTCATCTACCGAACGTTTTTGAGGATGAAAATTGGGGATAAAACGTCGTTTGCACTTATGGTTATGCCGGATACGATGTTCCCTGAGCGCATCAAAGTAGGGGACAATACAATTATCGGCTTTAATACGACAATTCTTGCGCATGAATATTTGATTGATGAATACCGGATTGGCGATGTGGTCATCGGAGACCGGGTCATGATCGGGGCGAACTCGACAATTTTGCCAGGCGTGGAAATTGGCGATGGGGCGATTGTATCGGCCGCTTCACTCGTAAACCGCGATATTCCTGCAGGTGCATTGGCAGGAGGGAATCCCGTCCGGATCATCTATACGGCGGAACAGATGGAGGCGCGCAAACAGGCTTCCTCTCGTAACCTGCAAGACTAACAGAAATAGAGTGACGGTTCGTAAACTTATGTTATAATAAGGCAAGTTGATTGGGAGGAACGTTTTATGCGTTCCTTCTAATTTTTTCGGAGGAATTTGATTGGACAAAAAACATAAGAACATCGACAAAAAAGTGATTTCATTTATTCCTGACGGTGAATTTTATTATCATAAAGGCGTCAAAGCGATGCAACGCGAACGCTATGATGAAGCTCATAAATATTTACAACGGGCGGTCGAGTTAAGTCCGAATGATCCGCTCATTCTCATGCAATTCGGCATTCTTGTCATGGAGCAAGGCATGTTTGAAGAGGCGTATGAAATTTTAGCGGCTGCCCATGGTTTAGACCCGGAAGAAGAGGATATTATTTTCTATTTGGCGGAAGTCCACGCTCACCTCGGGCTTCTTCGTGATGCGAAAATTTACGCTGAAAAATACATTGCGTTAGCACCGGACGGCCCGCTTGCGGACGATTCGATGAAAATCATCGACTTCGCGGAACAAGAAGAGGCGTTTTTCAAAGACGAAGAAATGCCCGATGGCGAAGTGTATTTCTTGCAGGAGAAAGCACGACGTTCCATGGAATCCGGTGATTTTGAAGAGGCGATAAAAATTTTGGAAGCGATCATTATCGACTATCCGGATTTTTGGGCGGCTTATAACAATTTGGCGCTTGCCTATTTTTATGTCGGCAACATCGAGCCGGCAAAGGAATTGCTGTATGACGTGTTGGATAAAAACAAAGGCAACATCCATGCGTTATGCAATCTCGCCGTCTTTTATTATTATGAAAAAGATCAAAAGGAATTGGATCAAATGCTCGATTTGTTACTGAAAATCAAGCCGTACCAATTCGTCCATCGCTATAAATTAGGTGCAACGTTTGCGTTAGTTGGTAAACATAAGGAAGCATATGGCTGGTTGCGCAGCTTGCAGAAAAAAGGTTTTGAAGGGGATGCGGGCTATTATTTCTGGCTTGCCCATTCGGCTTATTTCTCAGGAAATGAGCAAGTTGCAAAGGATGCATATGAAAAACTCGTTGAACTCGATCCAAGTAAGGAAGGGCTAGAGCCTTGGAAAGATGTTCATTCATCCGTAAAGCCGGAATCGTATGAGCAAGATCGCGAGTTTTTGTTAAGTAAAATCGGAAACAAATATCGAAGTGAGCGTCTACTTGGCTTTTATTTGCTTGGCAAGTCGGGCCATAAGCAAGAAATTATTTCCCATCCTGCGTACATCGACTTGGACAAGCTTTCCGTCATGGAACAGTTGTTTTTAGCACAAAGCCTCGACTATGAATTCACGATTGTAAATGAATTTGATGAGTCTTTCTTACGAGCAGTGCAAGCGACGGATTTATTGTACGCTGAGTACAAACCGCTGGACAAACAAGGGACGCATTTATTCCAAATGTGGTTTACCCTTTGTGAAGTCGGGTTACAGCGTGCATATCACTTCCGCAATCCGAAAGCGTTGGCGGCGGCTGCCGATTACATGTTCCAGTCATCGCGCTATAAAGGCGTGACGAAAACGGCCATCGCCCGCATGTATGGCATTTCGCCTCAGACGTTGACGAAATATGTAAATGAATTGATCGAATTTCTTCCACATTTTAATCAATAAGGAGAAAAAGTCATTTATTTCATGCAAGCAAAAAAATTGAATGGCTCCTTGAAATCTTATACGATTTGAACAGTGGTATATGTAATGGAGGAGGAAGAACGATGACAACTGAGAAAATCTATGACGTCATTATTATCGGCGCTGGTCCTGCAGGGATGACTGCCGCAGTGTATACATCTAGAGCAAACTTATCAACATTAATGCTAGAGCGCGGAATTCCGGGCGGACAAATGGCAAACACAGAAGAAATTGAGAACTATCCTGGTTTTGAAACGATTTTAGGACCGGATCTTTCGAAGAAAATGTTCGACCACGCGAAAGCGTTCGGTGCGGAATATGCATACGGTGACGTTTCCGAAATTATTGACGGGGAAAGTTATAAAACAATCATTTCAGGAAGAAAAGAATATAAAGCACGTGCAATCATTATTACGACAGGTGCGGAATACCGTAAGATGGGCATTCCTGGCGAGAAAGAACTGACTGGACGCGGTGTGAGCTACTGTGCAGTTTGTGACGGAGCGTTCTTCAAAGGGAAAGACATCGTCGTTATCGGTGGAGGAGACTCTGCTGTTGAGGAAGGTGCATACTTGACGCGTTTTGCTAACAAAGTGACGATTATCCACAGACGTGATGAGTTGCGTGCACAAAAGATCTTGCAAGACCGTGCGTTTGCAAATGAAAAAATTGATTTCATCTGGAATTCAACGGTGAAGCAAGTGAACGACAAAGACGGCAAAATCGGTTCCATTACACTCGTTTCAACAGTGGACGGAACAGAAAAAGAAATGGAAACAGAAGGTATGTTCATCTATATCGGTATGGATCCGTTAACACGACCGTTTAAAGATCTTGGCATCTTGGATGAACACGGCTATGTCGTGACGAACGAAGACATGGAGACGTCCGTGCCGGGCATTTACGCTGCTGGTGACGTGCGTCAGAAAATGCTTCGCCAAGTTGTTACAGCAACTGGTGATGGTAGTATCGCTGCACAAGCATGCCAAAAGTATATCGAAGAACTCGCTGAGAAATTAGCGGAAGTATAAGAAGAGAAAAGAGCAAGGACGGAGAGGGTGTTTCCGTTCTTGCTTTTTTTTGTGGGTGGCGGGGGGACTATTTTGGGCATAAGCAGGCTTACATTGGGGACGTCAAGCTGGTTATTGGGTGAAAATTATCCGATTGAAAAGGTGAACGAACGCAACAGCGCGCAGGAGGAATATTTTGCGTGAGGGTACGCGGGCGGGATGTAAGTCGGAAGCTTCCCGCCATGACGCGATTAAAAAAAGAGGTTTTTAAAGCTAGTAATTGCAGAAAGTAGTTATGTTACTGGAATCTCTGGCAGTTGTAATAACATTAATGCAACCTTAATATTGTTGTAATGGTTCTGCAATACAGATGGGTTATAGTAAGAGTATCAATTTGACCCCCCTTTTTGATATAGCAAGTTGTTAAGGCTATCTACCGGTTTACCGGTGGGTGGTCTTCTTTTTTTGTCGTTTGGTTGAAAAACATAGTATACTGTACGTACGCGTGTTGAAAAAAGAGAGGATATTTAAATGCAAAGAATTGCTAATTTACTTGTAGTCAAAAACAATCAAGTGCTGTTGTTGAAGAAACCGAGACGTGATTGGTATGTTGCTCCAGGTGGAAAGATCGATTCTGGGGAGTCCATTTACGAAGCGGCGGTGCGGGAGTTTGAGGAAGAGACGGGTGCAGTGCCTGTGAAACCGCATGTGAAGGGGATCTATACGATGATGATTGTGGATCCGGATACGAAGGCGTTGTTGAATGAATGGATGTTGTATACGTTCGTTGCGCACGATTTGACGGGGACGCCATATGAGTCGAATCGGGAAGGGTTGCTGGAGTGGCATCCGGTTGAAAGTTTGGAAACGTTGCCTATGGCGGAAGGCGATCGGGCAAACTTGTTATTTGCAGTCTCCCAATCTGGCGTGCAATATGGTACATTTTATTATACAGAAGAGTTCGAACTGTTGGACGAACGTTTGCAAAACTCGATGGAAGGTGATTGACGACAATGGAGAACGAATTACCGAATAGCGACGTGGAATTGGTCATCATTACGGGGATGTCTGGTGCGGGGAAAACTGTGGCGATGCAAAGTTTCGAGGATCTCGGGTTTTATTGTATCGATAATTTGCCGCCAGAGTTGCTTGTTACGTTTATTGACTTAATGATGAAATCCGAAAACAAGATGAGACGAATTGCAGCGGTGATGGATACGAGGGGCGGAGACTTGTTCGATTCGCTAATCGGTGCATTGGATGACATGATTCAAATGGATGGTGTAACGGTCAAGCTGCTGTTCTTGGAAGCGAATGATGAGACACTTGTTAGACGGTACAAGGAAACGAGAAGGTCTCATCCGCTCGCTGAAGGTGGCTTGCCATTGACGGGCATCCGAAAAGAGCGGGCATTGCTTTCGGAGTTGCGCGGTCGTGCGAGGTCCATTTACAATACATCTCAACTAAAACCACGAGAATTGCGTGAGAAAATTATGTCCACGTTTTCATCGAAAGGCGATACAGGCTTTTCACTGAACTTTATGTCATTCGGTTTCAAACATGGGATGCCGATCGACGCAGATGTCGTCTTTGACATCCGTTTCTTGCCAAATCCGTATTACATCGATGAATTAAAGCCGAAAACGGGTTTGGATAAAGAAGTCTATGAATATGTGCTAAAATGGAATGATACGCAAGTGCTGATCGAGAAGCTGTCCGATCTGTTTAAATTCATTATTCCTCAATATAAGAACGAAGGAAAATCCCAAGTCGTCATTGCATTTGGCTGTACGGGTGGACAACACCGCTCGGTTACACTTGCAGAGTTTTTCGGTGCTCGGTTCAAGGAAGAGTATAAAACAATTATTACACATCGTGATGTAGAGAAGAGAAAGGGTTGAACGCTATGTTGCAATCCGGGGGAGAGAAAAAAATAGTCGTCTTTGGAGGCGGGACCGGATTGTCCACATTGCTTCGAGGATTGAAAAAGTACCCTGTAGAGTTAACAGCAGTTGTCACTGTGGCGGATGATGGTGGTAGTTCGGGTAGGTTGTTGGATGCGTACGATATTCCACCGCCTGGTGATATTCGTCAAGTGATGGCAGCGCTGTCAGAAGTGGAGCCGTTAATCGAAAAGATGTTTCAATACCGGTTTTCGATTTCGGATGATTTGAAGGGACATTCTCTTGGAAACCTTATGCTTGCTGCATTGACCGACATTACGGGTGATTTTGCCGGTGCGGTTGAAAAGATGGGGCAAGTGCTGAACATTAAAGGGAAAGTATTACCTGCAGCAAACCAAAGAATCACCTTGCATGCGGAGCTCGATGATGGCACAATTGTAACCGGTGAGTCAAAAATACCGGTATACGGACGGAAAATTCAAAAAGTGTATGTATCGCCTCAAGAAGTTGAGCCGCTACCTGAAACGGTGAAAGTGATCGAAGAAGCGGATCTAATTATTTTCGGGCCGGGTAGCTTATATACAAGCATATTACCGACAATACTTGTAAGGGACATACGAGACGCTGTTCTCGCATGCCGCGCGAAAAAGGTCTATATTAATAACTTGACGACGCAAGCAGGAGAGACGTTCGAGTATACAGCCTCCGAGCATGTGAAAGCGTTGTATGAGCATGCTGGAAGCGAATTCATCGATACCGTGCTGTTAAATGACACGGATGTGGAACGTATTTATCCGCATGATGAAGGGGCCGATGTACAACTCCCTGTCGAAAATGATATTGAAGCGTTGAAAGACCTTGTGCCGAACATTGTCGTAAAAGATATTTCAACGATGGTAGATGGCCGAATGATTCATGATGCCCAAAAGGTTGCGTCTTGGGTCATCGGCTATATGGAGCAACCAAAAGTTAGCGAGTAGACTTGATTGTCGCCGAGAAAGGGGGGAATGTCATGTCTTTTGCAGCAGAAGTGAAGAAGGAATTGACGCAAATTGAAACGAGTGCTTGTTGTGTGAAAGCTGAAATTGCTGCATTTATTCGCATGAATGGTGCCCTTTCGTTTTCCAACAAACAGTTAAGTTTAGATGTACAGACAGAAAATGCTGCCATTGCGCGGAGGCTCTATTCGAATATTAAAAGGCTATATCCTTATAAAGTGGAGTTGTTAGTCCGGAAGAAAATGCGGTTGAAGAAGAACAATGTGTACATATGCCGTATTCGCGAAGGCGCTAAGCAGTTGCTAGAGGATTTGTATATCCTGACAGGAACGTTTCAGTTTAACAATGAAATCGTCCCCGAGTTGATTAAAAAGAAATGCTGTAAGCGGTCTTATTTGCGCGGAGCGTTTTTGGCTGGCGGGTCGGTGAATAACCCGGAGACATCTTCTTATCATTTGGAGATTTTCTCGTTTTACAAGGAACATAGTGAAGCGCTAGTGGAGCTGATGAATCTGTTCCATTTGAATGCCAAGTCAATTGAGCGGAAGAAAGGGTATATCGCGTATCTGAAGGAAGCGGAGAAGATTTCCGATTTTCTAAGCTTGATGGGTGCGCACGTATCCGTCATGAAGTTCGAGGACGTAAGGATTTTGCGGGATATGCGAAACAGTGTGAACCGTCTTGTGAATTGTGAAACGGCCAATTTGAATAAAACAATTGGAGCGGCACAACGCCAAGTTGAAAATATAAAATTCATCCAGAATACGATCGGGTTGGATCAATTACCTGAACGCCTACAAGAGATTGCCCATTTGCGGATCACCCATCAAGACATTACATTAAAAGAGCTAGGTGAAATGGTGTCAGGTGGGACGGTTAGTAAATCTGGGGTCAATCACCGTTTACGGAAAATCGAAGAGATTGCAGAAAATCTACGTGTTGGTGGCATTTTGAACTGATTGAGAATGTGAAGACGAAAGGAGTCTAGTGCGAATGGCAGAAAAAACAGTAGAAGTGAAAATGAAGACTGGATTGCAAGCAAGACAAGCTGCATTGTTTGTGCAGGAAGCGAATAAATTTACATCTGACGTGTTTCTGAAGAAGGAAGAACGTCAAGTGAACGCGAAGAGTATTATGGGTGTCATGAGTTTGGCGATTGCAAGAGGTTCATCGGTGACGTTAATTGCAGAAGGTAATGATGAAGAGCAAGCGATCGAAACCCTAACTGCACTTGTAGAAAAAGAAAACTAAAAGAAAAGCCGTTTCGATTGTTGTGAAACGGCTGTTCCTTTGGACAAAAAAACCTGTAAACAGGCAGGGCCCATTTACAGGTTTTTATACGTTTACGCCCTCGGCAGGAATCGAACCCACATCTCAAGAACCGGAATCTTACGTGCTATCCGTTGCACCACGAGGGCAAATTATGCGCTACTGCTTGTAGCAGACAAGTCCCATTATACAAATAGCGCGGCTTGATTGCAAGACTTATTTTTTGTGTGGTTGTCTAACTTGCGAGTAAGTGGGGAATGTATGAAGTCTAGGCAGAATAAAGTAGGGAGAATCGAAATTGTCGTGCTATGGACGTTTTTACAGTTGTGGACGAGACGATTGCTGAATGCGTAATATTTGACCTTAATTGACCATAGTATGTATGATAGATGTACAGTTGAATAAAAGATTTCAACAGAACGATAATTTCGATCCAGTCAAAAGGAGGAAATAGGATGAATCTCATACCAACAGTTATTGAACAGACAACACGAGGAGAACGCGCTTACGATATTTATTCTCGTTTATTGAAAGACCGTATTATTATGTTAGGGAGCGCAATTGATGACAACGTAGCAAACTCCATCGTTGCACAATTACTATTCTTGGAAGCGGAAGATCCAGAAAAAGACGTATCGATTTACATTAACAGCCCAGGCGGAAGCATTACAGCTGGTATGGCAATTTACGATACGATGCAATTCATCAAGCCGGACATCCAAACGATTTGTATCGGTATGGCGGCTTCAATGGGATCGTTCCTTTTGACGGCGGGTACGCCAGGAAAGCGTTACGCGTTACCGAATGCCGAAGTGATGATTCACCAACCACTCGGCGGTGCGCAAGGGCAAGCGACGGAAATCGAAATCGCAGCGAAACGCATTTTGTTCCTTCGCGAGAAGTTGAACACAATTCTTTCCGAGCGTACAGGACAACCGGTTGAAGTCATCGCGAAAGATACGGACCGCGATAATTTCATGACGGCTGAACGTGCGAAGGAATACGGTTTGATCGACCACATTATTACGCGCAGTGACATGAAAGATTTGAAGTAAGGGAATAAGTTAATTTAGGCTGTAGGCATACTTTGTATGTCTGCAGTTTTTTTATGCTTTTTTATGGGGAGAGCTGGTAGGTTATGCGGCGAACGGCTGAGTAATGCGGAGTTTTGCCGAGTTATGCGGTAAACGGCAAAGTAATGCGGCGTTTTGAAGAAGTATGCCGCGTTCCGGTGAAATATGCGGCGTTTGAAGGAAGCATGGGTACCGTCAAGAAGTATGTGTAACACACAATAGCCAACAATTTAGCTGATTTTACATGGAGTGGCGGACATGTTAGCCTTGGCAGGCTAGGCCAGCTTGTTAATAAAGCTGACCTCAT
>NZ_JAUBDI010000036.1:0-18496 GCF_033253735.1 Sporosarcina saromensis | reverse complement strand
CATTTCATCAAAAAAGAGAAGAAGTTAAAAGCAACAAAGAAAAACAAAGCTAAATAAATTAAATTACAAAAAAAGGGAACTGATTTAACTGTAGACCCCTGTTCCCTTTTTTAAATTTTACCGAAGTACCATAATGTAAAAATATAGTTTTTAATGTATTTAGTGTAAACGGTGCAACGCTAGTGTTTGGGGACAGGCACCCACTTAATTCTGAATAGTTCATATGATTATAAATGTACTATTGCAATTTTAGTTGTTTGGACGTTTAATGGATTGAGGAGGTGGGGAAATGATTCAAGCTATTATTCATGGTGTTATTCTTGCGTTCGGCTTAATCTTGCCGTTAGGTGCACAAAATGTGTTTGTTTTCAATCAAGGCGCACTTCAACCCAAGTTAACAAGAGCTTTGCCAGTCGTCATTACGGCTGGAATATGTGACACAATCCTCATAGTCGCAGCAGTTTCAGGCGTTTCTTTACTCATTTTAACGTTTGAGTGGCTTGAGACGATTATTATTGGGATCGGAATTTTGTTTTTGTTATACATAGGCATTTCACTCTGGAGAACCAACTCCTCGCCTGCAAAGCATGAAGGCGAACGATTTTCTCCAAGACGACAAATTATTTTTGCAGCATCCGTTTCGCTACTCAATCCACATGCTATCCTCGATACAATAGGTGTCATTGGATCGAACGCTTTAAGCTACACAGGCGATGAAAGAATGGCATTTACGGTTGCGACAATACTCGTCGCATGGTGCTGGTTTTTCGGTCTTGCGCTAACAGGGCGTCTTATTGGTAGGTTGGATACGAGTGGTACGTTTATCAACGTATTAAATAAAATCTCGGCCGTCGTTGTCTTTGGCGTCGCTATCTACATGGTATTCCGTTTGCTTGAATAACAATCATAAGGTGTAAGTGAAGCATGCCCAATCAAAAAAGCCACCCCGCGGAAACTTCCGTGGAGGTGGCTTTTTAGCGGTGCCAGTCCCCAAGACAATTTAGAATTTTTCGGGGGACAGGCACCTGCACAATTATGAATAGTGAAAATAATTTTAATCACAATTCACGTAGTTCTTTGTTTAATTTTGCAGCTTGTTTTTTGAAGTACATGTAGAAGGCGGTCCAGATGATTGCGTAGATGACGATGAAGAGACCGAGTATGGCGAGAAAGCCGGTTGTTGTGAATGGCACCCATCCTAGTACGAATGCGACGATGAAATAGAGGATGGATACACATAGAAAATGCAACACAGTTTGAACAGGCAACGATAGCCTTTCATTCTCAAAAAGCAACGGAGTCACGGTGAAGAACCACCCGCAAAAAACTTGCCCAATTGCATTTTTCACAAGAATGGACGCGTCGAGTGTGTCATGATCCCCGACAAATATGACAATAAATAAGACAACAAGTGTAAGGAATGAGCCAAAAAAGATACCCAATATGCTTCGTAGTAAAAATGTCTTCATCCATTTTTCCTCCTGTTCAGTTTCAGCGCTTCCTTGATGCCGTGGACATACGTGCGGGAAACATATTCTTTTGTACCCGATTTGAAATGTACACATAGCGTTCCGTTAAAAGAGGCTTCAAATCTATTTAATTCGTGAAGATTAGCAATGACTGACTTGGATAAGCGAATGAACTTTGATGAAGAAAGCATTTCTTCTAGCTCATACAATTTTTCTCTTAACATATATGACCCTTCTGAAGTGACCGCAACGACCCCTTCGTTTTCCGTATGAAAATAATGCACGGCGTCTGGCCGAATAATATGTTGCATCTCTCCGTCTTTACCGACGAGAAACTCTGTTTTCTTCCCTTTTAGAAAATCGAGGATTTCTTTAATCGATTCGTCCACTTCATTGCAGTGGATCGTCACTTTTGTTTCCTCATAATCACTATCAATGTCCAACGTTACTTTCATTCCCCAAACCTCCCCTTAAACCTTACTTCTCATATCGTACCATCGAAAAGCTCAATTTCTCACTTTTTTTGCAAAACGAATGATGAGAAGCGCTACGAGGACCCAACTTAAAATGTAGCCAATTGACATGAATGTACCGCTTTCAAAGACAAACTGGCCATTCCACACAGCGATGAACAGCTGATTCATATGATAGAGCGGATTGAAGTCTGCAATGACTTGCACGAAAGACGGCATTCGTTCAATCGGCATTGTGAATCCTCCTGAAATCATACCGACTTGAAAGAGTACAATTGAAAAGACAAGTGCGCCGTTGATACTCTTGAAAAAAGAATAAATTGCAGATGAGATGATGAGTAATGACGCGTTTAATAAAATGAAAAATCCATATGACACAAGAAAGCTTATAAGCTGGAAGGAAAGATCGTATAGGATCATACCTAGGGAAAATACAAGGAAATATCCGAAACTCGTTACAATAATTGATTTTAAAATATCGGATAGCAATAAGACTTTTTTCGGCACAGGTGCCAAGCTGACCCGTTTTTCAACTCCTGTCGACCGATTCAGCACTTTATTGAATCCAAAAGCGAAAAAGACGACGCCGAATGTGATAAGCAAGATGAAGGAAGGGGTATACGTCTCTGCATAATTCAATCCCCCGGCATACATGAACTCGCCATATAGCTCGCCCATGAAAAGATACGTAACAGGTGGAACGACCACCGTGAACACAAGATAGAATAGCTCCCTTGAAAACATTAAAAGATCATATTTCAACTGATTCGCTAACATATTTAGTCCCCCTCTTAACCTGATACTTTAGAAAGATAAAAATCGTTAATGGATGAATACCCGTCATCCAAAATCTGTTTTGTCTTCGAAAACACTTCACTAACACCATTATTAATGAGCAACACTTTATCGCAATACAACTCCACTTCATCCATATTGTGCGTTGTCAAAATGACAGTACCTCCAGTCCGTTTGTTGTAATCGGTAATGTACATCCACAACATATTTCGCATATGCGGATCAAGTCCAGTCGTCGGTTCATCCAAAATGAGCATTTTCGGTTCCGATAAAAACGCAATGGCCAAACTGACGATTTGCTTCCAGCCACCTGATAACTTATCGAAATACTTTTTTCTGTAAGGTTGGAGTTTAAAGTCGGTGATGATTTTTTCAATGTTTACTGTCGACTGGTAATAGGCTTTAAACAACTTCAACAACTCCACAACCTTTAACGACTTATAAAATTGTGTTGGCTGCAAGACGACTGCAATTTGCATACGCATCTCAACAAGTTGCTGTGCCGATAAGGTGCGTACCTCTTGATTTAACACCGAAACGGTTCCTTCATCATAAGGTTTTAACGTCATTACGATTTCTAAAAAAGTCGATTTGCCAGCACCGTTTTTACCGATGACACCGATAATTTCCCCTGCTTGAGCTGTAAAATCAATCCCCTGTAATACTTGGTTTGCACCGTAAGCCTTTTTCAGTTGCTTCACCTGAACAATATTCATTGCCATCCCTCCGTTGTTTTTCTTTGTACTTCTACTATAGAAAACAATACCGAGTACGTCTTCGGATTTTCGGTAACTGGACAATTACGGTCGGTCACTTGCAGAAAAATAACGATAAGTTGCATCGCAGGAAAAAGGATAATGAACAATCTATATAGAATTACACTAATGGGAGGTGGGGAAGGTGGTCTCGTTGAAGCCGATTAGACGAAGTAAAATACGAATTTTCTTGGGAAAGAAAGTCTATAGGTTTAAGAGATATAGTGAATGGTTGTTTGATCAGAAAAGATATGCACGACAAAAAATTGATGGGAAGTTTCCATATGTCCATAAAAAACATCGGACTCCATTACTTAGGAAGTTACAAAATGTTGATATGCAACTTCAATATAATAAAACCACAAACTTAAAAATCGCAGTAAAACAGTTGGATAAAATCGTGGTCCAGCCGGGGGAGACGTTTTCTTATTGGCGATTGATTGGAAACACGACGAGGCGTAAGGGGTATGTAGAAGGGATGATTCTTCATTATGGAAAAGTGACTGTCGGTATTGGTGGTGGACTTTGCCAACTGTCAAACCTGATTTATTGGATCACTTTACACACTCCTCTGACTGTGACGGAAAGGTATCGCCACAGCTACGATGTATTCCCTGATTCAAATCGAAATCAACCCTTCGGTAGTGGTGCCACTTGTGCATATAACTATTTGGATTTACAAATAGAGAATAATACGGCAAACCCTTATCAACTTGTCGTCTATGTGACAGATACACATTTAAGCGGAGAATGACGTTCGGTATTGCCGGTTAATCGGACATTTGAAGTGTATGAGAAAGAGCATCATTTTACAAGGGAATTATGGGGTGGCTATGTACGTCACAATACGATTTTTAGAAAGGTTTATGACCTTGAGGGGAATAAGGTGGACGATGAATTTATCACGGAGAATCATGCGATTACTATGTATGAGCCATTTTTAACGTACGAGGAGGAGATAGAATGATCATCATGATCAATGGGGCATTTGGTGTTGGAAAGACGACTGTAGCAAACGAATTGTTGCGTAAGATGGACGGAGCTATACTCTTTGATCCCGAAGTGGTTGGTTATATGCTTCGACATATCATACCAGAAAACGTGAAACTCGAGCATGAACAAACGGGAGATTTTCAAGATTTAGATATGTGGAAGCCATTGACTGTGGAAGTGGCAAAACAACTATGCGAGACTTACGGGAAAGATTTGATCGTGCCGATGACGATTTACAATAAGAACTATTTCAACACCATTCATGATGGTTTCTTGGAAATCGATGCAGAAACGGTTCACTTTTGTTTAACTGCAGAAAAAGAGACAATACACAAACGTCTGATTGCCCGAGGAGAAGAGGAAGGTAATTGGTGCTTCGCGCAGACGGATAAATGCATTGAAGGGTTTAAGCGTTTTGATGATCATCACTTCATTAAAACGGATGAAGTTGGTATAGAGGAGATTGTAACATTCATTTGCAACGAGATTGGACAGGAAGTGAAGTCAAAATGTTAGGTTTGAATAAGGACGAAGTAACATTACTACCACATGAACCAAAATGGAAGATGCTTTTTGAACAAGAGAAAAAACTTTTGCAATCACTTATTGGCAAGCATATTGTAGACATTCAACATATCGGAAGTACGGCAATCGCAAACATTGCGGCGAAGCCGATGCTCGATGTATTAATCGGCGTAGAGAAGTTGGAGGATGTAAAGAAATTTGATAAATATCAATTGAAAGATGCAGCGATATATCAATTACGTGCAGAAGTAGAAGGGAAAGTCGTCTTTGCGAAGTTTGCAGATTTAGAGGCACTCACAAAAACGCATGTGTACCACATCGTTGAATATGGGGGAGATTGGTGGCTGCAGCATACGCTGTTTAGAGATTATTTGAATAAATATCCTGAAACGGCAGTTGAATATGAACGACTGAAAAAGGAATTAGCCACAAAATATCCTACAAACGAGCGGAGTTATGCGGATGCAAAGAAAGAATTCGTAGATGTAATTCACCAAAAAGCTATGAAAGAATTATCTGTTAAATAGAACGTGCGTCTGGTATGATGATAATGCAGGGTCCGAAACGCGTCAATAACATCGTTACGGCGCTTTAAACTTAGCGTTCATCTTTTATTTGAAAATCAATGTGTGACTGCAATTTTAGTTATCTTTCGGAGGATATGGCGTGTATAAAAGAAATGGAGAATTAGTGATTCGACAACTACTGGAAGACGATAGATTCCTTTTGGCAAAATGGTTGTCTGACCCAAAAGTGCTTCAGTATTATGAGGGTAGAGATCGACCATTAGATATGGAGCAAGTCATAGAAGATTTCTTTGGAGATCCAGGTGAAGAAATACGTTGTTTAATAGAATATAAGCAGGAACCGATCGGTTATGTGCAGTCTTATCCAATAAGTGAAGAGGAAAGAAGACTATATGGCTATGACGATACAACGGAAATTATATACGGAATGGATCAGTTCATCGGCGAAACGTCTTTTTGGAATAAAGGAATAGGCACGCAACTAGTCGAGACCATGATGGATTATTTATTGAACGTCAAATGTGTGGATCGCATTGTTATGGATCCACAGGCGTGGAATGAGCGGGCAATCCGCTGTTATGAAAAGTGTGGATTTACAAAGATCAAGCTGCTTCCGCACCACGAGTGGCATGAAGGTGCATATAGGGATTGTTGGTTAATTGAATTTGATAGGGGGAGATCAACAGCGAGCAATTTTTAACACTTGGGGCTCCAAGTGAAAAGAGCTTGCAAATGGTAATAAGGGGCATTAGCGAACACGGGATTTAGAAAAAGTATCGGAGGAACAATGAAATGAAAAGGATGAAACCGCCATTCGCTGCTAAACGTTTTGTTGATGAGTATTTTCCACATTGCCAAGCTGCTATTCTTGCAGGCAGCGTCGTCAGAGGCGAGGCAACGACGACATCGGATTTGGACATTGTCATATTTGATAAGCACGTACAGTCCCCTTACCATGAATCCCATATTGACTACGGATGGCCAATTGAAGTGTTTGTACATACACTCACTTCCTATAAAACCTTTTTTCTTGCGGACGCTGAAAGGGCTCGCCCTTCATTACCAAAAATGGTTGCAGAAGGAATTGTTCTTGTCGATGCCGGCATACTTTCCAGCATTAAAAATGAAGCGTGTGAACTTTTAAATAATGGACCTGTACCTTGGTCTGCGGAAACGATTTTAACAAAGAGATACATGTTGACGGATATGCTCGCCGATCTAATCGGCTCCAAGAATGGTGCAGAGGCACTTTTTATCGCCAATACGTTAGCGGAAGCAATCCACGAATTTGTATTACGAACAAATTGCCAATGGATTGGCTCGTCTAAGTGGATTGTAAAAGCCTTGAAACAGTACGATGAAGTATTTGCAAAAAGATTTACGGACGCGTTCGATCTTTTTTATAAAACCGGCGACAAACATGGCATCATCTTGTTAGTGGATGAAGTATTAAAACCGCATGGCGGAAGGTTATTTGAAGGCTACTCAATTGGGAAATGAGGGATGACGATGTCGATTACGTATGTGGATTGGGGCGGTCATCAAGTAAAGTTGACTTGGATTGAGCATCTATTACCCGAACGGGACCTCATCACAAGTGTCCACGCATTTTGTTTTCACGAAGGAAAATTGCTCATGGTGAACTTGAATGATCGAGGATGGGATTTTCCTGGCGGACATATTGAAGTCGATGAGGCAGTAGAAGCTTGTCTACATCGTGAAGTGTTCGAAGAAGCTTATGTACAAGGTACTTCCCATCTCCTCGGAGCGATTGAAGTGAATCATGAAGAAAACCCTTTGTGGACCGAAGCCAGTCCCTATCCGAAAGTGGGCTATCAAGTATTTTATCGGATGGATGTTACGGATTTCATGTCATTTGATGCGGCGTATGAGTCAACGGAGCGTACGCTTATTCATCCGGCAGAGGTAAGTGCCTACTACAAGGGATGGCACACTACATATGAAGTGATCATGGAGGCGGCCCTACGTCTTGAAAATCTGTCTATTTAATGCTTAATACGCTAGGAATGAAGAAATAGATGCTTTTCTGAAAGATGATGAAAGTACTTGGTCATGCAAGAAAGGGAGAGGATAAATGAACAATTTTATGTATTCGTTGTATGCATTACTTTTGGGCATTATCGCTTTTTTTACCGGTGAGATTGTCACTTTTGTTATGCTTGGTTTTATACTTATTGCCCTCATCAATATCAACACGACGCTTAAGAAAATTGCTAACAAAGATGACGATAATAGTAAATGAATAGGACCTTCTCCTCGCAAGACGTGAGTAGATGGAAGTTAGGATAAAAAACTGTATGGAAGGAGTTGTTGAAAAGACCTCATGAAGATCAGGAAACTACAACTTCAAGAAACACCTCCCTATACGCTTCTACTATTAGCCGATCCTTCTCGGGTTTTAATAGAAGCGTATCTGCAGCAAGGTGACTGTTATGTATGCGAGGAAAATGATGAAATTATCGGCACCTACGTAATCGTGAAATTAAATGATGAAACGACAGAGATTAAGAATGTTGCTGTACGTGAGGACATGCAAGGTCGAGGAATCGGTAAAAAGCTTCTACTTGACGCACTACGTACAGCGAAAGCGAGTGGTTCTACAACCGTTGAAATTGGGACAGGGAATTCCAGTATTGGTCAACTTGCACTCTATCAAAAATGCGGTTTTCGCATTTCGGGTGTAGTAAAAGATTTCTTTGTCAATCAATACGAAGAACGCATTTTCGAAAATGGCATTCAGTGCAGGGATATGATTCGCTTAGAGATAAGCGTTTAGATTATTCACCTAATCCCATTATGAGTCCAACCGTCGGAAAGTTCACAAAAAAGTTGGATGACAAAAGACCATACTCCTACTAAGCTGAAAGTAACAGTTGTTGAACTTTCCGAGAGGGAGATGTCTAAATGCGAAACGTATTGCTGCTAATCCTTATTGTTGGAACAATTATAATGACGGGTTGTTCGTATGAATATGCTAAGGAAGACGGTTATCGAATGGCGGTCATCAATGAAGGGTTTCCAATTCCAAAAAATGCGTATGAATTAAAGCCGGAAGATTGTACAAATGTGATTGCCAAGTCTGCGAAATACAAGCTAAAGGATATTGGTGATGAGGAAGGAACGCCACCGCAAGACTACTTGGATGAAATTGAACGGTGGGGTTGGACAGAGCTTGAAGACAAGCGAGTTGGTCACGTTCATTACTTTGAAAAAGAGGGGAAAGTCATGTCGCTTATTATTCAGCAAAATGTATTTGATGTGTTTGAAATGAGTGATGAGTTGGAACTATAACTGCAACGAATTCTTTGTGCTAGATGGGATCGTAATAATCGCTTGCTAAGCGGTACCGTTTATTGGAATGAAGTGGTCTTTATCCAAATGTAGCGAACGATAGCGGTTGGAAATGAATGTGGGATAAACAATGAAACTCTGTTATTTCAATAAGCGTGCTGCTTTATCGTAGCGCTGGCATAGCGGCACGCTTGAATTATTTATTCGATATAATTTCTTGACGAATATTCAACTCCATCTGAGCCGACGAATTTTCGTGGAGCCGTTTTCGTTAATGTATACGTAAATGTTTCCTTTCCAGTGACGGTAATCGTATATTGATCGTCTTCTTGTAAAACTGTGTAGTTTTCGTAGTTGCCTGCGTCTAAAGCGGTATCTTTTATTGCGAAACCTTTGTAAGGATCCTTAATTTGGCCATCGGGGTTAAATCCGATGAAACTACCATAGTCATCTTGAATTATAATTTGTTCGTCATAGAAAGTAATGATGTAGTTTGTAGGACTCGTTTGACTGGACTGGGTTAAAATGACACCATTCCAAGCAGAAGTGACATCAATGCGATTTTTTTCGGACAACGTACGTGTAGGATTATTCCCATATTCGCTTGTTATCAAGGTAACCATTCCTGTGCCGACCGTGAAGAATAGGATGAGAGTTAAAATAACTGGCAGCAATCGTTGTCTCCGAAAAGCTCTTTTTTTGCCGGTCTGTTTGAAGATTGCTCGATAAGCACTTTCTTTTTGGCTTGTTGAAGGTTGAAATGCTTCGTTTAGTGACTTTAATTCCCTCGTTACCTCATCTTCTGAATAGAGTTTCATTCGTAAAACCTCCTTTTTCCAATTCTTTCTTAAAAGCGACTAGTGCACGTGATAGACTCATTTTCACTTTGCCTTCCGTCCACGCTAAGATAGTTGCTGTTTCTAAGGTCGAAAACTCCTGGATTTTGCGCAACACAATTACTTGTTGGTAACTCGGTTTTAACCGCTGGAGCGCTGCATAAAATTCTTTTTGCTGAGCATTCAACAGTGTCGTTTCTTCTGGCGATAAATCATGCTTCGACCGTAAAAGTGCAGTATCTAGGAAGTGCGTGAGGGGTTGTTTATTTCGGAAATAGCTAATTGTCGTCGTATAGGCAATTCGAAAAAGCCATGTTTTAACGGAAGATTGTCCTTTGAACGTTTGCTCATGTTTCATCGCCTTCAAAAACGTTTCTTGTGTTAAGTCTTCGGCAGTGTGAGCGTCATTGACAAGTAGTAAAATATAGCTGTAAATTTGATTGAAATGATTATGAAACCATTGCTCACGATTCGTCACGCTTTCATCCCCCTTTCTCAACCATTTAGACGCAAACGAAATAAATCGGTAACGGTTTCCCATAAAAAAACTTGCCACGGAATCGACCGATGACAAGTTACATTATGCAAAACGCTACGTTCATTCAAATAATCGTATTTGCGGATTTTTTCCTAAACAATGCACAAGCAAAGCATGTAACTGCCCGCGATGATGGTAGAGGTGAGAAGAAATCTCTAGCAACCATTCATACCTTGTATAGGACACTCCCCAGTAGGAAGTTGTTTTTTGCATTAATTCATCTTCCGTATAATTCATGTAGCGAGTTTTTAATAACGAGAAATTCGATAACAATGCTTCTTTTATGTCATCAATAGCTGTAAAATGGTTGGATGCATAAAAGTTACTCATTTCTTCTTCGGACGCTTCGTTCGCAATTAGTAGGTCCGCCTTACATATCAACGCCATATGAGTGAATAGCTGACCAATGGAAAGTTTATTCTCTGTTGGTTGGGCATCTAAATCCCCTGGCTCCAGTTCGTCCAATAGGTCAGCAATTGATTGAATTGAAATGGAGATTTGATTAAATGTTGCCTGTACGTATGGATTCATCTCTTCACCTATATTGCTCCTTTTTCGTAGGCATGAAGAATTCTCAAATTTTCTAGCGTCAATACGCCGCTCCATTCTTGCTTCGCTTTTTCCCATTCCTCTTCAAATTGTCCCCACGCCCACGTCGGTTTCCAACTCCCATCTTCCGCTTGCGTATTTAGCAGATGCTGAATATTGGATGGGATGGCGTCTTTAAATTCTTCATACAAAAACGATTCTTTCATCGATACGATTTGGAGAGGAAGTAAGCAATAGCCATGCCATTTTTCGGGATCTGTCGTCACGCTGTTTCGGGCAATATGACGCACTTTATCGGAAATCTTCCCAGCTTGATCTGCAGGTAATTCCTTTAGTAATTTGACCAGGCATTGTAATTCATGATGGTCGTTCGTGTCTAATTGCTGCACGTAGGTAATTGTATGAGCTGTCAATGTTTCTAAAAAATCGGCAGGCACAAGCCCTTTGTAATGATGGAGTAAGCCAGTTATCTCGGCACTAGGATTTCCCCATGGCCAATCTCCACCGTAATTCCACCAAATCGCCCGTGGCGCAGATTCCACTTCCTCTGGGACGATTTCCCATCCCATCTTTTCTTCATCGAAAGTATGCAACAGATAGTTGATTGCGCTTTGCACCATTGGTTCCGAATCATCTGCCCCAATGCGAATCAAATGTTGTAAGCCGATTGTTGTTGCTAGCGCAGAAGAAGCCTTGCATCTGAAGTCAGGCTCCAATCCGTTGCCAAAACCACCGTCTTCATTTTGATAGGTCATTAATGCATCTAACACTTGCTCTTCGTCACCATTCACAAATTCAAATGTATATAGAACCTTTTCTAATGGTCTAGCCTTTGTTTGGAGAAATGTTTCTGCTTTCTGAAGTTGTTCAATCACCAATAGTATCCCTACTTTCTAAAGATATTCGTTCTCTCTTCTTTCGCTAGTGTAATGAGTAAATCCTTTATTTTGATGAGACTTGTCCAATTAAAAAAGCGTGAATTCAAGGATCAATCTCCTCGAATTTCACGCGGTTAGGAATGAATCAACTAATTATCTAAGAAATTCATTAAAATTCATGCTCTGCAAGTACTGTTGCAATGGCATCTTCAATCGGTGTTACGGGACCCGTCACGTAATTATTTATCATAATAGAGAAAATCAATTCCGTTCCGTCTTTCGCAGTGACATATCCGGAAAGAGTGGAGACACCTGTTATTGAACCGGTTTTCGCTTTGACGTTACCAGCCGTTAATCCTTTGCCCATTCGGTTACGAAGGGTTCCACCTACCATTCGATCAGGCGCACCAGCAATCGGCAAAGATGCCTCGAATGCAGGGAACCAGCTTTTGTCTTGTATAGTATAAAGCAGCGTAGTCAGTTCATCCGCCGAAACAAGATTTTTATGGGACATGCCCGAGCCGTCACGCAGTACAATTGTATTCGTATTCACACCGAATTCCTGTAGCTTCGCTTTCATCACTGCAAGTCCTGCATCCCATGTACCTTTTCCTTGCTGCACTTTCCCCATTTCCTTTACCAATGTTTCCGCGTGTCCGTTATTGCTGAGCTTCATAAATGGGATGAAGAGCTCTTCAAGTGGCATGGATTGTTTTTCTGCGAGCACAGTGGCGTTAGCAGGGGTCAATCCGGTTTCCATCCGGTGCTTACCGACAAATAGGATCCCATGTGCTTCCAACGATTTTTTGAATACATCGAGAACAAGTCCAGTCGGCTCCCACACAGCTGTCCAAGAGCGCGATCTCGTTCCTTCAAGTGGCATGTTACCATCGATGAAAATTCGATTTGTACCATGTTCACGTTCAATGGTAATGTTTTTTGTTGTACCTTTTGCCGTTGTCGAAGCGCGATTGACAATTTCAACGTAGCTAGTTTCTGGCGTAACGGTTACTTTTGGAAGGTCTCCCGCTTTATTGCCAGCATTCACTTCCACAATAACTGTACCAGCGTCATAGTCTGTATTTGGAGAAATCGTCAATGCGGAAACTTGCGCACCAACGTAACTGTGTTCATCCGACCAATTTAGGTCTTGTGAATACCGAACGTCATCATACCAACTATCATCTGCTAGTAAGTCCCCGTTAATTCTCGTAATGCCTTTTGCCTTCAAGTCTTTTGCAAATTGATCCAAGTCTTCTTTTAAGAGAGTGGGATCGCCTTTCCCTCTAATGAATAAATTGCCGTGAAGCATTTTGCCTTTCACTTGTCCATCCGTCAACAGTTCAGTCGTAAACCGATAATCAGGGCCTAAAATGTCCATTGCGGTCGTACCCGTTAGCAACTTCATGTTGGAAGCGGGACGGAGGCGGATATCACTGAAATGCGAAAAAATGGTCTCATTCGTATCCGCTTTTCGGACACTCACTCCTGTGATGCCTCCTTGAAGCTTAGGGTTCGACAAAATGGCTTGTAACTTGCTTTCTAGTGATGTCGATTCAATGGATGTAACGGGAGTTGTTTCCCCGGATGCGGCGACAGAGGAAAAAGTTCCTTCATGTGCGACCGGAAATAAAGCAATCAAAGCAATGGAAACTGCTAAGAAAGCTCGCTTGATTAGATTTTGCTGCATCATTACTAGCTCACATCCTTTCATCCTTTAGCTTGATTGTACTGCAAATGAATACGGTTAAACAGATTTAATTACAGAAAGTTTCAAATTGAAACATTTTTACTAATGGAGTACATAGTCATTCCTTAGTAGTTTATGCAAAGGTTGGTCATTCATTCGAAGGGAACATAGAGAATTCACGTTTTCAAAAAGCTTTTTTGTAACTGGATAGGCCACACATAGCGAAATTCTTGCGTTGCAAAGCTCGGTTCGCATCACAACGTAACCGCGTCGCATCACATCCAAAGGCTTCGCATCGCAAAGCTCGCGCCGTAACACAACGTAACCGCGTCGCATCACAATACAAAGGGCTCGCATCACAACACTCGTGTCGTAACACAACATAAACGTGTCGCATCACAACGTAACCGTTTCGCATCACAATACAAAGGGCTCGCATCGCAACACTCGTGTCGTAACACAACGTAAACGGGTCGCATCGCAACGTAACCGTTTCGCATCACAATACAAAGGCTTCGCATCGCAAAGCTCGCGTCATTCAGACGTGCCATAATCGTAGAAATTCTAGTCACCTATCAAATCACCAGATAATAACCTAATTTTTATACCTATTTGTAAATACCAGTTTGCGAAATATGTAGAATAATGTAGAATAATCAGTACGTGTAAAAAGATCTTGTGTGTTGGGAGCGTGTGAGCAGCATGAAGTACAACTTGAGCCCGTTAGGTGACGAAGCAGTCGTCATTGAAGTAGGGACGGAAATCAGTCCAGCAACCGAGAAAAAAGTGAATGCGATTGTCGTGACTTTGGAGGAATTGAAGCCGTCTTGGATGGTCGAGTACATTCCTGCTTATACGACCGTTACTGTAATTTATAAGGTTGATAGGTTGAAAGAGAACCGTCCGTATGATTTCATTTGTAAGCGTATACAGGAATTGATGAATGAAGTGAAAGAAGTGTCGATGTGCGAGCAGAAAGTTGTTCGGATTCCTGTCGTATACGGTGGAGTGCATGGACCGGACCTTGCTTTCGTTGCGGAACATAATGGATTGACGCCCGAGGAAGTTATCCGCATTCATACATCGGGGACGTATAGCGTTCATATGATTGGTTTTGCGCCAGGTTTTCCTTTCATTGGCGGCATGTCTGAAAAGATTGCGGCACCAAGGCGGCAGTCCCCGCGTTTACATATTCCTGCTCGTACGGTCGGAATTGCTGGTATGCAGACGGGTGTCTATCCTATCGACTCGCCAGGTGGATGGCAACTTATTGGTAGGACACCAATCGAGTTATTTTTGCCAACTGAAGATCCGCCGAGTTTATTGTCGGCAGGAGATACAATTCAGTTTTACGAGATTACACAGGAGGAATACGAAGCGTTGAGAGGTGACTTTGAATGATTACCGTCATGAAAGCAGGTCTTCAAGATACGATTCAAGATTTAGGAAGGTATGGTTATCAGAAATTTGGCGTCATCGTAGGTGGTGTCATGGATCCTTACTCTCATCGAATAGCAAACCTTCTCGTTGGAAATGAAGAGCACATGGCTACTTTGGAAATGACGCTAGTCGGTCCACATTTGTTAATGGAACAAGACCTCGTCATTGCAATTTGTGGAGGAGATTTACAACCATCGATCGATGGCGAGCGTGTGCCGATGTGGAAACCGGTCTTTGTCCAAAAAGGAAGCGTTGTAAAGTTTGGTGCTGCGCTTGCTGGTAGTCGTGCGTATTTGGCGGTAGCAGGTGGATTCGATGTGCCGGACGTGCTAAATAGTCGCACGACATATTTGAAAGCACGAATTGGTGGATATGAGGGAAGAGCTTTGAAAAAGGCTGATAAGCTTGCGACGGGAAAACCGCTTGGTATTGGAGCTTTCGTCTATAAACGCCTTCAAACTTCAGAAGTATCGCTACCTTTTCGTTCAACGGACTGGAAAATCGCCTCAAAGCTCTTACCAAATCTCTCAAAACACTATGAGATTCGAGTCATGCGGGGGCGGCAATACGACTTGTTTACGGAAGAGAGCCAGCAACGATTTTGGCAGGAACCTTTCACAGTGAGCTCGCAGTCTGACAGGATGGGCTACCGAATGAGTGGTCCGACATTGACGTTGAAAGTTTCTGCAGAATTAGTTTCCGAAGCGGTGACATATGGATCTATTCAAGTGCCGTCGGATGGCAATCCAATTATTTTAGCTGCAGACAAGCAAACGACAGGTGGCTACCCGAAAATTGGGCAGATTGCTTCGGTCAATTTTACGAAATTGGCGCAGGCGAAAGCTGGCGATCAGCTAACCTTTACGGAAGTGACAATTGAACAATCACAACTGCTTGTCGCGATGCAAGAAATGAGCTTGAAAGCGCTTCGTGCTGCGATTGAAAATAAATTCCGCTAAGCGTGTAAGGTGTTCAAGGTTGTGAGGTTATTTTACATGTATGGAGATAGGAGTGGAGGATATGGCTTTAACAGTTGATTTGAATTGTGATATGGGCGAAAGTTTTGGTGCCTATACGATGGGCAACGATGAAGCGATTTTGCAGACGATTTCTTCTGCCAATATTGCATGTGGGTTTCATGCTGGTGACCCAACGACGATGCGGAAAACGGTGCGAATGGCGCTGGAGAAGAATGTCGGCATTGGTGTCCATCCGGGGTTGCAGGATTTAAGTGGATTCGGTCGCAGAGAAATGGCTATTAGTGCAATGGAGGCGTTTGACCTCGTTGTCTATCAAATTGGTGCATTATCTGCTTTTGTTCAGGCGGAAGGGGGGCGTTTGCAACACGTGAAGCCACACGGTGCGCTTTACAATATGGCTGCGAAAGATGCGCGTTTGGCAGAAGCGATTGCGGAAGCTGTGTACAAAGTGAATCCGGAGCTAATCCTTTTTGGTTTGGCGGGCAGTGAGCTAGTGAAAGCGGGTGAGCGGATTGGCTTGAAGACAGCGAGTGAAGTGTTTTCAGACAGGACGTACCAACCGGACGGCATGTTGACGTCCAGGAGGGAACCGAATGCATTAATTACTGATCATGAACTTGCCATTCGTCAAATTGTGAAGATGGTGAAAGAAGGGAAAGTGACGGCTACCGACGGAACGGATGTCAGCATTAAAGCCGACACGATTTGCATTCATGGAGACGGTAAAACAGCACTTGAGTTTGCGAGACGAATACCAAGTGCGTTGCAACAGGAAGGAATCGAGATCAAGAAAATTGCTAGTTTTTTATAATGGGGATGGGGTGTTCACATGGGAAAAGGGAATACGATTCAGAAATCAAATAGAGGGGTTTTGTTAGGCGCGGCGTTTCTAATGGCAACGTCTGCGATTGGGCCGGGCTTTTTGACACAAACGACGTTTTTCACAGAAACATTACTTGCAAGCTTTGGATTTGTCATTTTGGTATCTATCATTATTGATATTGGAGCACAAATGAACGTGTGGCGGATTATCGCCGTTTCCGAGAAGCGGGCACAAGATATTGCAAACGATGTGTTTCCGGGTTTAGGGTTCTTGCTTGCGGCACTCGTCGTAGCAGGCGGACTTGCGTTTAATATAGGGAACATCGGTGGGGCAGGTTTAGGAACGAATGTCCTTTTCGGCATGTCGCCGGAAGTCGGTGGTCTATTAAGTGGTTTGCTGGCCATCGGGATTTTTATCGTCCGTGAGGCGGGTAAGATTATGGACCGATTCGTACAAATTTTAGGATTTGTCATGATCGGCTTAACGCTGTTCGTCATGTTCACGGCTGTTCCGCCAATCGGGGAAGCGGTGACACGGACTTTCGTTCCGACGGAAATTAGTTTGATAGCGATCGTAACGTTAGTCGGTGGAACTGTTGGTGGATACATAACGTTTGCTGGCGGGCATCGATTGATTGACGCAGGGGTGAAAGGGAAAGAAGCACTTGGCGACGTGACACGCAGTTCAGTTTTTGCCATACTTGTCGCATCTCTCATGCGCGTGCTACTATTTTTAGCGACGCTCGGTGTTGTAAGTCAAGGATTGGCGCTTGATCCAGCCAATCCACCAGCATCCGTCTTTCAGTTAGCTGCGGGTAATGTCGGCTATAAGATCTTTGGTGTCGTTATGTGGTCCGCTGCAATTACTTCAGTTGTTGGATGCGCTTATACGTCCGTTTCGTTCATTCGCACGTTCCATCCAAAGTTGGAAAAGTATTATAAGTGGATTATAATGGCGTTCATCGCGATCTCCACTGCTGTGTTTATCATCGTGGGTAGACCGGTTAAAATTTTGATTTTAGTTGGCTCGTTAAACGGTCTCATTTTACCATTGGCTCTTGGAATCATCTTAGTGGCGGCATACCGCGTCAAAATTGTCGGGGATTACAAGCACCCCCTCTGGATGACGATTTTTGGATTGATAGTCGTAGTGGCAATGGGTTATATGAGTGTCTATACGTTAATAAATGATATACCTAAATTATTCCAATAATTTTTAGTTAGGGGGCTTCTATACGGGAAGCTCCTTTTCTTGTGGAGTTTTCGTATGGCGTTGTGATAATCTTTGTAGAGTAATATACAATCTTTACTTCCTTATTAAAAATAAAAATTTAGGAAAATAAGTTAGCGCATTGACACATGTCAAGAGTGTCCAGTTCATTTTAGACAATCAAACTTGACATATTGGCAACTGTAGTTGGGAAAGTTACTTATAGAGATGTATTATAAATAAGGGAATTGTATAATCGGTTTATATAATACTCAATGCAGAGTATCCATGGTTATTACAATATCCACGTAGCCTAACTTCCGGCAAATTAAGATACTATGAAGGGTCGTTTATATCAATAGAACCATAAAAAAGAAAGTTGGGGCAAAGCATGATAAGAAAACCAACACTCATCACTTGGCAACCTACTGATGAAATTACTAAAGGATTTTTTGAAGTAGTTAAATTCGACATGAACTTCGGTGACAAGGGACTAACTATAACTCTAGTTGATAAAATGAAAACTACAGTAGACATCACATATGATATGATGCTACTCTAAAATTAGGACTCAGCGAATTGGGAGAGTTATAATAAACTTATCCAACTGAGCGGAGTGAAAAAAGATGAAAAGACAGTATGACAAAGAATTTAAAATGGATGCAGCCAAGTTGGTTGTGGATGCAGGTAAAACGGTAGCACAA
>NZ_JAUBDI010000035.1:0-19601 GCF_033253735.1 Sporosarcina saromensis | reverse complement strand
TGTTCCGCGATACCCAGGTCTCTAGCTGTTTGTGCTACCGTTTTACCTGCATCCACAACCAACTTGGCTGCATCCATTTTAAATTCTTTGTCATACTGTCTTTTCATCTTTTTTCACTCCGCTTAGTTGGATAAGTTTATTATAACTCTCCCAATTCGCTGAGTCCTAATTTTAGAGTAGCATCAGGATTTTTATACACTCTGTCCCTATACGTACCTTTCGTCTGTAACTCCATCGATACCAAAAGGCGATGTGCAGTTTGCTGTCGATCTACATGAAGAAATGTCCTGCAATCTTTATTCCTCATCTCTCCACCAAACAATAGGAACCAATCACGGATTGCTTGCTCATGCGCTTTTCGACTGGTTTTCCCACAAGACAGACAACGCCAGCCTCCCGAGTATTTCTCCATCCCAAAACCCCCACACCCAGGACAAATCACACCCGTACGAATGTCTTGTTTGGAAATAGCATATGTACTACAAATTGGTGCAGGAATAAATGGACGATGACACTTCTTCAAGCTATTCAATAGCCCCCTAAATGCTTGATTATCCAACATAAGAGAACCTGTTGGAAGTTTGCGGATGAATGTGGGGACTGCATGTGGAAATAAAATGGGAACTTCCGTGTCAAACACTTCAATTCGCTGTTTTGCATACGCGAGGACGACGGCTCCATAAACAGGAAGCGACAAACCTCTGTTATTTAACCAATCCTCAAACAGCTCACAATTGCTCTCCAGCTGGGCAATGGGACTTTTAAATCCGCTCAACTGGCCGGAATCAGATTTGCGAATCAACTGTGGCGGATTAGCTGTTACCATTAATTCACCTGCAATATTTTTCACTTCGAATAACACTGCATACCATGGGGTAACCAACAACGTATCCACTTGAAAAAGTGTGCTCGATACAAGTGATACATCATGAAAAACACCATACTCCATTGAAAAAGCATACCGTTCAAAAACCTTGTCCAACTCCTGTTCACCGCCAAATCCAGCTTGAACAGCGGCGTACTTCGCCTTTAAAATAGGCATCATTTCATGATATTCCGGCAATCGCCTGATAGCAGCATCCAATGCTTCCAACAACTGAGGCGCCATTCGCTCTTTAATATTAAATGCACTTCATCTCCATTCCTATACTCTTCTACTTACCAATCTACTTCATAAAGAACATTCAGTCAATTAAATCTATATTATTGATACACTAACATGAACTTGTTGAAGCATTAATTATTCTTCTATCTATTTTCGCGTGATCATCGGTACATCTCGTAGCACAGCGACAATAACATAAACTGTTCACCAGGACGGCTCCCAACAATCAGTTAACTCGATTGCACAACCACGGAAGAGTATCTTGCTAGCACATTCCTCGCTTTTACATACGGTAAAACCCGTTCCACCCCGACCCTTCCTTACATTTTTGTCACTACGCTATTTCACATAAAAGCTTGTGGTACAATTTAGATAACTTCTATATTTAGGACGTGAAATCGATGTTCACTATTTTAATTGTCGAAGATGAAAAGAAAATCAGTGATTTGGTTGCAGCGGAGTTACGAAAATGGGGCTATACGGCACAAACAGTAGTAGATTTTGAAAAAGTAGAAGAGTCCTTTCAAGCTACTAATCCCCACCTCGTCATTATGGATATTAACCTGACCTACTATAATGGCTTTCATTGGTGTGAACGGATTCGTCGTCACTCAAACATTCCGATTCTCTTTCTCTCATCTCGTACAGAAATGATGGATATGATGATGGCGTTAAACATGGGTGGCGATGATTTTATCCAAAAACCGTTTTCGATGGAGATGCTCCTTACGAAAATCCACACACTCCTGAGAAGATCCTACACCTATCATCAGGTGGAAACGCACGTCCTTACGCACCGAGATCTGACGCTCCATGTGAAGAAAGCAGTTGTTACGATTAATAATCAAGACATTGAGCTAACAAAGAACGAATTTAAAATTCTTTGCATTCTGCTTGAACACAAAAACCAAATTGTTCAAAGAGATGAGCTGATGACTGCATTATGGGAAGATGAGAATTTCATTGACGACAATACATTAACGGTCAACATGAATCGGCTGCGGAGAAAATTAAGCGAATATGGGATCGATGATTACATTCAAACGAAAAAAGGACAGGGGTATATGCTTGTATGAATGTGTCCTTTCGGCAGTATCTGACTTTCCAAAAGCGAGTACTATCTTTGTACGTACTGATCATGGCATTCATTACGATTATGCTTTATGTAGAACCGACAATGTCCGTACACATTTCCAATGTTCTCTATATCCATACTGTTTGTCTAGGTTTCTTGATCGCCTACTTAGCCATCGACTATTTTTTCACCAAAAAGCATTTCACAAAAATGACGGCTCATTGGAATGAAGGAATTTTTATCCCGGAAGGTGTCGGAGAACCTCATACATACGAACAGCACTTATACATGCAATGGTTTCAAACGATAAATGAAGAGCATCAACAAAAAATGCTCACCATTATGCAAGAGAAAAAAGAATCTTTGGAGTTCATGACTTCGTGGTTTCATGAAATTAAAACACCGATCGCAGTCTGTAAACTCATTCTTGAACAAGCACCTAGTAACGTTGACACACTCAGCATTCAAGAGGAAATTTCACGTATCGAACGGAACGTGGAACAAGCCCTCTACTTTACGCGAACGGATCATTTTTCCCAGGATTATCACATCGTACAAACAGAATTGGACAAAATCGTTCGCACAGTCGTTAAAAAACACGCTAAACAATTTATTCAACGAAAGATCAAAGCAGATATTCAGTTGGACTCTACACAAGTGGAAACCGATTCAAAATGGTTAGGGTATTTACTGTCGGAAATCATCGCCAATGCATTAAAATACAGTGCTGATGAAGGAACAATTTCCATTCATTCAGAAGAAGATCAAAAAGAAGTTCGATTGACCATCATCGACAATGGAATTGGCATATCCAAATCTGATATCCCTCGTGTTTTCGATTTAGGTTTCACTGGTACGAACGGAAGGATTTATCACAAATCTACGGGGATGGGTCTGTACCTAGCGAATAAGCTAGCACATAAACTCGGACATCAGCTATCCATTTCATCTCAAGAACATCAATACACCAAAATTACCATCCACTTCCCAAAAAGGCTAGATTACTATTCAATCGTTACGTAGGACAAAACTTTGTTAAAATGAAAAACCGTATGACACCAAGTTTCAACGACCTTGATGTCTTGCGGTTTATTCATTACATTTAACTCGATATAGAGGTTCCTACGAATTTACAAGTTTATTTGCAGTCCATAACGTTAATTTGTAATACACGCCATAAAGCAAAGAGTAAACAATTATGCAAGATACAACAGGTGTAATAAAGTTTATCGCCATTACATTCGCTAAAGCGCCAAGGATGACCGAACTATGTCCAATACCGATGACAAGCGGCAACAAAAATAGGATGAACGTTTGTCTCGCAATTAGTTTTTTCACTTTCCTCTTACTTAAGCCAAGCTTTCGTAAAACTTGATACCTTTGACGATCCTCCACGATTTCAGTCAGCATTTTAAAGTAAATAATACTTCCAGTCGCTGTTAAAAAGACGAGTCCTAAAAATCCAAAAACGAAGATGAGTAATCCATAAATGGATTGTGCAAGCTCATAGTTTTCCGAATAACTATAAAAGCCCATTTGTGAATCAATTCCATGTCGAATCCCTTCTTCATAAGTAGCTCTCAACTTTTCCGTTAACGGGGCTGACTGTTCTTGATTTTCAACCTTTACGACACGCGTCATGGTTCGGTTAAATTCCTCTCGCATCTGTTGAAATACTCCATCGTTCACGATCAGGACAGATGGTAGAACATCGTAGTTAAACATAGATTCGATTTTATTCCCTACTACCTGTACTGGACGATATTCTTCATTCATACCTAGGGACAATGTTCGACCGACATTTTCATCTTCTTTTTGAGAACCAATAAAATTCCGTCCGAGCATGACTACATCGCCTTTATCGAGAGTGGGGACAGGTTGACGATCTAATTGGTCGGCAAGGTGATTATAGGTCGCAGCTGATAGGACAGCGAACTGCTGATCATAGTAATAATAGCCCCCTGGAATATTGTCCAGGTCATCTACTTGCCCAGGCACCATTACATACTCGAATACCTCATCAAAAAGGACAGGGTATTCCTTACTTTCCATAAGAATAGCATTCATTTTCTCGTTAATGGATTCGTCTGTGACTTCAAACTGATAACTGAACGGAACGTGATCCTTCAATGTCTGCATCGTGTTATAGTACATCGTAACGGCAAATCCAAATGCGACAATCGTGATACCATTCAATACGGATATGACTGTAAGTATAATCGCATTCGTTTTAAGTCTATTTTTCAGCTGGGTAAATGTAATTAAGTTCTTCCATTTGTAATATGCACCCTTCTTATTTTGTAGGATATGAACAAATAGCCCACTACCAGAATGAAACAATAAATAAGAACCCGTTACGATCAAAATGATAACCCCAAAGAAATTACGTCCAAAATGAGTATCCCAACTTTTCAAATCGTAGGCATGTAATAGACTCCAATAACTAAAACCTAGCAATACAAACGCCATCACGGCAACGAATATAGATGGTTTTATTACTGTCTGGACTTTATTTTTCGCTTGAAACAGGTCAATAAGTTGAAAGCGATGAACGATCCGATTTACCTGGAACGAAGCTAATAGCATAATAAGCATAAACACAAAAACAGTTTGCACGATAGGTGCTACATTAACTGTGAAATGCACAACTGTATGAATCCCCATGATTTTGAGAAGAATCATACTGAAAAACACGGAGAATACTTGCCCCAAGCCAATACCTACCCCTAATGAAAGAAGGCTCATCAACAAATTCTCATAAAATAGCATTCGACCGATTTCTGATTTTGTTCCCCCGACTAATGCGTAAAGACCGATTTCTTGCTTTCGATTTCGAATAAAAAATGTATTTGAGTACCATACAAAAATCGCAATAAAGACTAGCAACAAAATAGAAGCTCCCGTCAAAACAGGCCCCAACTTATCTTCTCTGCCAAATGCATCTGCAACTTGCTCATTATGTTGTAAGGAGACAAAAGTAAAATAGATTAAAACACTAAACGTGAGTGAAGCGATATAAATGAAATACCTTCCGAAATTATGCTTCAGGTTTTTCAAGACCACATCATACAAATTCATGGTTACCGCCCCCCATAGAGGAAAGTGTCGTCACCGATTGGTTAAAAAACTGTTTTCGATCCTTATCCCCTTTCACCAATTCTGTAAATAAACTGCCATCCTTTATGAAAATGACGCGGTCACAATAACTGGCTGCAAACGCATCATGCGTCACCATAAGAATTGTTGTTTGAAAATCACGGTTCAATACGTTAAAAGCATTTAGCAGATCCATTGATGATTTTGAATCCAAGGCACCGGTCGGTTCATCCGCTAAAACTAATGTAGGATTATGAATAATTGCCCTTGCCGCGGCGGTTCGTTGCTTTTGACCACCGGATGTTTGATAAGGGTACTTATCCAAAATGGATTGAATGCCTAGAACTGTAGCGACTTCTGTAACTCTACTGTCTATCATTGCAACCGCTTGATTTGCAAAGGCGAGTGGCAATAAGATATTCTCTCGAATCGTCAAAGAATCTAGTAAATTGTAATCTTGAAAGATGAACCCTAAATTTGTTCTTCTAAATTCTGATAGCGGTTCATCACGTAATCCCGTAATATCTTTTCCATTGATTTGAATACTTCCAAGCGTTGGTTTGTCAATGGTCGCTAAAATATTAAGTAACGTTGTTTTCCCTGCTCCAGAAGGACCCATGATGCCGACAAATTCACCTCTATGTATTGTTAGGTCCACTTCGTTTAATACCGTAAAAAGATTCGTTTTCGTTCCATACACTTTTTGAATGCCTCGAGCTATTAGTACACTATCCATTTCTCATTCCTCCAGACCTCTCTTGCTCTACTATAGCAAGCATATATGGAGATGAAATACTCTTCCATTGATTCAACGAACAAATCAACTCGGAGTCTTACATTTTCGTCACTATGCATACCAACCAATTTAGTTTTACAAGCCAAAATGCTAATGATTCTATTAATCGTCTGCCTTCCCGAAAAACATCTTCTCCATAAGCAGTTAATCGTCTATAAAGGAAAAAATGAGTAAGCCTATGTTAATGGCTTACTCAACAAGTACTAAGCAAACTGCAAATACTCCCATACATTCCCAAAAGGATCGTGAAAACTAATATACTTTCCTGGCGGGCAATCTTCTGGTTCCTCGATAATCATTTCCACATCGTGATCTTAAATTAGTATGGATACTCACTACCATGCAGTTCAATCATTCTTCGTAAAAAAAGCATTGTTTGATGTTCTTCAGCAAACCGCTTTTGCATCCACTCCACTTCACGATCCAGCAACGTGCTAATCCGCTCTACCGCCTGCGCGTGCCTCTGTGGTGTGATGAACTCCATAATGTCCTTCAATTCCGTACCAACCTCTTCCGGCAATGACTGTTCAATTGTCTTCAATCCTAACTTTGCCCGTTCCGGTTCATATCGGTACAACAATACTCTCCCTAGATGATGGATGACATTTGTTAGCATTTTAACTGACCACATATCATTTCCTCGTGCAGCAGATTTTTTATATTGGAATAAAAACCAAGCCACATCCATGACATCATCTTCATATTCATTTTCCGTAAGTGTCAGTCCTTGTGTATGTACAAATTCATCCATAATACGGTGTGGATCGTAAAGCACGGTGAAATAGTCTCCGCCAACAAACGTTTCTTTTGTGACCGTGAATAAATCAATGTGCAACAAATTGTCAAATACAGCGATGATTTGAGGTGCGACAATGAAAATATCATCCCATAAAATCGTCTCTCGATACGCATGCACATGCTCTAATCGATTGGCAAGAAATTGTTTCTCATCCTTTTCGTTCACCACACAGTAAAGATCGACATCTGAATGGGCATCATGCTCGCCCCTTCCCATCGAACCTTTCAAAAAAACCGCTTGCACGAGTGGATCTCTTTTCAAACTCTCACTAATTTTCTCGACAGCCAATTCCTGAGGTAGCATGGCGCCCACTCCTTACTTGTAAACTTCTATATACTCCTCATAATCCAACACTTCAATAACATTCGACCAATGCAGCACCGTGCCGACAAAATCCTTTATATCCAAACCAGCCATACCATATGATTCAGCAGTATTGGTTGTACCCGTACCATCTTCGATAAATGTCACTTTGTAGCCTCGATCAAAAGCAGCAATTGCTGTAAACTGACAGCAAAACTCCGTATTGAAGCCAATAATGAATACGTGGTCTACATCTAACTTTTCTAACCGACTCGATAAGTCCGTTTCGAAAAAGGCGCTTGGTGTCTGCTTCTCAACGATACACTCCGCATATTCCTTTAACGAAGCATGCAATTCAGAACCCGCCGAACCTTTATAGAGAGAGCTTTCTTCCTCGTCATCCAAATGTCGGATGAAAATTACTGGCTTTCCTTTCCTCTTAAAATCTTCAATGACGTCTTTCATAACGGTTAATTCTTTTTGAAAATCTGCAAATTCCACAATCCCATTCTGTACGTCAATGACTAGTAAAGCTTCCATCAGCAACCCGTCCCCTTTACATTCAATTACGATAAGAATAACTTCTGCATAGTACACACTTTCTCCTTTAATTAATTTGAATAAAATGAGGAGTTCGAAAAACATTCTTTTCCTATGTAGAAAAAATTGTTGCGTCTTCATGGAAAAAGACATCCCCTCATTCCAAAGGAGATGTCTTCTCTTCATGCATATGAATGCAAACCAGCAATCACAAGGTTCACGAATACTTGGTTAAATACAATGAGGCCAAACCCGATTATGCCCATCCACGCCGTCCGTTTTCCTTCCCATCCTTTCGAAGTCCGTAGATGAAGGAATGCAGCGTAAAACAGCCAAGTGATTAATGCCCATACTTCCTTGGGATCCCACCCCCAAAAACGCCCCCATGCCTGATGTGCCCAAATCATCGCAAACAGCAAACCGCCTAAAGAGAACAATGGAAATCCTACAATTACTACACGATAAGTCATCTCATCCATGACTGTTGGATTCACTTTCGACGTCAGCGGCTTTACGATCTGAATAATTTTCTTCTTTGTTATGAGTCGAATAAGACTATAAATACTAGACCCGACAATGAATGCCCAGAGGATTGAATTGAGTTTTTTCGCATCAATAGCATTTGGTACTTCGAGTCCTCCAATTGCCTTTTGATCATTTATAAGTACCGCTCCGTCATTAACAACAATGGCCGGCATTTTATAAGTAGCCTCTTCCAAAACTCGTTCTCGGTTCTCAAACTGCACAATTTTTTCATCCATTGTCATTGTAAACACCATCGAGGAAATGATAAACCCGACAACAACAACGAGACAATACATCACAAATTCCAACCCTTTTGTATGCTTCGTTCTTTCATCTACATTGAGTACTTTGAGTAAGTAAATAATCCCTGTCACAAACGCAATAGAGAGTATGGCACTTGAAACCGCAACAGTAATTACGTGAATGGACAACCAATTGCTTTGAAGTGCAGGAATTAAAGGAGATGCATCCCTTGTAAACACTGCACCGTATCCCATAATGATAAGTGAAACCGGAATTGCAAATAGCAAAACAATTATTTGCTTATACATATGATACATGATGAGTGCACTTCCAATCAGCATGATGCCAAAGAAGGTCATGAACTCATACAAATTACTAACAGGTGCATGTCCGATTGCTATCCATCTAAGTACGAAGTAGAGAAGTTGCAAAGAAAAGGACAAGTACGTCATACTAACACCTATTCGGCTACCCCATTCGTTTTTGGATTTCAATGCGATTCCAACTGGTATAATAGAAATTACTAATAAGATAAATGCAAAAAACAGCGATTGATTACTTAATTCCAATAGTTCTTCTTTCACGTAACAAGCCTCCAACTCCTAAACCATGTATGGTTATGATCATCCTTCATTATAATCATGATAGAATTGGTTAAGGCTATTTTATCTTCAACGTCTTAAAAACACTCCTGACCGTATAGAGGAGTGGCTACTTTGTGAATCGGAGGAGACATATGACGACCTCTTTCATTGCTTTCAGTCTATTTAACTTTCTCATCATTTATGGATCACTTTTTTATGTAATGTCCATGAAAATCACACTACAACGGGTGATTTGGTGTTTACTCGTCAATTCGTTTGTAACGGTATTGGCGATCTATTTTCAACATGCGCTTTGGATTCCAATGGTTGCAAGTATCTTGTTCAGCATGGGGTTATTTTATATATTCACAAGAACCAAACTGGTGTTTCTTCATCTATTCGTCATTTATATTATTTGCATCTTAGCAGAATCTACGACGCTATTCTTTGTCAATAAACTGTCTTTACCACCTATCATTCACGGGATACTTATCGTTGTTCTCATTGCATTTGTTTTGGTTTTTTATAAAAAATACTTATTTCAATACAAGGAGCCTTTAAGAATTTCAAGGCATTCTCAACTATTATTATTACTTATAACAAGCATCACTTTTTTCGTTTTCTACGCACTTATTTTTATTCCAATGGAACAAGGGGATATCCAGATTTCCTCGGCTAATTTAGTTGCCTTATTTGTTTATTTTTTTATAATGATCGGCTTGACTACGATTCTATTACGTACCATTAGTAAGGAAAACCGACTAAACCAACAAATGATTGAGCAGCAGCAATTTACACAATACATGCAAGCATTAGAACAAGTGAACCGAGAGATGCAAACATTCCGACATGACTACGCAAATATTCTATTAACATTACGAGGGTACATAGAGCAAGAGGATTTGGCTGGCCTGCAAAAATATTTTAACGAACATATTAGTAGAGAAGAGCAACGTTCGTTGTTTAAGAACAAAATGTTTAGCCAGCTTGAGAACCTTAAAATGATTGAGTTAAAGGGGTTGATTGCTACTAAACTACTCTTTGCGGATGAATCACATATTCCCATGACGATCGAAATTCCAGAAACGATTCAAGACATCGCGATGAATCGTATACATTTGTCGCGTATTATCGGTATTCTTTTAGACAATGCCATTGAGGCTAGCACCTCTTTGAAAAATCCTAAAATTCATCTAGCTTTCATTACTATGCCAAACAAAGTCGTCATGATCATCGAGAATCGAACAACGTTGGATACAATAAACAGTAAAAAATTGTTTGAGGAAAAGACTTCAACAAAGGGCGAAAATCGTGGATTTGGTCTATTCAACGTTAGAAAAATATTGTCCAATTACGCGAATGTCACATTAAACACACGCATTGAAAATCATTCGTTTATTCATGAAATGACGATTGACGGGAGGGATTTTGGTGAAGGTTCTAATTTGTGAAGATGACAAGCATCAAAGACAGCTTTTACATCAAGCCATTACAAACTATGCGCTATTTCATGAACCAAGTATTGAAATTGTCCTGTCTGCCAACCAACCAGATGAAGTGTTAGCCTATTTGGAGAAACATCAAGCTGATTGCTACTTTCTAGATATCGAGCTGAATCACCGACTCAACGGGATGGATATCGCTGTTGAAATTAGAAAAAAAGACCCGCTAGCGACGATTATTTTCATTACGTCACATGCCGATCAATTAAAAATGACATTCACTTACAAACTAGCCGCACTGGATTTCATCGTGAAAGATACGCCCAGTCAAATCAGTTCGCAAGTTGTTGACGTGCTGCAAGTTGCATTCCAAAAGTATAAACAGCTCGGTGAATTTGATCAATCATCAATGGTGCAAATTAAAATTGGCGAACGTATTAAGAACATAAAGCTTCAAGATATTTATTTCATTGAAACGTCTTCAAGTCCACATAAGCTTGAATTGCATGAGAGAAATGGATACTACGAATTTTACGGTAAACTGATAGACTTTGAACAGCTAGGAGAGTCTTTCTTTCGATGCCATAAAAGTTTTTTAATAAATCTTCAGCATGTAGTAGAACTACATACGAAAGAACGCACAGTTACGATGGCAAATGGTGCAGTTTGCTCAATTTCCTTCCGTCTGTTTCGAGAATTGCAACGAAGACTGTCGTTATGCCAATAAAATTTTTAGTCTTTTTACATATTTAGACCAAGAGTTTTCTATGAAAATAGAAGAAACGAATTTAGATAAGTCTCTATACTACGAAGAAATTAAATAGTATTCATACGATTAGCTTTTTCTTCAACTATGTGTTATTCTTAAGAAGAATTATTTTTGTTCTTTTATCGAATGGATATTAGGATTTTGCTTTTCGTCTAAAGTATTTGAGCAAGAATAGTAACACATCGTGTGGAAATCCACACTAGGAGGTAATATTAATGGAACAAGGTACAGTTAAGTGGTTCAACGCAGAAAAAGGTTTTGGATTCATCGAGCGTGAAGGTGGAGAGGATGTATTCGTACATTTCTCAGCAATTCAAAGCGAAGGTTTCAAATCTTTAGACGAAGGTCAAAGTGTAACATTTGAAATCGAACAAGGACAACGCGGCCTACAAGCTTCAAACGTTCAAAAAGCTTAATTACGGCTAAAAAAAAGACCCTCGTGTAGGGTCTTTTTTTATGTTTTCAACTATTTTTCTCCACTTAAGTTCCAAAGCTTCTAAAGTGATTCCTAGGATTTAATCCAAGATTTTTTTCGCAAACACTTCTTCATGTAATTTCCAGTCACTCTATCAACATTGACAAATCGCAAATGTAAAGCGATATCTTTCTCACTACTCTATACTCGAGTTCATCTTTGCTCTAAATAAACTTCGATGTGTACATCAATTCAAAAAATCCTCCCATACTACAGTGCAAAAGGAGGTTTTTTTCAATGAAGAACATTCAGCGCAAAAACGCGAATAGTAATGTCGTTAACGCCAATGGGAAAGAAGAAATATCGATGGAGCTTGCAGAGCTCGGGAATTTACATCCGAAGCAAGAACCCATGACGCCGAACCAGCGCGAGAAATCCGAGCGCGAAAAGCCGAAATAAACGCAGCGTCCTACGCTCGTTCAAAGTTTCGTTATTCAATTTGAATAAAACCGGTGCATGATGACTAGCATCTGCACCGGTCCTCTATTAACGGGTTGCTTCCACCCGATATAAAAACAATGCCATTTCACCACGCGTAATCGGTTCGCCGGTCCCAAATCGAGTGGGCGATTTCCCTTGCGTCACATTATTTTTCAATAAAGCATTTACCGCTTCTTCATAACGTGACGCTACATCTATAAAAGGATTTTCCACACCTTCTGCTGATAAGCCATATGCCCGTTTTAGGAGCAACGCCATTTCACCACGCGTCATTGTATCATCTGCGCCAAAATGGGTTGTTGATTTTCCGTTTGCAATGTTTGCAACTTTTAGCGCGTTAACCGCTCCCCATGCTCTTTTCGGTACATCCAAATAGGGTGTATATGTTGAATCTGATGGATCCAACTCCAATATTTTCGCAAGCCAAATCGCTGCATCCACGCGTTTCATGTTGTCATATACGCCAAATTCATTTTTAGTAATGCCATTTGCCACTTCTTTATCCGCCAAGAACGTGACTGCCGGCATATACCTACCTGTTACATCTTTAAAATCCACTTCTGCTTTAAATGACATCGTGTACACGCCACTTTGCCAAGAAACTTGTGCAAAAGGAACGAAATAATAGACGCCTTTCGGGAGTGCAATTCTTTGAGTGGAAGCTTCAGGATGTCCGTTACTGCCACTACCTCTATGTGAAGCATAATTGATACTTATACCATCCGTTAATTGGTAACCACTAAATTCTGATGAGAAGTTGATCGTTACATACCCATCAAATTTCATATCTATCTTATAGTAGTCATAGCGATCTGTATAACTTAAAAAGCCCGTGTACATTTTCGGATCCATTATCGAGATGGGCATTGCGGTAAACTTGTTATTATTCGGTTCAATTTCCGCATTATTTGCAGGCATAAACGAAACAAGCATTTCATAAATGCCTTGATTGGAACCATATCCCACTACATGAATGTAGTACGTGCCCGCCTCAAAGTCTTGATGCGTTTTCCATGTAACTGGTGTTCCTTCATAATAATCTAATGAATCCCGAGAAATCATGTCTCCCTTTGCATCGTAGAATTCAACAGTTCCGCTACGCATTTGGGAAACGATATCCAGTTCCAGCCGACCTGCTTCCTCTACCTCCACTTTATAGTAGTCATGATGATCGTTTGCGCTAATAAACCCACGGATCCGCTTTCCATTTAGTTGAATCGGCATCGCCTCGGTGAACGTCTGATTGGGTTCAGTTTCCGTATTGTGTACTGGATTAAATGCTACAGCCAGATCATATTTCCCAAAACTTATCTTGTTATTGTCTTTAACAAGTACAGTATACACACCTGGTTCAATATTTACTTCCTTTTGCAAAACTTGAGGATTTCCAACACTACCGCCATTTACCCACTCGTATTCGCCCACAAGTTCATTGTTGGAATCTCTTAATTCCAATAGGGCTGAAGAAAAGTATACCGTGAAATTAATTGTGAATGTTCCTGCCTCCTCAGCAGTTACAGTGTATGCTTGACTTGAAGATTGTTCGGTAATTTCACCAGTGACAGTTGTATTATACGGAAGAACCGTATCGGCTTTTACTGTCTTAGGTAGTGGAAATACAAATAAAAATAGTGATAGGACAAGTACTAAGATGCTAGCTTTCTTCATGGTGTTTTACCTCTTTCTTTTCCTAAACATTACTGCTTTCAACTCATTAAGAATCCGATTCGTATTGAATACATGCTACGAGCGGAATGATTGATGGCATTCATTTTACACATTAAGTCCTGAATAGAATAAATGAAAAACCGGTGCTGAATCCATCTGATCCGCACCAGCATTTCCTCTTATTTCGTTTGGTCTGCCCGGTGTAAAAATATCGCCATTTCTCCACGAGTGATCGCTATATTGGTACCGAACTGATTGGCTGATTTCCCTTGCGTAATGTTGTGTTTCAAAAGCGCTTTGACCGCATCTTCATACCGTGGCGAAACATCGATAAATGGCAGATGCACACCGTCACCGGATAACTGATACGCTCGTTGGATCATTAACGCCATCTCCCCGCGGGTCATCGTATCATTCGCTCCAAACTGAGTCTTTGACTTGCCATTTGCAATATCCGCTTGTTTTAGAGCATTTACCGCTCCCCAAGCCCTTTTAGGCACGTCCAAATACGGCGTACTCGCTGAGTTTGAAGTATCCAACTCTAACATCTTTGCAAGCCAAATCGCTGCATCCACTCGTTTAATCTTTTCATTCACTCCGAAATAAAAGGGCGTCATTCCATTGGTAACGTCTTTATCCACCAAATAATTAACTGCTGTAGTATACCTGCCCGTTACATCCCTAAACGCATGCTTCTCTTTACTTTCAGGTTCAGCTGAAAATGCAAGCGTATAAATGCCGCCTTGCCAAATCGCACCCTTCATCGGCACGAAATAATACGTTCCTTTTTTGAGCTGCTGTTTCCGAGTCGACGTTTCAAGAATTCCTACCGCACCGCTACTTACATATGAATCGTACGGTACATCTTTTTCATCGATTAAATGATAGGCACTAAACTCTGAAGAAAATTCAACCGTCAAATATCCATCATACGGCATCTCGATTTTGTAATAGTCCTTTGTATCGGTATAACTCAAAAATCCCTTATGTGTCTTTAAATCGTTTAACTGAACTGGAGTTGCAGTCGCCATCGAATTATTCGGTTCAACCTCATCCGTATTAACAGGTGCAAAAGAAACGAGCATTTCATAGATTCCTTGATACGTATCATTGCCGGTTACACTGATATAGTACGTACCTGCATCAAAATCAATATGGGATTTCCACAGCAATGGTAATCCATTATAGAAACCTAAACTTTCCCACGTAACAGTTTCTCCATTTGCATCATATATCCGAACCGTACCATTCATCATTTGGGAATCAATTTCGAGGAATAAACGACCCTGCTCGACCAATTCGATTTTGTAATAGTCTTCCGTATCATTCGCGCTAATGAATCCTCTAATTTTTTTGTCATTCACTTGAATCGCCATAGCTTCAGCAATCGATTGATTCGGTTCAATCTCCGTGTTGTTCGCTGGTGTAAAGGAAACTTTCAAATCATAGTTCCCATAACTTTTCCGGTTATAATCTTTCACAATAATCGTATACACACCCGGCTCAAGGTTAACTTTCTTGTTAAGAGCAGTCGCATTTTCCGGTCGTCCGTGAAAAATCCCTGCAAAATTACCAATGCGCTCATTTTTTGCATCTCGTATTTCAAGAAATGCAGCCGAAAAATAGACGTTCACATCTATCGATAAAATGCCTGCTTCCTGAACAGTTACTGTATAAGCATCCATTGGTTCTTGTTCAGTAATGGATCCTGAAACAACTGTATTCAGTGGCAGTGATGTATCGGCTTTCGCAAATGTTGGAAGAGCGATCACAGACAAAAACAGTAAAAGAGTAGGTACGATGATGTTAATTTTCTTCAAGATGTTTCCTCTTTCGTATAGAATTTTCTTTCCTTTTTATAGTACAGCACACTTCGTACATTCGGCAATACAAATTCCAAAAATTAACAAGTTACCTAGTTAGCATTATTTACTATCTCCGAGCAAATAAAATAATTGTTCCTCACACTAAAAAATCGCAAATTTGGACAAGTTCATTGGATACCTCTTCTCTATAATCATATCGAGGAGGAAAAAATATGAATGTATTTAATAAGAAAGATCCATACGCTGTTTACTTGTTCACTTGTTTTTCATCACAACTATTTTTCACGTATATCTTTACTGTCAATTTGTTATACCATGTACAAGTTGTAAAGCTCGATCCACTGCAACTCGTTTTAGTCGGGACGGTTTTGGAGCTGACGGTTTTCCTATTTGAAATTCCAACTGGTGTACTGGCAGACGTGAAAAGTCGAAAACTCTCTCTCATCATTGGCTACTTCTTGATTGGATTCGGATTCATCATTGAAGGGCTGTTCCCTCTGTTTGCGGCAGTTATCTTCTCGCAAATTACATGGGGGATTGGCTATACGTTTACAAGCGGCGCCCAGCAAGCTTGGATCGCAGACGAAATTGGGGAAGAAAAAGCATCGCTAGCATTTATGAGGGGAGCAAAATTTGGGCAGCTTGGCCAGATTATCGCCATTCCGCTTAGCATATTGACAGGCTATCTCATGATAAACTTACCGATTGTCATTGGTGGAATTTGCATGCTTGGACTAGCGATGTACTTACTGTTCTTTATAAAAGAAGACAACTTCAAACCTCTACGACCAGGCAAACGGGTTTCTACGTGGAAAAGCATGAAGGGAAATATGCAGAAGATCGTTGTTTATTCCAAAGCAAGTTTTGTCATGAGGATGTTGCTCTTAATCGCTTTGTTCATCGGATTGTATAGCGAAGGATTCGACCGCTTATGGATGTCACATTTCATCGACGTTTCCGCTTTAGCTTCATTATCAAACGAACAATTAGTCATTTTCATGGGCGGACTTCAATTCATTGTTGTCTTACTTTCTTTCACTGCACTTCACTTTATTAACCGCAGTGCGATTCACCTGAATTTACGACCTATTTACCATACCCTTTTCGTTGGAAGCACGCTCATTGTCGCTTCCCTCATCGGCTTTGCATTCTCGACATTTGTTGTGAGTTTACTCATCTTTTACGTCATCCTTCAAGTAACGAGACAAGTAATGTATCCGTTAGAGGATATTTGGCTGAATAAAATCATCCCTGACTCATCAACACGGGCCACTTTCTTTTCCGTAAAAGGCCAAGTCGATGCCATTGGCCAAATTGGCGGTGGACCAATTATCGGATTGATTGCATCACGATTCGCTGTGAAAACTGCCATCGTAGCAAGTGCTTGTTTCGTTATGCCTGTGTTGTATTTCTATACAGTTGTGTTAAAAAAAGACAAAGCGTGAACCACTCACACTTTGTCTTTTTCCTTAATTGGCACATATATTTCCATCGTAATTTTCTCATAAAGCCAGTCATGGCAACGTTCATCGTAATATTCAAAGTCATAACCTTGCTCGTCCACTTCGTAAGACGATTGCGGCAGCCAATCTTCCAATATGAATTTCCACGTGCCTTTAATGGCAGGGACAAAACGATCCACATCTACTGGAGGAATATTAAATACCGCATACGTCGCTGGTTGTATATGCAACTTTTTCAGACCTTTAGGAAGCTTGGCATCATCATGATCACAGTCAACGGCAAATAAATAAGTGAACGTATTGTCCGTTTCTCTCGCATTCAGGTTCACGCAATACTCTCCATGTTTCTTCGGAGCTAATTGTTCATACAACATCGTTTCAATCGCCTCTTCTGGAGCGATACGCTGATCCCAAAATGCTGGAGCATCCCTCGTATAAAACACGTTATCCAATCGACTTTTATACGTTTTTCCTGCAATCGTAAAACCCGTTTTCTGAACGATTTTCGGTTGCATGACGATGCCTCCGACTTCTTTTTGACGGAAATTCATTAAATCTAGCTTAGGAGGAAATGACGTTGGACAATGTAATCGATATAAGTTCGGGGGACTTCCGAAAACTCGTTTAAACGCTTTCGTAAAGCCTGAGTGTGTTTCGAATCCATATTCAAGCGCAATATCAATCACTTTTTTTCCGTTTACCAACTCGAATAACGCATGCTGTAGTTTTCGCTTAACGACATAATCCATTACGGTATAACCGATATGCTCGTGGAAAACGCGGTAAAAATGAAAAGGAGAATACCCACTTATTTTCGCCAACTCGTCTGGTTTAATCTCTTCCTTTATACGTTCTTCAATTGTATCGATGACCTTTTGTAGTAAATGTATTTGTTGGATAGAAAACACCTGCCTTGTGCATCTATTTGTTGCTCAGTGTCAATTATACGCGTTTAACGCCTCCAGGTCAGCGGCAAATCAGCCCTTTTCCCCATTTCTACTACCACTTGTTAGAGCAGCTTCGCTCGACAGAAGCGCTTTGCGATTAGCTACTTACTATAAGAAAGGCACTCTAATCTTTTTAATCACTGATAATTGACCACTCTCCAAACTCGAAACAATAAAAAACAACCGTCCCATTTTTAAAAGAACGGTTGCTAAATTGGTCATGTAATCGACGGAACAGGTTAAGCTTTACACAATCTTACTCGTATGAATCTTCCTCGATGCAAGTATATATAGAACCACTGCAACGCCAAGCGTAACTGGAATCGCTTGGTACCATAGGTGATCATTTTGCAACAGAATCATATTGCTCGGCAGCAAGTTTGCAAATGGATTGAACCAGGAGAACGGCCCCCATGTCACAAAAGTAGAAATAAAATAGCCTGCTGCCAATGTTATGAGGAGGACGGCCAATGTTGCAAGCGTTTGCTTAAACAACAGGCTGTACAACAAATACAAAGCAATGACCATGATGATCGCGACGGAAACGATAAGAAGACCCTTTGTCATATAGCTGGAAATCGTCGTAAATTCGATAGCATTGTTTTTTTCAAGTAACACAGGATAATTGAAGCTTCCTTTTTCACCGAACACGAATCCAATCAATAATGCCGACGAGAGAACGACACCCAACATGACGATGTATAATAATACGGCACTCCAAAATTTACTCATGATAATCTTCGTTTTCTTTAGTGGTTGTGTAAACAGTTGATTGATCGAATGATTCTCATACTCGCCGGATAAAGATTCACCAATGATGAGTATTAGTAAAATGAACGCCCCGAAATGGATAAACAAGTCTACAATTTGCTTCATAAAATTCGGTAACGCCACACTATAAACAGCATGTTCAGGAGGGATACCTTCCTTCAACAACTTCTCATTCATCGCTATACTTTCACGAATTTCTTTATCGGATAGAGGAAAATCCCCGCCCTCTTTTTTATAGGCAAGTGTATTTGCGTAAATCTCATTTTGCAACGTCAATTTACTTTCCCAGTCTTTAGACGAAGCGATGCCGATCAATTCGTATAATTGGTCCCTAATTTCAGAATTCATCTTTTGCAGCTTCAATTGTTCTTCATTTTCAGGGTCATTTTCCAAGGCGATTCGATGAGCTCTTGCATTTGCTTGACTCGCCTTTGATTGACTATCAATTCGCTTATTTTCTTCTTTCACAATATACGACTGAAAAGTGACATTGCGGACAAACAGCAATGCGATACCAATGACAAGAAGTGACATGATATAGAGGAATCTTTTGCTAAAGAAGATTTTTTTGAATTCAAATAGCAACAGTTTCATCTGTCTTCTCCTTCGCAATCGAGTAGGAGGGAGTGATTAACTCCCGTCCTCTCACACCACCGTACGTACCGTTCGGTATACGGCGGTTCAATAACTTAAGTACCGACGCTCATACAAGTGATTCAAGTCTTTCAGACCC
>NZ_JAUBDI010000034.1:0-23269 GCF_033253735.1 Sporosarcina saromensis | reverse complement strand
GACGATGGCGAAGAGGTCACACCCGTTCCCATACCGAACACGGAAGTTAAGCTCTTCAGCGCCGATGGTAGTAGGGGGCTTCCCCCTGTGAGAGTAGGACGTCGCCGGGCAAAGGCCATCCCCTGTGGGGGGTGGTTTTTTTTGTGTTTTCAGGATTTTAGAACGAATGGTAGAACTTGCGAGGATGATACAGGAAAGCAGTATTTCATGTGAGAAATGCGTTGATTGCTTGTTCCGCGGAGGGCTTTCCGTTGTTGGCATGCTTGTCGCGCTGCATGCACTTGACAAACTAAGGGGTAATTTTAGGTGAAGCTGTTTTTAAGGAGATTAATCTGAGTTCTTGGTATTTATGCGGCGTTTGTGGAGAATATGCCGCGAATGAAGCGTTTATGAGCCGTTTACGGGGAGTATGCGCCATTTTAGAGAAGTATGCTGTGATTGAGAAATTTATGCGGCGTTTGGCCGAAGTATGCGTTGTTATGAGTACATGTCTTATTCTCTTTACGACAATTGGCTAGCGATCTACAGTTTCCCTCCACAAGCACCCCGTTAAAGTGTCAAAACCCATTTGGCGCGATGGGGATTGTTTATTTGAAGATATCTCCCGCGGTTATTTATTCAAAAAGGATTATTCACTTCAAATTGATTAGCAGGCTCGTTAACGTTCAATGCTGCTAGAAATGCCCTACATACTTGGCAAGAACTCCTCAACTCTTAAATCGCCGCATACTTGTGCAGATTATAGCATACTGGCTTAAAACGCCGCATACTTGTGTAAATCACCACATACTGGTTGAAAACGCCGCATACTTGTGCAGATCACAGCATACTGGTTGAAAACGCCGCATACTTGTGCAGATCACAGCATACTTGTGCAAATCGCCGCATACTCGTGCATATCTCGGCAAACTTGCTTGAAACGCCACATACTTGGTAAGAACTCGCTATTCGTTGCATTCCCCGCAAAATCCCGGCTATTGGAATCCTCTCTTAAATCATTCAAAAGGTATTTTTTGCAATGAGTTTCAAGTTGAATTATTGTTGATTAATAAGAGAGAAGAGAGGAAATGATAAGTATGGCTAGGGTATATGATTTTTCGGTGGAAAAACCGGATGGGACGCTGCAGTCTCTAAAGGACTATGAAGGTTCTGTAATTGTTGTCGTGAATACGGCTAGTAAATGTGGGTTTACGGATCAGTTTAAAGAGTTGCAGCAGATTTACGATGATTATCGGGATAAAGGACTTGTGATTCTTGGGTTTCCTTCAGATAACTTCAATAATCAGGAGTTCGATTCGATGGATGAGACGTTGGCGTTTTGTGAGCGGAATTATGGTGTGACGTTTCCAATGTTTAAGAAGATGGATGTGAAGGGGGAGCATGCTGCTCCGTTGTTTGCTTTCTTAACGAGTGAGAAGAAGGGATTGTTGACGGAAGGGATTAAGTGGAACTTTACGAAGTTCTTAATTGACCGCGAAGGAAATGTTGTGGATCGTTTTGCTCCGCAAACGTCCCCGGATAAAATGAGGGCAGTAATTGATAAGTACATTCAGTGAATAATAGGAATTCTTTTTCTTATTAGGGCCTCCTTGACACGTCTGATTGCCGCTGATAACCTTTTAATAATATTCACGTGTAGACTAAGTTCATACTAGGAGGAAACGATATGTGGGAAACTAAATTTACTCGCGAGGGATTAACCTTTGACGATGTTTTACTTGTGCCTGGTGCTTCTGAAGTGTTGCCGAAGGATGTGTCCCTATCTGTTAAGTTGACAGAGAAAATGACGTTGAACATTCCGATTATTAGTGCAGGGATGGATACTGTTACTGAGGCGAAAATGGCGATTGCGATGGCTCGTCAAGGTGGATTAGGGATTATTCATAAGAACATGAGCATTGAAGAGCAAGCAGAGCAAGTTGTAACGGTTAAGCGATCTGAGAATGGTGTTATTACTAATCCTTTCTTCCTGACGCCGGAACACCAAGTTTTCGATGCTGAACATTTGATGGGCAAGTATCGTATTTCGGGTGTGCCTATTGTTAACAATATGGACGAGCGAAAATTGGTCGGGATTTTAACGAATCGTGATTTGCGTTTCATTCAAGATTATTCAATGACAATTAATGATGTCATGACGAAGGATAATCTTGTGACGGCTCCTGTTGGCACGACGTTAGAGGATGCAGAGAAGATTTTGCAGAAGTATAAAATCGAAAAATTACCGATTGTCGATGAGCAAGGGATTTTGACAGGTTTAATTACAATCAAAGACATTGAAAAAGTCATTGAGTTTCCGAATGCGGCAAAAGATCAGCAAGGTCGCCTACTTGTAGGGGCAGCTGTAGGTGTGACGTCGGATACGTTGGTACGTGTACAGAAGCTTGTTGCGGCTGAAGTAGATGTTATCGTCATTGATACAGCGCATGGTCATTCCAAAGGAGTGCTTGAGACTGTTGCACAAATTCGAAAGGCTTATCCAGATTTGGATATCATCGCTGGAAACGTTGCAACGGCTGAAGCAACAGCGGCACTCTATGAAGCAGGAGCAGATGTCGTAAAAGTCGGTATCGGTCCTGGGTCAATTTGTACGACTCGCGTTGTTGCGGGTGTAGGTGTACCACAAATTACAGCTGTTTACGAGTGTGCTTCTGAAGCACGTAAGCATGGCAAAACGATTATTGCAGACGGTGGAATTAAATACTCGGGCGATATCGTAAAAGCTCTTGCTGCAGGTGGACATGTTGTGATGCTCGGTAGTTTGCTCGCAGGTACGACTGAAAGCCCTGGCGATACAGAGATTTTCCAAGGTAGACGTTTCAAAGTGTACCGCGGTATGGGTTCTGTTGGGGCGATGGAGCATGGTTCAAAAGATCGTTATTTCCAAGAAGATGCGAAAAAACTTGTACCGGAGGGAATTGAGGGTCGTATGCCGTACAAAGGGCCTCTTTCTGATTCGATCCATCAATTAGTTGGTGGGATTCGTGCAGGTATGGGATATTGTGGAACGAAGGATCTACATGAATTACGTGAAAAAGCGCAATTTATTCGTATGACGGGTGCGGGGCTTCGTGAAAGTCATCCTCATCAAGTTCATATTACAAAAGAAGCGCCGAATTACTCGATTTCATAATAAATTGGAAGTATTCATATGAAACTTCAGCACCTTTTCAGCCGTCATGATATGAGCGAAAAGGTGCTTTTTTTAGAGGAGTCCCTAAAAGAGTTCATCTTGTGATAAAATATGAAGTGGAAAAATGCAATGACGGAGGTAGTTGGGTGAAACGGGAAATGAGAAAATGGGTTGCTTTACTGATCATACCAGTTGTCTTCATGATGACGATCAATATCGCGCCTGCACAAGCAGAAACGACACTAGGCATTCATGTTGATGGTGCCATCTTAATTGACGCGGACAGTGGCAAGATTTTATACGAAGAAAATGCAGACACACCACTCGGCATTGCAAGTATGTCAAAAATGATGACGGAATACCTTCTATTTGAAGCAATCGAAGAAGGAAAAATTAGTTGGGACCAAGAATACAGAGTAACGGACTATACATATGCAGTTTCTCAAGACAGACGACTGAGTAATGTACCGCTCCGTAGAGATGGTTCGTATACAATCCGTGAGTTGTATGAAGCGTTAGCGATTTACTCGGCAAATGCTGCGACGATTGCAATTGCTGAAACGATTGCAGGGACAGAAACAGAGTTCTTGAAATTAATGGACGAAAAAGCAAAAGAACTTGGTTTAAAGGACTATAAATTTGTAAATTCAACGGGCTTGAACAACGAATACTTACAAGGGATGCATCCGCAAGGAACAGGACCGAATGATGAGAATGTCATGCCGGCGAAGTCTGTGGCACGCCTTGCATTCCACTTAATGAAAGATTATCCAGAAGTGTTGGACACAACAAAAATCAATTCAAAAATATTCCGTGAAGGTACGACGGATGCAATTAAGATGGACAACTGGAACTTCATGCTTCCAGGGTTTGTGTACGCCTATGAAGGTGTAGACGGTTTGAAAACAGGTACAACTGACTTTGCAGGGCATTGTTTTACAGGTACTGCAAAACGTGGTGACAAGCGTGTAATTGCGGTTGTCATGAAAGCTGTGGATGCCAATGGTGTTGGTTCGTACAAAGCAAGATTTGACGCGACACGTGCATTGTTTGACTATGGATTTAGTCAATTCTCAGAAGAGGAATTGCTGCCAGCTGGTTATCAGTTTAAAGACCAAAAAACGCTAGATGTGCATAAAGGAAAAGAGAAGACTGTAGCAATTGAAGTGAAGGATTCCATTCAATCGATGATCAAATCGAGTGAAAAAGATCTGTATGAACCACAATTGGTACTGGATGAATCATTGCTTAAAGATGGTGCTCTTGAAGCGCCGATTAAAAAAGGAACAGTTGTAGGACACGTCAATATTGTTAAAAAAGAGGGCGAGGACTACGGCTATATCAATGCAAATGATATGGGCATGGAAGTCGTTGTTACTGAAGATGTAGAGAAAGCTGGCTGGTTTTCACTAACGATGAGTGCAATCGGTGATTTCTTCGTCGGCATTTGGGATAGTGCGACTGGCTTTGTAAAAGGTTTGTTTGATTGATGATAAGAAAACCGCGTGGAATCTAAATGCGTTCCATGCGGTTTTTTTTGATTAAAGACTAACAACGTTTGATGTGCCAAGCGTTCATTAGTTGTTCAACAGCACTGCATATGTCCGTATCTGTCAATCCGCCAAAGCCAATTAGGAAGGAAGGGGTATCGCTTGTTGTTGCCGTCCGGTATGCTCGTAAACCGTAAACACGGATGCCTTTCATGAGCGCAGCTTTTTCTAACGTCTGTTCATCTACTCCGGTATGGACATTGATGAGAATGTGCATACCTGCTTCATCTCCTGAATAGGAAATATGAGGAGCATATTGTTGGAGCGCATCGGTTAATAATTGCAATTTCCGCTTGTACACTTTCCGCATACGGTTCAAATGTTTCGAGAAATGACCATCCGCCATGAAACGCGCGATTGTATGTTGGTCAAGTCGCGGGACAGTGGACGAATAGTGGATGAATGCTTTTTCATAGTTCTCCAGCAATATTTGTGGTAGCACCATGTACGCGATTCGCAAAGAAGGCATGAGTGATTTTGAAAACGTACTGATGTAAATGACATTGTCCGCTTTGTCCATGCCTTGTAACGACGGTATCGGGCGGCCAGTGTAACGGAATTCACTATCGTAATCATCCTCGATGATGAAATGATGCTCATTTGAGGATGCCCAATTCAATAAGGTAGTTCTACGTCCTGCAGAAAGCACTGTACCGGTCGGAAATTGATGGGAAGGGGTAACGTAGGCGACTGTTGCAGATGATCGTTGTAACGCTTGTACGTCCATTCCTTCTTCATCTACAGCAATCGGTATTGCTTCCCGATTATTATGAACGAACACATGATGTGTAAGTGGATAGCCTGGATCCTCAATGGCATACGTTGCGTCTGGACCTAAAAGGCGGATGAGCAACGGCATGAGTTGTTCGGTACCTGAACCGACAATAATTTGTTCAGGCGTGCAATCGACCCCTCGGGAGTGATACAAATACTTCGCAATCTCTTGTCGAAGTTCTAGATCCCCGTGTGGATGGCCAAGCAATAAAAGGTGCTGTGCCGATTCATCGATGACATCCTTGGCATATTTTCGCCACTGTGTGAATGGAAAATACGCCGTATCAATCTTCCCAGGTGAAAAATCAATGACTAGTTCTTTTTGACGTTGCTGTACGTTCGTCAAAGCTTGCTCAACCGGTCGAACATATGCCAACTCTCCAATTTCCTGCACAAAATAGCCTCTTCGTGGTTTCGATGTAATAAAACCTTCTGCAACGAGTTGCCCATACGATAGCTCAATTGTCGTTTGACTGACATCTAAAAACTCTCCAAGTTTCCGTTTTGATGGTAATTTTTCACCTACAACCAATTTCCCGTCAATAATCCCCTCACGTATTTGCTCGTATATTTGTTCATATAAGGGGATGTTGTTTTCTTTATTTAATGTAATTAACAGCATATCCATGAAATCCACCTCTATCTGACCACTTTAAATAGTACTAAACTGAGTATTTCTATATGGTCATAATCTAGTATACTGAAAAATATGAAAAGGGGGAAGGGAATTATGGAATTTACATATGGTGGCGTCATTATGGATGTTATTAATGCAGAGCAGGCAAAAGTGGCAGAGGCGGCAGGTGCAATTGCAGTAATGGCACTTGAACGTGTTCCGTCTGATATACGTGCTGCAGGTGGAGTGGCACGAATGGCGGATCCACGCATTGTGGAAGAAGTTCAAAAGGCAGTTTCGATTCCTGTTATGGCGAAGGTGCGTATTGGTCATATTTCTGAAGCACGTGTGTTGGAAGCGATGGGTGTCGATTTTATTGATGAGAGTGAAGTGCTTACACCTGCAGACGAAGAGTTCCATTTATTGAAGAGCGACTATCAAGTTCCATTTGTCTGTGGAGCTCGTAATCTTGGTGAAGCCGCACGTCGACTAGGCGAGGGTGCAAAAATGCTCCGAACTAAAGGGGAGCCTGGAACGGGGAATATCGTAGAAGCAGTTCGACATCTTCGTATGGTGAATGCGCAAGTGAATAAAGTCATTCATATGAGTAATGATGAATTAATGGTGGAAGCGCGCGATTTAGGTGCACCTTATGAGATATTACTTGCGATCCGTGAAGCAAAACGTCTGCCAGTTATTAATTATGCGGCAGGCGGGGTTGCAACGCCTGCCGATGCAGCATTGATGATGGAACTAGGTGCAGATGGCGTCTTCGTCGGATCGGGCATTTTTAAATCGGATCATCCTGAACGTTTCGCACGTGCAATTGTTATGGCGACAGAAGATTTTAGAAACTATCCGCTCATTGCTGATTTGTCGAAAGATATCGGAACCCCAATGAAGGGACTTGAAATTAGCAAATTGGCGGAAAGTGAATTGATGGCTGGGCGTGGCGTTTAAGGTTAAGCAAATGGGAACTGTATGTTCAAGAAAGGCTGGAGCAAGTAGTTGTTGCTCTGGCTTTTCTTGAATCTTTTTTTGTGAGTAGCCGTAAAGGTAGTAAAGTTTGGGAGCTGAGGGGTATGAAGAAGATTTTCTCAGTAAAATATTTATTGCAATCCATTAACTCAAAGGACACGCTCAAATTCGGTGATGACGAAGACGTTTTTGAAGAAGTGATTGTTTTAGTCAAGGCGGATGAGAAAGATCATGCGAGGCAACGTGTCATCGGACAGTATGAAGAACTTACGTATGAAAATGCGGCAGGTGGAACGACGACATGGCGATTTGTAACGGTCTTGGATTGTTTTGAATTAGTCGATAACATAGAAGGGGACATTGACTTTCAGGAAGTGTATAGCCGATATATACTAGTCGAACCGGGGACGACAGCGGAAGAAGTGATTCGGGATTATTCGTTGGATAAATGATAGATTGTACGAAGAATGTTCGTTCATTACATGCATAAAGAGACGGGTAATGAGGTAGTTACCCGTCAGTCAGGAGCAGGTCTGGTATTCTACATGGAGACAGGAGGTTATCGCATGACGGAACAACTAAAAGTGTTTGATGTAGACTATCGATATATTGGTGAGGAGACGAGAGAGAATGTCCATGAAAAAGGTTTATGGCATGAGACTTTTCATTGTTGGTTGATGGATGAAGCGGATGTGTATATTCAAAAGAGAAGTTCAAAGAAGAAAGACTTCCCGGGTTTATTTGATATTACTGCGGCGGGACATTTGCTTGCGACTGAAAATGTAACGGACGGAACACGCGAAGTTGAGGAAGAGTTGGGGATTAACGTAGATCCTGCAAAGTTGGTGCAAGCGGGGGTTGTTCGCGATGTTATTGAACTTCCTAGCTTTATCGATAAGGAATTTGCGAATGTATTCTTGTACAAATCAACTTTTTCACCGACGGATTTTTCATTGCAAGATGAGGAAGTAGAAGGAATTTATACGGTTGGAATTAGCGAAATCAAAGCATTGTTTCGGAATGAAAGCAAAGTCGTTACGTGTAAGAACTTGAGGGACGGAACATTATCGGAAATAACTCTCAATGATTTTGTTCCACATGAAACAGGATACTTTCACAAGGTTGCAGAGATGTTGGAACATCAATTAATGATAAGGTATAATGGGTTTCAATAATGTGTTAATACTAAATACATGTACTAATCTATAAAAATGTTAGAATAAGCTAAACAGCTACATTAAGCGGATGGGCGGTTGGCACTCCCTGAGAAAGGGGGTGTTTATATGGTGACATATGACGCAATGAACATGCTATTCCAATTTGGAATGTTTCTCGCAGCAGCGGCAGCAGTCATTGTAGCGATAATTGCTCTATTCATCAATAGAAAAAAGTAACCACCCTCCGCAAACGTCCAAAGTATGCAGGGTAGTTACTCTTTTGTAAAAACTCTCGTATTACAGGCCAACCGCATTTCATGCGGATGTCAGCTGCACAGACTAGGTGTTAGCAGCACCCGATCTTTTTTAGTATATCTTCACATTACCACAATTATGCTGATATTACACTTGTTTAACCGCTATAAATTATTGTATTAGTCTTTTGTTGCTAAAACATTCAGTATGTAGTACAGTAATGTTAATTTCATACATCAGACGATGATGGGAAGCAGTAGCAAGTATGTTTTTTCGTAGAGAGCCAGCGGGTGGTGAAAGCTGGTAAAGACACTTGTGAATCCGTCCCTGAGTAGCCGGGTTGAACGAATAGTAGGCCTAGCCGGACATTGAACCGTTATTTCAACGAGTGGATCAGCTTTACGGCTGGTCAATTTGGGTGGCAACGCGGGTAGTTCTCGTCCCTATTATAGGGGATGGAGGGCTTTTTTTGTGTCGGAAGATTGTCGTCAACACTACATTTAGAGGAGGAATAAACGATGTTGGATATTAAGAAGTTACGTGCAGATTTCGATGGCGTAAAAGAAAAGCTTGCGAAACGCGGAGAAGATTTGACGGACTTAGATAAGTTCGTCGGTCTCGATGAAAAACGGAGAGAATTGATTGCGAAAGTGGAAGTGCTGAAGGCAGAACGCAATGAAGTATCTCAAAAAGTGGCACAAATGAAACGCAACAAGGAAAATGCGGATGAGACAATCGCTCGTATGCGTGAAGTGGGCGATGAAATTAAAGCGCTAGATGAGCAATTGCATCAAGTCGAAGAAGATTTGAATTATGTCATGATGCGTATCCCGAACATTCCGCATGAAAGTGTTCCTGTCGGCGACAGTGAAGACGACAACGTTGAGGTTCGTACATGGGGTGAGAAACCGGAATTCGGATTTGAACCAAAGCCACATTGGGAAATTGGAACAGAATTGAATTTGCTTGATTTTGAACGTGCAGCGAAAGTGGCGGGAAGCCGTTTCGTGTTCTATCGTGGATTAGGTGCTCGTCTTGAGCGAGCGTTAATTAGCTTCATGTTGGATTTACATGCGGATGAACATGGCTATGAAGAAATGCTACCACCATACATGGTCAACCGCACAAGCTTGACGGGTACGGGTCAATTGCCAAAGTTTGAAGAAGATGCGTTCCTCATTCAGGAAGAGGATTATTTCTTAATTCCAACTTCTGAAGTGCCTGTAACGAACTTCTATCGCGATGAGATTCTGGATGGCGCTCAATTGCCTGTGGCGTTTACAGCGTACAGCACAAACTTCCGTTCAGAGGCAGGATCTGCAGGGCGGGATACACGTGGATTAATTCGCCAGCATCAGTTCAATAAAGTCGAGCTCGTCCGTTTTGTAAAACCGGAAGATTCTTATGATGAATTGGAAAAACTGACAGGCCATGCAGAAAAAGTATTGCAACTACTTGGCTTGCCATACCGTGTGTTAAAAATGTGTACAGCGGATCTTGGGTTTACAGCTGCGAAAAAATACGATATTGAAGTGTGGATTCCGACGCAAGAGACGTACCGTGAGATTTCTTCTTGTTCAAACTTTGAAGATTTCCAAGCTAGACGTGCATCAATCCGTTTCCGTCGTGAGCAAGGCGCGAAACCTGAATTCGTTCATACATTGAATGGAAGTGGCCTTGCAGTGGGGCGTACTGTCGCTGCTATCCTTGAAAATTACCAACAGGAAGACGGCTCTGTTGTCGTTCCTGAAGTATTACGTCCGTACATGGGTGGCAAAGAAGTCATCCGATAAGAATAACAGTAAAAGGCAATGCGGAAGTTCACTCGACTTCCCGCATCGCCTTTTTTTGTGCTTTTTTCTTTTCCCGTAATGCACGGAAAAATTGGGTAAGCATGTTTCCGCATTGATCTGCTAGCACGCCTTCTGTCACTTCACACACGTGGTTAAACCGAGGGTCATTCAATAAACGATAAAAAGAATCGACACAACCGCCTTTTGGATCACGTGCGCCATAGACAACACGCGGTATTCGAGACTGAAGAATAGCACCTGCGCACATCGGGCACGGTTCAAGCGTGACATATAATGTGGTCTCTTCCAACCGCCAACTGCCAACTGTTGCACATGCATCTTGTATTGCCATCAGTTCCGCATGGGTGACGGCATTTTGAGAGTTTTCTCGCAAATTATGGGAACGCGCAATGACTACGCCGTCTTTTACAATGACGGCTCCAATCGGAACTTCCCCTAATGCCTCAGCTTTCTGCGCTTCTTCTATTGCTAATTGCATGAAATGTTGATCTGTCGTCCACTCATCCATCTGTCATCGCTCCTCGTATGTAGTGTACCATCCTTTTATTCAAAACTTGAACGGAAATGTTGCTGGGATCATAGAACGATTCCGAACCATTGTACAGCGGACTTGTAATAGAACTGGAAACGCTCTATGTTTCACAACCCCTATATGGTAAAATAAAGTGCAGAAATTGACGAATTAAAGGAGAGCATTGTAATGTCTGTTCCGTTTATTACGGTTGAGGGGCCGATTGGTGTCGGGAAAACAACTCTCTCAAAAGCGATCGCTGAAGCACAACAGTTCCACCAGTTACGTGAAATCGTGGATGAAAATCCATTTTTGAATAAATTTTATGATGATATTGCGGAATGGAGTTTCCAAACCGAAATGTACTTTCTCTGTAATCGATATAAGCAACTGGGCGATATTCAAAAGAAATACCTTAGCAACGAGCAGCCAGTTGTGGCGGATTATCATGTATTTAAGAACTTGATCTTCGCGCAACGTACATTACCTGCGGAAGAATATAAAAAATATGAAGAGATTTATCATATTTTAACGAGGGACAAGCCTGCTCCGAATGTTATTATTTATCTTCATGCATCTCTGGATACGCTTATGAAGCGGATTGAAATGAGAGGGAGAGATTTTGAGAAGAAAATTGATCCTGCTTATTTGCAACAATTATCGGCTGACTACGAAGTGTTCATTTCAAACTTTGAAGCGGCTCATCCAGATATACCTGTCCTACGCTTCAATGGGGACGAAATCGATTTTGTGAATGATGCAGGCGATTTGCAATTTATTTTAAGCAAAGTTGATGAGACGATACGAAAAGGAGCAAAGCAATGAATTTACGTGAAAAATACGGCATTCCGAAAAACGCGGTCATCACAATTGCCGGAACAGTTGGAGCGGGTAAGTCGACGATGACGAACGCGTTGGCGAACGCTTTGGATTTCCGTACATCTTTAGAAAATGTCGATGAAAATCCCTATTTGGACCGGTTTTATGATAATTTTGAGCAGTGGAGTTTCCATTTGCAGATTTATTTCTTAGCTGAAAGGTTCAAGGAGCAAAAGCGGATTTTCGAGTATGGCGGCGGTTTCATACAAGATCGCTCAATCTACGAAGATACGGGGATCTTTGCGAAAATGCATAAAGATAAAGGGACGATGGATCCAGTCGATTACGATACATATACGAAGTTGTTCGACGCAATGGTCATGACGCCATATTTCCCACATCCTGATTTACTTGTCTATTTGGATGGTCCATTTGAAACGATTCTTGCGCGTATCCAAGAGCGCGGACGCGAAATGGAACAAGATACACCGCTTTCTTACTGGGAAGAGCTGCATAGTAGGTATGTAGAATGGATTGATTCGTTTAATTCATGTCCAGTACTGCGAATTGATATTACCGATTATGATTTAAAAGCGAATCCTGAAGAAGTGGAAGCGATTGTAGAGCGGATTGGTAATATGTTGAACTTGTCGGCGGGATTGAAGAAGTAGGGACAACAAAACCGTGTGAAATCAAGGGAGAAATCTTGATTTTACACGGTTTTTTGTTGATAGCATGTGTAATTCATCTTCTATAAAGACGAGATCCGTTGTAGTTCCTTCACGAACGTCTCCACTTTGTCAATAAACGTTTTCCAATCAGTTGACATCGTCATGTTCATGCCGATTCCGATGTTTTGTAACTCTGCTTGCAATGCTTCAAAGTCCTTTCTATCACTTTCAGACACATCACTGAATGTATACAATTCATCATGCGGATACCTTGCCAGTGCAGCGTAAAGATGCTCCATTAGCAACCTCTCCTCGTTAGAAATCCATTTTGCATATTTGGCACTGCTTGTGGCCACCTCGATACCATTTAACACGGCACTCAATTGTGTCGTAACTAAATTGGGTTCAGACCAATTATTTTCTTTTTGTTGTTCAATCAACCCGTCCAATTCTACAAGTTTATACTGAACTTCCGTGTAAAAGAGCTGTTCATTCATCAAATTAACGGTTAAATACCCCCAGACGAGCGCAATGACGAATACAATGTTTGCTATTATCGAACTAACTAAAAGAACTTTGTACTTCTTTTTCAAAAGGTTCTTCATCTCCTTTTTGCCTAGCTTGAGGTGTAATGGAATAGAAGGTTGCTACTGCTAAGCAGACGTGTTTAATCCTCTGTATAGTAAATTCTGTTAATTACTATTGTATGCTATAGTCGTTTATTAATCTAGATGCATATGTGAAGAATTAAGAGGGTGTTATGCTGGAAACGGCGGAGTTTATGCGGCGTTTGGAGGGCGTATGCTGAGTTCTGTGGCGTTATGCGGCGTTCGGAGGAGATATGCTGAGATCGACGGAGTTATGCCGCGTTTTGAGGGAATATGCTGAAAAAGAAGGAGTTTGTATGCATATAGTATAGTAGATAGAAGAAAACAAGGGACACGGAGGTGTCCCTTGTTGCTTATAGCTGTACAGTTGATTGTACAAAGAATTCTTTGTACAACTCTTTTAGAATTTTCGTTTCGTCGTTTTTCTTCACGCCGAACACTAAACTGACTTCTGAAGATCCTTGGTTGATCATTTCAATATTACAACCTGTGCGTGCGATGGCAGATGCTGCGCGGGCTGCAAGTCCAGTTGTATATTGCATGCCTTCTCCGACAAGGACAATCATGGAGTAGTCGTGTTCTACGATGACAGCATCCGGTTCGAGTTCTTGATGGATACGCGCTACAATCTTTTTCTCTTTCTCCTCAGGCAAATAGCGCGTGCGGATGATGATGGAAAGATTGTCGATGCCTGACGGTGTATGCTCGTAGGAAATCTCTTCTTCTTCAAAGATTTGAAGGAGTCTGCGGCCGAAGCCGATTTCCAAGTTCATTAAGTATTTATCCACATAAATCGTTGTAAAGCCACTGTCTGCTGCGATGCCGATTACTTGTTGCTCATTGTAGTCACGTTCTTTGACGATCAACGTTCCAGGGGCACTCGGGTTATTCGTGTTTTTAATGCAAACAGGAATGGACTTTAGAAAAGCAGGGATTAGCGCTTCGTCATGGAAGACTGAGAAGCCAGCATAGGCCAGTTCCCGCATTTCACGATACGTCATTTTCTCAATCGCAACGGGGTTTTCAATGACCGTTGGATTTGCTGCGAAAACAGAGTCGACATCTGTGAAGTTTTCATACAGTTCCGCTCCAGTGGCAGCTGCAATGATTGAACCTGTGATGTCGGAACCGCCACGGTTGAATGTACGGATGGTGCCGTCGTTTGTATACCCGAAAAATCCAGGGAAGACGATAATGCCAGGTAGGTCCCGAAGTTTGGCAAGACGCTCATCGCCTTCAGGGAGTGCACGGACGCGTTCAGGTCGGTCGCTGACGAGCAAGCCGCCTTCTTTTGGACTGACATAATGGGATTCCATGCCGAGCAACTGGAAGTAAGCGGCAATCATTTTCGCGTTATTATCTTCACCGGCTGCTTTTAATCTATCCATATATAAAAGAGTATCTACTTTATCCTTGGCGAGACGATCACGTAGATCCGTTTCAATTTCCTCAATGATTGCGCCGTCAAGGCCGAGTTCTTCGGAAATTCCACGGAACCGATCGACAACGGCAGACAATGCTTGTTCAGTATCTTCGTTTGCCAACGCTTTGTTTGCAAGCTGGATGAGAAGATCCGTCACTTTCGTATCATCGGAAAAACGTTTACCAGGTGCAGAGACAACTACAATTTTACGGTTACTGTCAGAGGTGACGATGTCGACCACTTTTCGAATTTGATCGGCTGTCGCAACGGATGTGCCGCCGAATTTACACACTATCATATTCATCAGATCCAATCTTTATTAAAGTGACAATTGCATGATATATTGAACTTTACCATAAAAGGGGTTGTTATTGAAAGTGTAATTCTCTATAATGTCCTTATGCAAAGAACGAATGTATTTTTATAGTGTACATAGAGTGAGGGGAATCGTCAATGAAAAGTGAAATTACAATTGGGTTACTCGGACTCGGCGTTGTTGGAGGCGGTGTAGCCACAATTCTACACGAACACCAAGACGACCTGAACCATAAATTGGGGGTTCCCGTAAAGATAAAAAAAGTATTAGTGAAAGATGCTACGAAGAAAAGAGATACTTACTTAGCACAGGAAATGTTTACAACTGATTTGGATGAATTAATAGAAGACCCATCCATTGATTTAATTGTCGAGGTCATTGGTGGAGCAACCGAAGCAAAACAAGCGATTGAACGCGCACTACGGGCTGGAAAAGGCGTTGTTACGGCAAACAAAGATGTCATGGCAGAATCAGGACTTGAATTGTTGAAGTTAGCAGATGAAAATAAGTGCGATCTATTCTATGAAGCGAGTGTCGGAGGTGGTATTCCCCTAATCCGAACGCTTGAAGATGGGCTTGCGTCTGACCGGATTACTGCGTTAACAGGCATCGTGAACGGAACGACGAACTTCATCCTCACGAAGATGAAGCTCGAAAAGAAATCGTATGAAGAAGCACTGGCCGAAGCGACAGAACTTGGATTTGCTGAAGCAGATCCTTCCGCGGACGTCGACGGCATTGACGCGGCAAGAAAAATGGCTATTCTTGCGTCACTAGCATTCTCTACAGATGTGCATCTAGATAACGTTTTTGTACGCGGTATGGATGTCATTCAAGAGGGCGATTTGGAACTTGCTGAGCAATTCGGCTACACGGTGAAAATGGCGGGATCAGCGAAAAAGGACGAAGATGGGATTGAAATTTCCGTGGAACCGGTATTCATTCGCAATGCACATCCACTTGCTTCCGTGAACAATGAATTCAATGCAGTTTACGTGTACGGGGATGCAGTCGGTGAAACGATGTTTTACGGCCCAGGAGCAGGTTCATTGCCAACAGCGACATCTGTTACTGGAGACATTATTGCCGCTTGCCGGAACCTATTGCTAGGGGTCAACGGAAGAAGAGTACATGCCCCTCAGCATTCATGCAAAGCGAAAAGCGATGACCAAATTATCGGTCGGTACTTCCACCGTATTTCAGTGAAAGACAAAGTCGGCGTGTTGACGCATTTATCTTCAATTTATAGCAATCACGGTGCGAGTTTGGCAACCGTCGTCCAACCGGAAGGCAACCAAAACGGTGGAGTGGACCTTGTCATGATTACACACCAAATCTCACGTCAACAGCACAAGGACATCATGCAAGCATTGCAAAACGTACCAGAAGTAAACAAAGTCGTAAGTTACTACCGAGTGGAGGGCGAAAATAAATGAGAAGATGGAATGGACTTTTAGAAGAATATAAAGAATGGCTACCTGTGACAGACAACACACCTGAACTCACGCTACAAGAAGGAAACACGCCCCTCATTCATTTGAAAAACCTATCCGAACAATGGGGCGTCAACCTATACGTCAAAACGGAAGGGACAAACCCTACAGGCTCTTTCAAGGATCGCGGCATGGTGATGGCAGTCGCTAAAGCGAAAGAGGAAGGCAAAACCGCGCTCATCTGTGCCTCTACGGGCAATACATCCGCTTCAGCAGCAGCTTATGGCGCTCGCGCAGGGATGCGGACAATCGTCGTCATCCCGGAAGGACGGATTGCACTTGGTAAACTAGCGCAAGCAAAAATGTACGGAGCAGAGATCGTTGCAATCGAAGGCAATTTCGATGAAGCGCTTCGGATGGTGCGTGAAGTAGGTGAAGGCAAGATTGCACTCGTCAATTCCGTCAATCCGTATCGTCTAGAAGGACAAAAGACGATTGCCTTTGAAACAATAGAGCAACTAGGAAAAGTTCCAGACATTTTTGCATTGCCAGTAGGGAATGCGGGGAACATTTCAGCTGCTTGGAAAGGTTTCAAGGAGTACGACGCGAAAAAAGGTTCAGGAACGCCTAAATTACTAGGTGTGCAAGCGGATGGTGCAGCACCGATCGTTTATGATCGTGTGTTTGATCAACCGGAAACGATTGCGACTGCGATCCGTATCGGTAATCCTGCCAGCTGGCATTTAGCAACTGCGGCATTAGAAGAATCTGAAGGGGCAATCCTTTCAGCAACCGACGAAGAGATTTTAGAAGCATACAGTTTACTTGCGGCGACAGATGGTGTCTTTGCTGAACCTGCTTCTTGTGCAACAATTGCTGGCATTAAGAAACAACTCGATGCAGGGCTAATTGAAAAAGGGACGACGATTGTCGGTGTGTTAACTGGAAACGGCCTGAAAGACCCTGAAACAGCAATCCAAGTGAATGAAGGGAAACCTTTCTTGTCGACTGAAGAATTTCATGCATTCTTAAATGACGTAAAGGCAGGCGTCAACTAATGGAAGCGCCGATGTTTTCGGTTGCTGTTCCTGCTACGACAGCAAATATTGGACCGGGCTATGATAGTGTCGGAATGGCGTTGGCTTTGTATATGACGGTTGCTGTTACCGCTTCTCACGCATGGGCTGTACATTATGACGGTGAGGAGTATGCAGGGCTTGCGACCGGGACCGATAATTTAATCGTCCAAACGATTCAAGATGTGGCGGCGCGACATGGTAAAGAAGTCGAGCCGCATGTTTTGCAAGTACATTCCACTATTCCTTTAGGAAAGGGGCTTGGGAGTAGTGCAACAGCTATTGCAGCAGGAATTGTTATTGCGGAAAGATTGCTAGGCGTCACTTTTACTTCCATTGAAAAAGCACGTATAGGTAGTGAACTTGAAGGGCATTCCGATAACGTCACTGCCGCGTTACTAGGCGGAGTGACCGTAACCTACTACACAGAAGATACGATGGAAGTCATTCAATTACCGAAACCGTCGATCGGGGCTGTTCTTCTCGTACCGCCACAAGCATTAAAAACCGAAGAATCTAGAGGCCTTCTACCACTTGAATTGTCTCATTCTGAAGCGGCGGCTGGGAGTGCTGCGAGCAATATGCTCGTCACGGCCATTGCGACAGGCGACTGGGAACTGGCAGGTCGCATGATGGAGAAAGACGTTTTCCACGAACCGCACAGAAAGCGACTATTTCCTTCGTTTGATGAAATTCGTACGGTGTGCCATTCACTTGGAGCGTATGGAATGACAATTAGCGGAGCAGGACCTTCGTTGTTTGTGGCAGTAAAAGACGGGGAAGAAACGGTCATCGCTCAGAAATTAAAGGAGCAATTCCCTTACTATCAAGCGATCGCTTTGCAACCTGCTGAGGAAGGCGCAAGGGTACTAGAACGAGTTTAAAGAAGTAAAGGGTGCTTATGTACATCATTCATAAGCACCTATAGTTTAATAAATGAAAAACGCCTGACCGTTCAAGCCGGTCAGGCATTTTTTATTGTTTCAGATGAAATTCATTACAACGTAACAAATTTCATTTCCAATTTATGCGCGATATAAAAAATATGGCGGAGGAAGAGGGATTCGAACCCCCGCGGGCTTTAACACCCCTGTCGGTTTTCAAGACCGATCCCTTCAGCCGGACTTGGGTATTCCTCCGTGTTGGACAAGTAATAATTTATCACGTTCTTAAAAAGGTGTCAACCATTATTCTTAAGTTTTTCTTTTCTTCGATGAAACATGCGCCATACATAGTATCCGGCTAGTCCGACAGCCTGAATGGAAGCCGCATAAATGTTCTTCGAATCAGCATTCGAAAACAGAATGATGAGAAGTGCAAATAGAAAACTTGGTGCTACCAAGATCACATACATTTTGACTTCGGGATTCCGAAAACTTAATTCAAATTCTTTCACATAGTCACAGCCTTTCTGTAAATTCTAACAGTTATACAAAAGGAGTACAAATAACACTTAATGTATGTGGAATAAATAGTTTCAGGTCTGTTGATTAACCACTTACTTACAAGTGGACTCCTTGAACCTAAGACGATAGGAGGGAGATAGAGGGAGTAGGTTGATTTTTCGTCAGAAATCTGTATAATAGTAAATGCCGTGCTAGGTGGGGAGGTAGCGGTGCCCTGTAACTTGCAATCCGCTCTAGCAAGACTGAATTCCTTTTCTGAGGCTGTCCGCATGTAGGGCCTGCCTCTTGCACGTAGTGTTGACGTCTGGGTCCTGCGCAATGGGAACCCATGAACCATGTCAGGTCCGGAAGGAAGCAGCATTAAGTGGACTTTCTCATGTGCCGCGGGGCAGCCTAGGCTGAGCTGTCGACAAGAGTAACGCTTATGTGCGGCAGTCGAAGGAAGGTGCACGGCATTTACATATGTCTATCCAACTCGTCCGTTTATCGGTCGGGTTTTTTCTTTGTCTTCATGTTAAATAGGAATCTTTTTAAAGCAGGCCGATCCAGTTCGTGTTTTGAAACAGAACCTGAATGCCATACTTGTAGTATTAATACGCAATTGAAGTCCCTAGTATACTGGTAGAGGAATTCGCAAACAAATCCTTGGAATCCACAGGACGACGAAGCGCTTTATTGAATGCATCTATGCTATAATACATACTATGAGATTTGTCATGGAAGGAGGGGGAATAGTGGCGTATCAAGCTTTTTATCGTGTTTACAGGCCACAGTCGTTCGGTGAGATGTCGGGACAGCATCATGTCAAACAGACATTACAAAATGCACTTCATCACAATAAAACATCGCATGCGTATCTTTTTTCAGGTCCTCGGGGAACAGGGAAAACAAGTGCCGCAAAGGTGTTTGCAAAAGCGTTGAATTGTGAGAATGGCCCGGCAAAGGAACCGTGTAATGAATGTCCAACGTGTAAAAGCATTACTGAAGGTTCTAATACGGATGTCATCGAATTTGACGCAGCATCAAACTCACGTGTCGAAGAAATTCGGGACATTATCGAGAAAGTTCGATTTGCGCCTTCTAATGCCCGATTTAAAGTGTACATTATCGATGAGGTGCACATGTTATCGAATTCAGCATTCAATGCGTTGCTGAAAACGTTGGAAGAGCCTCCTCCGCATGCAGTGTTTATTTTAGCCACAACCGAACCGCATAAATTGCCGTTAACAATTATTTCACGTTGCCAACGTTTTGACTTTAAGCCGATTACGTCAGCGGAAATTGTTGATCGGATGCGACAGGTGTTGGATGATGCAAGCATTGAAGCGGATGAACTTGCGCTTAAAGTGATTGCACAAGCTGCTTCAGGTGGAATGCGTGATGCGTTAAGTATGCTTGATCAGGTAGCTTCTTTCAGTGGGGAGCGTTTAACAGCGGAAAGTGCGTTGCTTGTAACAGGGTCTGTCGGCGAAGATATTTTCTACCAATTGGCAGAAGCGCTTTTATCGAAAGAGGCAGCAACAGCTTTGACACTACTCGATCGACTCATCGCTGAAGGGAAGGACGTATCGAGGCTGGCAGAAGATTTGATAACGTTTTTCAGAGATCTTCTTCTATTAAGAACGGCCCCGAATTTAGAAGATCTTCTAGAGTTAATTTCAAACGATGAACGATTCGTTTCGATGGCACATGCATTTGAAGCGGAAATGTTATATGCATTTATTGATATCTTGTCAAAAACACAGCAAGAAATGCGGTTCTCGAATCATGCGAAAGTATATATTGAATCTGCATTGTTAAAAATGATTCATCTCGATAATTCTGGTGGACAGTCACAAGGCGGTAGCGCAACAATTGATCCGCAGTTGAATCAGAAAGTAGAAAGTTTGGAAAGGCTCGTCGCTGAACTACAACAACAATTGGCAGAAGGCGTTCGTCCAACTGAAGGTTCCGTTGCACTAGCACAACCAAAGAAAAATGCATCGAAATCTTCGCAGTCATTCAGAATACCGACGGGTAAGATAAATGAAGTACTTAAAGGTGCGACACGTAAAGATATACAAGTCATTCGTGAAGAGTGGGCAGGGATGATGCATACAATGCAGCGATCCCATTCAGCACTTCTAGAAGAAACTGAACCGGTGGCGGCATCTGACAACGCTTTTGTGTTAAAATTCAAGTATGAAATTCATTGCCTCATGGCTTCAGAAAATACGTCACTCCGATCAGGGTTGTCAGCTGCTTTACTTGCGAAAACTGGTAAAGCATACGACGTCGTATACGTCCCGGAAGACGGCTGGTTAAAGGTGAGAGAGGAATTCATCCGTAATAATGGGCTCTCCAAACAATCAGATGACTCAGAGCATCCAACTGAGGATGACCAAAGTGCTCAGGACGAGATGCCTTCCTTTATGCAGGAAGCAGTTGAGCAAAATACGGATCCACTCGTCGCGGAGGCGGAAAAGATGTTTGGCAAGGAATTCATAACTGTACATGATGATTAATTGAAAAAATGAGGAGGAAATGACAATGCGTGGTATGGGAAATATGCAAGGTATGATGAAACAAATGCAGAAGATGCAAAAGAAGATGGCGGAAGCTCAAGAGGAATTAGCTGAAAAGCGTCTCGAAGGTGTAGCCGGTGGCGGTATGGTAAAAGTAATCGTTTCAGGTCAAAAAGAGGTACTTGAAGTTGTAATCGATCCATCAGTAGTGGATGCTGAGGACGTTGAAATGCTTCAAGACCTAGTAGTAATCGCAACAAATGATGCGATGTCAAAAGCGGAAGAACTAACGAACTCCACAATGGGGCAATTCACGAAAGGATTGAACCTACCTGGAATGTTCTAGGAGGAACTATTATGCACTATCCTGAACCGATATCCAAATTGATCGATAGTTTTATGAAGCTGCCAGGTATCGGCCCGAAAACAGCGGGCCGACTGGCGTTTTTTGTGTTAAGCATGAAAGAAGATACAGTGCTCGATTTTGCGAAAGCACTCGTAGATGCAAAGAGAAATCTGCGTTTTTGTTCGGTCTGTGGGCACATTACGGATATTGATCCGTGCCACATTTGTCAGGATCAATCCCGCAACCGTACGATGATTTGTGTCGTTCAAGACCCGAAGGATGTAATTGCCATGGAAAAGATGAGAGATTACAACGGGTTGTACCATGTGTTACATGGTTCCATTTCTCCAATGGATGGAATCGGGCCTGAAGATATTAACGTCCCTTCATTGTTAACAAGACTACAAGATGAAGAAGTACAAGAATTGATACTAGCAACGAATCCAACGATCGAAGGCGAAGCAACAGCGATGTACATTTCCCGTCTCGTAAAACCATCAGGCATTACGACGACACGGATTGCACACGGTCTTCCAGTTGGAGGAGACTTGGAATACGCAGATGAAGTGACATTATCTAAAGCATTAGAAGGTCGTAGGGAATTATAGGGGGTCAACGTCCATGTTTGGCCGTAAAAGAAAACTAAAAAGAGAATTCGACGATTGTCTTCGAAACTTGTTGCTTGAAACGAAAAGCGACTGGGAACAAGCAAGAGAGATAGAGCACTACTTGAATGATTATGATGAAGATGTAATTGTTCGCAGGAAAATAGCAGAAAGTAAATACTTTCATTTATTCAAAGAAGCAAAAGAGCGAGCGCTCCGAGTCGAGCGATGAGAAACAAGTTGTTGTCATAAAGCCGTGATAATTGTTTTGGGAAACGCATAGATTGGACTACTAGTCGAAAGGAGCGTTTCCCATGAAAATAATTGGTGTAGCAGTAATTGGCGTTATTCTTTTATCGTTATTGATGTTGGATAAAAAACAAATTGCTAAAGCTACTGAAAAACTGTCGATCTTTTGGTTCCGATTGGCTTTTGCTTTTCTAGCGCTATTTATCCTGAACATTGCTGGTGGTTTTGTAGGTATCTATTTTCCTGTGAACATTGCTTCAGGGTTCTTGTTAGCCATTTTAGGTATACCAGGTTTTGCAGCTTTGTTTGCATTTGCAGTGTTTTTGTAACGATTCTTCTATAATAGAAAGAAGAGTACTGCATCGTTTGAGTATGGATTTCCGGCTGAACAAAGGAGACAAGTTGCGTAGATTCGATTCAGCCGTGGAATCACTAAAAGTATTGATGATACAAACTCAAGATTATGTACTGTCTAGCCTATATAACTATAGCTACTTACTATTCTTAGTCATGTACGTAGATGAAGGTTGGTCATCGGTATGTTAAGGTTTACTAGTTTGCTTACGTGGACAAGCGTTGTGAAATATGTGAGCAGTATATAGAAGGAAAAAGAATTTAAATAAAAGTGTTGCATTCTAAAATATACGGTGGTATAGTAGATAACGTTGCACTTCCGATAAACGAAAACGACTTGAAAACAGGTTGAAAAACTTTTTTGAAAAAGTTGTTGACATCGAAATGAGCAACATGGTATTATATAAAAGTTGCTTCTGAACGAAGCGGCTGAACATGAACCTTGAAAACTGAACAGCAAAACGTCAACAAATAAAGTTCTGAAGCCGACTTGTCGGCGAACGAACAACTCGAATTTTCGGATTCGAAATTGACATCTTAAATGATGTCAGCAAGAAATGAGCTATTCATTTTCTTCTTTTATGGAGAGTTTGATCCTGGCTCAGGACGAACGCTGGCGGCGTGCCTAATACATGCAAGTCGAGCGGATTGAAGGGAGCTTGCTCCCTGAT
>NZ_JAUBDI010000033.1:0-24795 GCF_033253735.1 Sporosarcina saromensis | reverse complement strand
CGCCGATAGGATTGGGGCACGATTGAACCACATTCAAGCCGCATGATTCTTGTTTTTTGAAATACAATCTATAAATTCTGCCCTTGTTTGTATTTTTAAAAAGAGGAATTATGAAATCGATTCGAATAACTCAAATTAATGCTATTCGTTTGGCTTTGTATACTTCTCAAGAACTTTCTTGCCGCTATCAAGTATATTTTTATGATATTGGTTTTGAAAAAGGTCATATATCAATTCCATTTTCCCTAGGCTTTTGTAAGTAGCAATTAGATTAATATCCTCGTCATTTTTATACACTTTATCGATTAATAAACAGAATTCCTTAGTAGCCTCCTGGAATTTAAATGGCATAGATTTATGGTTTGATTCATGATCTTTTCTTTTATTATCTTTGGTTTCAAGTTCTAGATTTGTATCAATCACTTTTTTTAGATAGTAGTAAAATGCATCTAAGTCTTTGCATTTTTGTAATGAGGTAATTGTGTAGGCACTAAATTCGGAGGTGTCAAAGGTGTACAAGGAATCATAGAAAATGTACAAGTCCTCGATCTCCATAATTTTTTCTGTGCTGATTATTTCTTTGATCCGCGAGCTACTCTTAAGATATTCTTTTAATTGATCAGGTAGTTTTGATGCCAAAATTAAAGAAATCATTTCATCCAACTTCTTCATCCCTTTCTTCAAATACGAGCTGCTTGATATCATTGATATTGTAGCATACCTGGGCCTTTCTTGTAGACTATAGTCCGTGGACTGAACACCACATTTCTTTGAGTATGAAGAAAAAGAGTGTGGTGTAGATTCAATGGAAGTTGAACAAGCTTTTGGGAAAATACTGAGAAAAATCAGGATGGAAAATTCTTTATCGCAGGAGGAACTTGCATATATCTGTGGATTAGATCGTACATATATAAGTCTTATGGAAAGAGGAAAAAGGAAGCCAACTATCAATACAATATTTGAGTTGGCGAAAGGATTGGATGAAAGACCAAGTGATTTAATTAGTTTAACTGAAGAGCTTTTCAATTTGAATGTAGATTAACTTTCTTATACCTTAATCAGTAGTAGTGGTTAAATTAAGGGTTGGTAAAAATGAAACAGTACACTAAGTGCTACCTTATCAGATTAGAAACAATGAGCCATTTTGTAGATTAGAAATGGCTCTTTATATTTATAAATTGTCTTGGTTTTTCAAAGAAGTCAATTAACCAGTTGCACGTTATTAATATTTTATGCAAACCACCTTATTGGAATTTCAAGGTGAGCAGGATTACTCCTATCCCATTCTGGTTCTAAATCGGTTTCTTTTACAGTAGGAGGATTTAATAAATAATTAGCTAAATCCAACGACAATCGATAATTAGTTTCACCTTTAGTTCTATCAGTTGTTATCTCAATTTCCGGTAACTTATCCTTATTGTCCATATAGCATATGGTAAACCCATAATTTAATTGGTTTAATAAAATTACAAAATTAAAATTACCATCCCAATAATCATTTTTCAGCTCATTCACTCGTTTCTGTAACTCGGGAAGTTCCGGTGAATCTTCAGAATCAATCTCCTGAAAGTAAATTCTATGGTGGTTTAAAAAGCTGGATGAAACTAATAATAAATCGTCTTTTCTATTTAATGATATCTGATAGTTTAAAAAGAGATTTCGATTTCCGTTTTTTGGTGCTACGGCATACATTAAATAAGTTGTATTCCACATTCTTCGAATCCCTGAGAGATTTACAAAACCTCCATAGTAAAAACCACCGACTCCTAAGGATATTAATGGATTTTTAATTGCGAAGTTCTGTAAAAATGCAAGCATATAGATGAAAGATTTTTCATCACCGTGATTGTCTACTAGAAAACTAGCAAATTGTGATGTTTTTTCAGTTAAATATGGGTGCTCTTGTCCACTACCGATGTGTATTATAGAATGTTCTTCCCTAAATAGACCGCTATCCATGCGATTATAAGAGTATAACTTAGGTTCACCTTGATGCATAAATCCCAGTAATAATTCTATATGGGTAAACGGTCCGGATGCGATGACACTTTTAAAAGCATTTATAGGGTCTAATCCCTGCTCTAACTCATTTCTCAAGATTGCAAGTGCTTCTAGCGAATCCTCAAGATCGCCCGCGAACGTTGCCAATACATTATTAGGCAATTTAAAAACTTTATACCTAGTATCCTGCATAATGTTGTCTTCCTCATCAACTAGTTCACCGAACGTTGTATGTGTGCCAAAAGCTTCCCTAGTTTCTTTATCATATCCACCTGAGATTAAACTGTCTGAGATTAAAAATACTGCTGTTTTAGACTTGAAACCAACACAATATGTCAAGTCCTTAGCCTCCTTAAGATATTTTTCTCTAATATTAATCGCAATGAAAAATTTGTTGATTGAATACTAAGCTATTTAATAAATTCAAATTTAATCTTATCATCTTCGAGCTTTAATGCTGCACTAAACTTTTTCCCGGCTTTTGACTTCATTCCTTTAATCATGCTAGTTCTCCCTTTGGTACATAAATCTTTGATATTCTTTTCCGTTAATTTCTTCCCTAACATTTGCCCTGGAAAGGTTTGTTTACAGCCATTTTCATGTTCGGAGCATCTGTAGTACGTTTTTCTTTGAACTATATTTCCCTTTTTACAAGTAGGGCAAGGAGCAATGACGCTGACTTTCTGGATAGCTGTGATATTTTGTTCTAATGCTTGGACTTGTAATTGACTAGGAACTTCTTGGATTAGTTTATTGATGAACCTTGCAACCGTAGCTATAAAATGTTCTGGTGAGCCTTCCCCATTACCGATTTTCTTTAAGTATGCTTCCCATTTTGCCGTCATGGATGGACTAGAAAGAAGATTACCTTCTATGGATTGGCAGAGAATCTTCCCTTTGGGAGTGACACTAACAATATTCTTACTCACTGTGATATATCCATGTCTTTTAATCGTTTCGATAATTCCACTTCGGGTTGCTTCAGTACCAAGACCCTCAACTTCTTTTAAAATCTCCATTTCTTCTTCATTTTCAACAGTTTTACCACAAGTCTTCATCATCCCGATTAATTGACCTTCTGTGTATGGTTTAGGAGGCGTTGTCATACCTTCAATCATTTTTACGACACCTAATACCTTTTCACCCTTTGAAAGCACTGGGATTGCTTGCATAGCCTCTTTTTTTCTATCAACAGTTTCTTGTTTTATATCTGTGAAGAGTTCTTTCCATCCTTTGCTTATCTCCGTGTTTCCAGTAGTTTCAAATTCTAGTCCATTCACATCGGTGATGACTTTTGTTTCTTCATAAATATAATCTGAATGAAACATGGCCAATGTTGTTTTTAGAATTTCAAAATATAGGTTACGTTCTTCAATGGATAATCCTTGTAGCTTTCTTTCGGTTGGTATGCTTTTTGTCGGAACGATTGCGTAGTGCTCTTGGACCTTGGAATTGTCAACATACCGTTTGTTTGGTCGTTTTGAAGCAATTGGGAACGAGATACCAGCAATTTGTTGATAGCGTTCTACGTTATCCGCGAGATAGGCAAACTCATTGTCAGTAATGAATTGTGTATCTGTTCTTGGATAGGTGACAAGTTTCTTCTCATAGAGTCCCTGTACAAGCTTTAGTACATTTGCAGGACTATACCTCCATTTCTTATTTGAGACAGCTTGTAGCGTCGATAGGGCATGTAATTTTGGAGATTTGGCACGCTTCTCTCTCTGCGTTATAGATTTTACAAATCCCTCATTTTTCTCCAAAATGTTATGCTGTTGCAAAAGTTGCTGGACTTCATCTTTTTTATCGCTTTTAATCTTAGCTTTTCCTTTATACTTTCCACTTTTAGCAGTGAACTTCCCTTCGATTTCATAGAAAGGGGTAGAAACAAAGCTTTCAATTTCTTTTTGCCGTTGATAAATGAGATAGACCGTTGGCGATTGAACCCGTCCAATCGAAAGGCTCTCTGTGAAGCCTTTTTGCTGTAACAGAAGGGTATAAAGCCGACTTCCATTCATTCCAACGAGCCAGTCGCTAACTTGTCGTGTTTTTGCTTCGTAATAAAGCAGCAGGTCTTTTTTATTATCTTGAAGGTTATTGAATCCTTTACGTACTTCATCAACTTCCAATGAGTTGATCCATAGGCGCTTAATCGTCTTATTCCTCGCACCTGTCATGTAGTAGATAGAATAGAAGATATTAGATCCTTCACGATCGCAATCGCAGCAGTTTAAAATCGTTGAAATGGAAGGATCATTGAACAGTTGTTTAATAAAGTTGAACTGAACCCTCTTATCGTAGGAAACCTTATACTCATATCTACTTGGCAGAATGGGCAAAGACGCTAAATTCCAAGAAGCCCATTCTTTTCGATATTCTTTTGGCTCTTTCAACTCAACTAAATGTCCAATACCCCACGTAATAATCGCGCCGTTAGGAAAGGTGCTGCATGGGTTTAGTTCAATATGCGTTTTGTGACGAGCTTTTACTGAAAAAGCATCTGCATATGCTTTTGCTTGTGATGGTTTTTCGGCTAGGATTGCTATTCTAGTCATAGAAGTCACCTCTTTGTAGATGTGCTAATTATTATTGTTATTGACGTAATCATTATATGTAACAATTCTGGCGCCACTTATTCCAATGTTCCTGTCATTCGTCTGCATATTCCGCAAACTCACTATAAATATGATATGATATATACGAACTAATTTTCGTATTTTTAATTCTATCAAATGATTGAAGGGAATGGAACAAAGATGACGATGGAGCAAGACTATTATCCAAACCTGTACCATTATCGATTAGGTAAAAATCTCCTTGGTGGTTTGTCAATAAAAGACCAAGAGGAAAAAGTCACAACTTTTATACAACGAAAGTGTAATAGCGAGAATCTCCACTTCTTTATTGGTTCAGGTTGTTCTCTTCCAGCAGTTCCTTTAATGGGATGGACTTTTGATAAATTAAAGAAAGGAATTCTTCAAGAAGAAGTTCTGGGTGATTACTCTGGTGAAAGTTTGGATATTGAAAACTATTTAAACTGGTTAAAAAATGCTATTACATTTTTAGGAGAAGAGACCCAGGAAGGCATTAAATTTAAAAATGCTTTTGATACAACAAAGAAAGGTTTGCTAGATTCGATGCCAAAAGGTCACGTAAAAGGTATCAATAAAGAAATTGATGTGGCGCTAGATAATTATCGCGACTTTTACAGTACCATATTTTCACAACGGGAATTCAAAAAAATGGCACCAGTTAACGTCTTCACAACAAACTATGATTTATTTAATGAAGTTGCCATGGAGAATCTAGGAATTCAATATACGAATGGATTCCGTGGAAGTGTGAACCGTGTTTTTGATCCATCAGTATATCGTCTAAGATTGGTTGATGATGAAAATAGGTATAAAGATAAATGGAATGTTATTCGTCGTTATGTAAAGTTGTATAAAATTCATGGTTCGATAGATTGGAAATACAATGAAACAATAAATTCTATTGTGCAATCAAATTCTGATGAAAATGCCGATGTCATGATTTATCCAACGATAAATAAACATTTGGAGACTCAGCAATCCCCGTACTCAGAACTATTTCGCGAACTGACAATAAACCTTCAAAAAAAGAATTCAACATTGATTGTTGTTGGTTATGGTTTTCCAGACACACATATCAATCAACTAATTACTCAAGCGTTAAATAATGAAGACTTTAATTTAATTGTTTTTGGTAACAAAGAAGAGATTGCTGCATCCCAATTTTTTGATCTCCATAAAGAGAAAAGAAACTTCCATTTTATTGGCGGTAATTTTTCTGGAAAAGCAGATGGTCATCACTTTAAAAATGTAATTCGGTTCTTATCAGGGAGTGAACAGTATGCTCAATCAAAATAGTATAGGTATTGTTAGTAAGGTCTTTCCAAATAAAATAGTTATTGAAATACCGGACACTTCGAAGGTAGACCATAACTTTCTTGGTGATTTATATATGTGTGAAGGGATTAATACATTTATTACGATTTATAAGTCAAGGTTTGAAAAGTTTGTATATCAGATAGTAAGTTTGTATGAACAAGAAAAACCATATATTCAGGACGAAGAGGAATCGAAGTTTTCTGGGAAGGCTTACTTCGAAGCTACACCATTAGGTGAAATTCAAAATGACAAGTTTGAGTTTGGATTATCTAGATTTCCTATGATTGGAAATGATGTTTTTATGACCATCAACGAAGATATAGAAACTATCTTACAATTAAATAATGAATGTATTTCAATACCTTTAGGAACAATGGCAACCCACAACAATTATTTACCTAGGTTTTCAATTGATAATTTACTCTCACATCATATGAGTATTTTAGGTAATACGGGATCTGGTAAATCTACTACAGCCAGAAAGCTATTACATGAAATTGTTCATTTGTCAGAAAAAATGGAGATAGATATTGATAAAGTGAATTTTGTTATTTTTGATGTACACGAAGAATACGAAAGCCTTCCTAAACAGTATGTAGGTGAGGTTATGATGGAGGATATCGCAATCCCTTTAGAGACACTTGGGATTGACGATTGGATTAATTTGGTGCAACCCTCCTCGGCGATTCAGTTACCAATATTAATGCACGGATTGAGAATGGCGAATTTATTAGAACAGGAGAAAGTTGAAAACAATTGGATTAAAGCATTCTGTGCACTAGAATTGTATAATAATATTCAGACTGATGCCGTAGCGAAAAGATCCAAAATAATTGGCCTTTTGAGTGAACTTGGTATTGACGGTATGGACAAGATTTTAGGGACATACACGCAGTTTGGAAATTTTGATTCACGTACTAATGACGAGAGGGTATTTAAGGAGACGATAAAAGAGTTTATTTTAGCTCAATCAGGATATCAATATCAAGAATGTAAAGTTAGAATTGAAGAGTTAATTGATTCTGCAAATTGTTCAATTAGCAACTTAGGAAATTTAATAACTGGTATTGATATTATATTTCTTTTTGAAGAAATGAAAGGAAACGCTCAAGTTCGTTCTTATTGTTCGACACTTGTTACAAGAATTGAAAACTTGTTAGCAACATATTCACAAACAATGTTTGATAACAATGTTGAGAAGAGAGCAAATTTTCAAAGAATATTAGAGTTAGATAAAAGTTTTACTATTTTTAAGTGTTCTAATATTAATGATACAGATTTATTATTTTTTACTGGTTATATATTGAGCTTCATTTACAACCAGCAAAAAGAAGTTAGACAGATGATTGGCATCCCAAGCAAGCTAGTACATTTTGTTTTTGACGAGGCGCATAAATATATAAGCGAAAGTAACAATGGGGACAATTTACGGTCATTAAAGATATTTGAACAGATCGCTAAAGAGGGAAGGAAGTTTGGGATATTCATGGTATTGGTAAGCCAAAGGCCAAGCGAACTTTCTAAAACTGTACTATCGCAATGTAACAACTTTATCCTACATAGGATCAGAAATAACATTGATATAGATCAAATGAGAAAAAGTATTCCATACATTAGCGATTCACAACTAATTAGAATTTCGTACTTGAAGACGGGATCAGCACTATTAGTTGGTGAAGCCTTTTCAGTCCCTATGGAATTAATTATTGATGGTGCTGAGTACGGGAAGCATTCTATGACTGTTAAACCTTCTGATGTATGGAGAATAGATATGGACCAAATAATAGAAGAGCGTCATTTACAGGAAAGTCAGTCGTAAAAATATATCCGTTTTTACAATCATTGAAAAAGGAGGAATAAACGTGTTTTCGAGAGCAACGATCATGGATATTATGTTTTTATTACGTGACATTAATACTCACGCAACCCTGAACACATATGCTTTCAGATATGGATTAGATAAAATAGCTGTAGGAAGCAATAAAGATGAAAGGGTACTCGCTATTGGTAGATTTTTATTAGAAAATCCACAAACACCAGGAATTCTAGGTGACAATCTGACATATGAAATTGTGGAAGATGTTATTAGCAAGACAGTATCAAATAATTATCATTTTGATACCGACAACAATGAATTTGTTGATTATCCGCAGTTAAGGAGACTTCTACTAAAAGATGGATTTGTAATAGAAGATGGTATATTAACTAGAACATTTGATACAGACATAGATTTTAATACCAATGAAACTTTATTGGGAAAGTTACTTGACAAGCACAACCTAGACGTAGCAAAGGGTCATTATAATCAAGCGAATAACGCATTTAACCGCGGTGATTGGGCAGCTTGTAATAGTCAGTTAAGGAGTTATGTAGAGGAATTGTTTAACACATTAGCTGAAAAAATAACTGGACTCTCTTTTAGCGATAGCCATTCAGCGAGAACTGCATTATCTCAATGTAATCCACCGGTATTTTATAAAGGGTTAAATGAGTGGTTAGACAATGGACAAGGATTCTTCGAGACGTTTTGGAAAAGACTTCATCCAGAGGGATCTCATCCCGGGCTTTCAAATGAGGATGATTCAATATTTCGACTTAATCTTGTGCAAATTTCAACGCTAGAAACTTTAAGGAGATATGATCAAAATTATTTTTAATTTGGTTAAATGGTTATGAATTAGAGGATTATAAAATCCCTGCTTTTTTGAGAAATGCACATAATTCCAGGTATTTAATCTGATTATGTGCATTTTTATATTTACGTGAAAATTAAATTATTATCAGATCTCTATACAATACAGTAATAAGGATGTAATTTATTATTGTGTACACAATATTTTATGGAGATATGTCATTGTCGCACGCATTAATGACCGTATCTGTCCCGCGAATGAGCTTCTTCACAATCTGAAACTGCTTGAACTTCCCTTTCGCTACTTGAAATTCATATCGGTCGGGTAGGATTGGCAGACTTCCGAGCGTCCACCGTTTCCAAGCAGGGTTGTATGCATGCGGCTCCTTCAACTCGACCAAGTGACCGACGCCCCATGTGATATAGGCACCTTCCGGAAAGATCGGACACGGGTTGATCTCGAGGAACCCCTCATACTTCCGCACGGAAAAAGCGTCCGCATACGCTTTCGCTTGAGAAGGTTTTTCGGCTAGGATGACTGGCTTCACACTAGCCCCTCCTTTCATTATATGATGAAACGTTCGTTCTGTTATTATCGCATAAATGGACGAAGTTTACGAGTTGGGAGGAAGGATCTAAAGTGAGATTAATCTTCATAAAAGGTGAACAAGTGGGGAAATTCACGTTTGTTTCATTTGTTTGAGTGACTGTCATCAGATTCATGGCCAAGGTCATCTTTAACACTACTACAGGATACTGATGTCAGGAGATGATATAATAGCATTTACTGTATCATTATGAGCATAATACATAATTTGTTATATGAAAACTTACAAATAAAGGGTGGGGTATAATGCAATTCATGCTAGACCGTTCAATAAAAAAACCTATTTATAGGCAACTTGTAGAACAAATAGAGAATGCAATTATATCGGGAGATTTATCTCAGGACCAGCCATTGCCATCTGAACGTGAGTTGGCAAAAAACTTACAGGTTAATAGAAGTACGGTAGTGACTGCTTATGATGAGCTAGAGGCAGTCGGATTAATTGTCAGAAAGATAGGAAGCGGCACGTATATAAATACTGATATATGGGGGCTAACTCATAAAAGGGTTCCCAATTGGGGGAGATATGTAGAGGATGGCTCATTTCTTCCGAATCTTCCGTTGGTACAAAAACTTCGTAATGAAACTGAGCAAAAAGGAGTGATTAACCTATCAAGCGGGGAACTTGCAACAGATTTACTACCTAACGTCCAATTCTCTAGGATTCTTAAGGAGTATGCATTTGATGAGCATTTAGGTTACGATCATCCTTTAGGCGATGCGGGATTACGAGAGACCATTTGTAAACATATGAAAACTTATAAAAGTATGGTAGTTGAGCCGGACTCCATATTGATTACATCGGGTGCCCAGCAAGCAATACACCTAATCGTTCAATGCTTGTTAAAACCAGGGGATACAGTAGCGATTGAAGACCCATCCTATGCATTCTCTTTACCGATCTTTCAATCATTTGGTGTTAAAACGCTCTTACTCCCAGTTGATCAACATGGTGTAAATCCTGATGATATTGAAGCTTTACAAAGAAAACATCGAATTCGTATGCTCTTCTTAAATCCTGATTATCAAAATCCTACTGGCACGAAAATGTCGCTGGAACGCCGAAAGAGAATATTGGAATTATCATCAAAGCACGGTTTCCCCATAATAGAGGATGATCCTTATAATTTGACGTCATTCGACGGGTGCATTGGACCTACGTTAAAGTCAATGGACGATAATGATAATGTTTTATACATTAGTTCGTTATCAAAAGTGGTTGCATCAGGACTGCGCATTGGTTGGATTATTGGTCCGGAAAAAGTGATTAAACGCTTGTCAGACGGCAAACAGCAAATTGACTTTGGCCATAGTGTTTTTCCGCAATGGATAGCAAATCAATTTCTAGATTCCCCCCAATTTGACAAACACGTTTCAGATTTAAGGATTCAACTGAGAGAGCGAAGGAATGCGTTAATTTTGGCATTGGACAGCTTATCTAAAGATGAGGTTACATATTTAGTGCCACAAGGCGGAATTCATTTATGGTGTAAAATGAATCACGAAATTGATGAATATAAGTTACTTGAAGAATCCATGAAAAAAGGCGTTTCATTTGTACCTGGGAGAATAATGGGCTCGAAAAATGGATACATTCGATTTACTTATGGCAAAGGGAACGTAGCTTCAATAAAAGAAGGCATTTCTAGGTTTGTCTACGCGCTAAGAAATAATGGGGGAATGTTTGAAAATGTAAATTCTAGAGAACTTCAATAACTTTTTAGTTCCCCCACCAATCTTCGACGGTTACTGAGACACGAGAACGACATGTACTATTTCACTGGTTCCGAACCGTCCTCTGTTGTTAATAAATTATAAATATGCCTACAAGAACTACTATAATAATAAATGGGATTGCTAGAACATAAGTCCATAGCAAAGAAGAAAAACTGTTTTCACCCTTGTAACCTTTATTCATAGAATTAGCTGCGGATATGGTCATAATTAGTCCGACAGCTAAAACAATAACTACAAAAATGAATGAAACGATGAGTGCTACCGTCATGACTTACTCCTTCTTATAAATATTTTTTATTCTATCGTTATAATTTTATAATATAAAACATTTTCGAGAACCATCCAATTAAGGGTTATTTAAACCAACCACTTTTTGAGGGAATTGAACAGTTACTAACTCAACTTTCGTACCTGAAAAATCACTGTAACCACGTGAATACTGAAGGTTAGCTAGTAACGCAATAGTACGGTTGACATTGGCCTAACATAAAGAAAGACACCCTTCTTTTTGGTATAGTGGAGTCATCACACAACACAAACCATAGAAGAGGTGTCTCCCCTATGATAAACCAAAATACACGTGAAATACATATGCCAAACGAAGCTGAAATAGCTTTTAAAGAGCTTGAAATGAATCGCCATCTGCGAAAAGCGGGCATCACCAAAGCGTACTGGTTTACCTGTAGCTATCTTTTCCGGCTCGTTTTCTGCTTGATCTTTCAGCACAGAAACTGGTTTTCCCTCCTGCAATCCAAAAAAGCAGCCGACCTTCGTGGTAAAGATACAGTCTATTGATTCTTGGAGAGGCCGACGTTCAACTGGCGTAGATTCCTTTTATCACTGAGCAGCACGGCAATCGGAAAAGTCCTAATTGTAGATGATTCAGCCTACCGTCGTGACCGCAGTAAGAAAGTGGAGCTCCTTGCCCGTCTGTATGACCACGCATCGGGAAAGTTCCACAAAGGATTTAAGATGCTGACCCTAGGCTGGTCGGATGGCAGGACGTTCGTGCCAATTGATTTCTCACTTCAAAGCTCAAAAAAAACGGAAAACGGAATTTCTCAAAAAATTGATAAGCGAACCACTGGCTATCGGCGTAGAAAGGAATCCCTTGAGAAATCTACGGATCTGCTTCCCAGCATGGTACGTCGTGCATTAGATGCGGGAATCGAAGCGGACTTCCTGCTGATGGATTCCTGGTTCACCATGCCTGCACTGATAAAGCAGATCCTTGCGGAAGGCATAGGTGTGATTGGCATGGTTAAAAAAAGTAAAACTCGTTACCTCATCGATGGGCACCTTCTCGATCTAAGGCAGCTCTACCAACGGGCCCACAGGCAAGGGGGAGAGAAAGGGATTCTTCGTTCCATCTACTGTGAACTTCCGGATGGTATCCGGGTGAAGATTGTGTTCGTGAGCAACCGGAATAAGAAAAGCGATTGGCTCGCCATCCTTTCCACAGACACGACGCTTTCCGACCGGGAGATTATTAAAATCTATGGGATGCGCTGGGATATAGAAGTCTTTTTTAAGACGAGCAAGTCGCTTTTGAAGCTAGCCACTGAATTTCAAACACAATCCTATGGAAGTCAGATTGGCCATACAACCATTGTATTTACACGGTTTATCCTACTGTCTTGGCAACATCGCAAGGAAGCTGATCCACGGACAATTGGAGGATTATTTTATGAGCTGTGTGACGAAATCGATGATCTTGACTGGGCCTGTGCATTGCAGGAATTAGTCGGGTTTCTTGAAGATGCCCTACAAAAGATCGGTAAGCGCACCCAAAATCTGATTAAAAAGCAAGTCATGCATTGGATGGAAGGACTGCCTTGTTATATCGGGGCTTATTTGCCGATTTCACTCTGCGAAAGTTGACTAAAACTATCTATAAGCATACCATTCATCCGTTTGAAAGTACTGGAACGTTTCGATTTTGATATTGTTAAATCTACTTATATAAATACTTGTACAATTAATAAAAACATAAAGGATAAGGTTTGGGGCAACTAACCGGAAATGGTTAAGCAATCGTTCAAATTAAATGTCAACAATTTAGGGAATTAAAGATAAAAGAAACTTGAAAATGCACATAAATCTAGATGTTAAATCTGATTATGCGCATTTTTTATTTATGTACAAATGAAAAAATAGCGAGATATCTATGTAGTATTTAAATAAGGATAAGATTGTTTATTATGTACACATGATTTTATGAAGATAAGTCGCTGTCACACGCATTAATAACAGTATCCGTCCCCTTAATGAGCTTCTTCACAACTTGAAACTGCTTAAACTTTCCCTTTGCCACCTGGAACTCATAACGGTCCGGCAAAATCGGTAAGCTGCCGAGCGACCAACGTTTCCAAGCAGGGTTATACGTATGAGGCTCTTTCAATTCAACGAGGTGGCCGACACCCCATGTAATATAAGCCCCGTTAGGGAAAATCGGACACGCTTGAATCTCCATATACCCTTCAAATTTACGCACTGAAAAAGCGTCTGCATACGCTTTCGCTTGGGAAGGTTTTTCAGCTAGAATAACTGGTTTCATGGGAGCACCTCGATTGATCTGTAGTACGTTCGTTCTGTTGGATTCATTATCTCATATTTTGGGGTGGGTTGCTATGCAAGGAAGATAGGTGTATTAATTGCCTTCTAGTAAAACAATATAAATGATATACTTGTAGTCGCAGCTACATTTCTAGCGGATGGGCGGTGGCACTCCCTTAATGAAAAGGGGGTGTTTACATGGTGACTTACGAAGCAATGGACATGCTATTACAATTTGGAATGTTCCTCGCTATGATGGCAACAGCTATCGTTGCAATAGTTGCTCTCTACACCAATAGAAAAAAGTAACCATCCTCCGCTATTGGCATAGGTGAGATAGTTACTTTTTCTTGTTAACATTCTTATTTCTAGCCAACCGCTCTGCAAGCGGATGTAAGTTGCAATTGACTGGGTGTTCGCGCATCCAGTCTTTTTAGTATATGTTCATTATAAGTAATAATATACAGTTTATCAACTGGAGAGCTTGTTCTGTTTTAAGTCTATATCGCGCAGTCTCTAAAAGTCATTTTCGGGCAGTTTGCTAATTATATAATGAATTTGTGCTCCCTATATTTTTTGCGATACTATATAACTGTAGATTTAAAACTGTTAACAAGAGTCCACCATAGTATAATGTGAGTAAATGGGTTGGCTTATGATGAAGCAAAATTTATCTGAAGAGGACCCAATAAATACAGTCTTACATCAAATGAGACATGCGAACGCTTCTACACACATCTGCGATCTAGACTTCCTAATCAGCGATAATCATCACATTTTCTGCTACTTGCTTTTGGTCAGTAGAATTTGGGTTTTCGACTAACTCAAAAGAAACCCGTTGACCTTGTTTAAGAAATCTAAATCCATTAGTAAAAGTTTCATGATTAGGAGAAATCGCGCTGAAGTGAACAAAAACGTGATTCCCATCTTCCCCGTCAAGCATAATGCGACCATAGCCTTTATCTTCTTTATACCACTTAACGATTCCTTCTCGTTTCATATCAATTCGACCTCCCTTTGCCGGTTAAATAAAATCCAATTGTTACCTTCTACCTGAGGTTTCACGAATTTGTTGAATGAATAATTCCAATGCCTTTGTGGCGTGTTGGGACTTATTTGTTACATAGTAAAAAGTCCTTGAATCCTTGTATGTGTCAATTGTTAGCGCCTTCATTACTCCTCTATCGATCTCATCCTTTACGGATACTTTCGACATAAAAGAGATACCAATGCCTTTTTTTACAGTTTCTTTGATAACTTGTGTACTCCCAAACTCTAGTAGTTTTTTCGGTGCTAATTGTGTACGGGCGAACATCGTATCCGTTACTTGTCTAGTACCCGACCCGCTTTCGCGGATTATCCACGTTAAGTCTGCTAATTCGGATACAGTAATTTCTGCTCCATTATCCAGTGGAAAATCTTTAGGGACGATGACGACCATATCATCTTCTGCAAAAGGGACAGTGAGTAGTTCATCGTCAAACATTTCACGTTCAATAATACCAATATCTAATTGCTTTTGTTTTACTTGATTGGCAATCCGTATAGAGTTTTTAATTGTAATCTTCGGATTGATTTTTGGATGCTGCAGTATAAATGCCGAAATGATCGTAGGAAGCAAGTATTCCCCAAAAGTAAAGCCTGAACCAATTGTTAAAGGTCCGCTAACTCCTTCTTTCAGCTCATCAATCATTCTGCCTGCAAGCGAGTATTGTTTCATAATCTGTTTGGCATGTAGGTAGAGAATTTCACCAGATTTAGTTAGTTGTATCCTTTTATTCGTCCGGTCTAGGAGCTTGGAATTGAAATGCTCTTCTAGTAGTTTAATATTTTGACTCACGGCAGATTGGGTAATAAACGACTTCTCAGCAGCGCGGGTCAAATTTTTTTGTTCTGCAACTGTTATAAAGACATGTAGTAGTCGATCCATGCTTCACCGCTTTCTTCATCATTAGTTTTTCTTATGATGAACTCAAAAATAAGTAATTTTATTTATCAACATATTAATGTTAATATTTTAATTAGTCAATAGATTAAAACAACATTGGAGGGTTTGCATATGAATTTAGCAAAATTACCAAGAAGAAAGTATAGTTACGGACCAACACCGATTGAATACTTAAAGAATTTGACGGAACATCTTGGAGGACCTGAAATTTATATAAAAAGAGATGACCTTCTTGGATTGACAGGCGGAGGAAATAAGACAAGGAAATTGGAATTCTTAGTGGCCGATGCTCTAGCTAAAGGGGCAGATACTTTACTAACATGCGGTGCAGTACAATCCAACCATTGTCGTTTGACATTGTCTGCGGCTAGAAAAGAACAGTTAGACTGTCACCTCGTGCTCGAAGAACGTGTACCAAATAGTTATCATAGAAATTCTAACGGTAACAATTTTTTATTCAACTTACTTGGCACGGATGGGATTACTGTCGTGCCAGGTGGATCCAATATGCTCGAAGAAATGGAGAAGGTCGCTGAGAAACTTCGTAGTGAAGGAAAAAAACCTTATATTATCCCTGGAGGGGGATCCAATGAAATTGGCGCAACAGGCTACGTCGCTTGCGCACAGGAAATGATGATGCAGTTATTCGACCAGTCTTTGGACATCGACTGTATTGTGACACCTAGCGGAAGTGCAGGTACGCATGCAGGATTAACAGTAGGCATGCGGGCAAGCAACAATCCTATACCAATTATCGGCATCAGTGTGAATAAGGACAAGGAGACACAGGAAGGGAATGTTTACAAGCTCATTCAAAAAACAGCGGATTTTCTAAACGTAGAAAATGCCATCGATAAGAGTGCAGTAAATGTATACGATGATTATGTCGGACCAGGCTATTCGCTTCCTACTGAAAAAATGACAGAAGCAATTGAAATGCTTGCACAGCATGAAGGGATATTATTGGATCCAGTGTATACCGGTAAAGTAATGGCTGGATTCATTGATTTAGTTCGCACGGGATATTTCTCAAAAGGTCAAAAAGTGCTGTTCTTGCATACAGGTGGTTCGCCTGCGCTCTATGATTACACATCCTTGTTTCAATAAAACCTATGATCGTTAAAGGAGTACAAAGTGGAAAGTGAAGCTTCTCAAATAGGAATGCCACGTTATCATAGAAGGGATTGAGAAAATGGAAGAGAAACGTCTTGAAATGTATGGTGGGGTCTATGGCGGATTAATACCTATTGGAATATTATTGGTTGGGCTAATTTGGTTATCGGCAACAGGCATGGGCGGTACAACTCCATTTTGGGCTGCAGGTTGGGCAGCCCTTGCCCTTGGCATCCTATTTGCGAAGAATAAAACACATTATTGTGAAGCGATTATTCGTGGGATTAGTGACAAGAACGGTATGATTATTGTTTGTGCAGCTTTGTTTGCAGGTGTCTTTGGCGTTTTGATGGTTGCTGGAGGATTAGTTGAAGGCTTGTTGTGGTTTGGATTGGAGACAGGTGCGCAAGGTGTAGCATTTACATTAATTGCTTTTGTTGCGGCTATGACTTTTTCAATGGGAACGGGAGATAGTACAGGTACAATTCTCGCTTTAGCACCTGTCCTTTACCCAGCAGGATTTTTCTTAGGTGCAGATCCGACGATGCTTGCTTTGGCAATTTTGTCTGGAGCAGTGTTCGGTGATAACTTAGCACCTATATCTGATACAACAATTGTATCCGCTTCCACACAAGGAGCAACAATGAAAGATGTCGTTAAGACGCGTTTTCCACTCTCAATAACGGCGGCAATCCTTACTTTCATTATCCTCGGAATTTTTGGCGGAGGTGGGAAAGTTCAAGAACTGCCGAATATGGGAGCTAGTTTGAGCCCTTCTGGTTTGTTCATGCTCTTATCTTTAGTGGTCGTACTTGTTTCATCTTTACGTGGACGGCATATTATTGAATCGCTTATATGGGGAAATCTAACTGCTATGCTAATTGGACTTCTCACAAAACATATTACGCTCCATCAAATCTTTCATATTCCCGCATCGAGAGATAAGACGACAGGAATCATTCAAGATGGTATTACAGGAGTAACGGGAGTAATTGTTTTTGTTCTATTAGTACTAGCCGTGACGCAAATCTTAATTGAAAGCGGTATCATGGATAGATTGCTCAATTGGACATTAAAAGTTGTTGCTAAAACAGTAAGAAGTGCAGAGCTTTCGATTATCTTTACAACAATCTTAGTGTCTATCCCTATTTCTGCAAATACGCCTGCAGAATTACTAGTCGGTCCTACCTTTGTTAAAAAGGTCGGTGAAAAATTTAATTTGTCTCCTGCAAGACGTGCAAATTTAATGGACTGTGCAGTGTGTACAATTTTCTATACAATGCCTTGGCACATTGCTGTCGTTGTTTGGTATAGTACAATCAGTTCAGCGGCTGGTGAATGGGGAATCATTGCCCCTAGCATTGCTGCTGCGTTCATTAATCCATACTCATGGGCTTTGCTTGCTGTACTTTTGTTCTCAGCCATAACAGGTTGGAATCGAAAATTTGCAACTGCTGCAGAATTAGAGGAAATTACGAAAGAACGATTTGTGAAAGAGAAGCAACAAGCGGAATATATGACGTTAGAAAGAGTGGAATGAAAGAAGGGAAGGCAATGACGCGTATCATTAAAGGAAACTATATTTACGAATTCTCACACGAACACAAACCGGTTGCTTCAGTATGTATTGGTGAATCATTTATCGTCGAGACGATAGATTGCTATAGCGGCAACTTACAGTCGGAGAACGATTTACTAACTAATTTTCCCCATTTGAAGCCTAACCCGGCAACCGGTCCAATCTTCATTGAAAACGTCAGTAAAGGTGATCTATTAGAAATTCATATTCAAAAGATAGAACTGAGTGAATACGGCATTATGCCTACCCGACCGAACAGAGGCTGGCTAGGCGAGTATATAAGAGAACCACAAACAAGAATACTTCCAATTGACAACGATATCATTACGTTGAATGAAACAGTGCAATTCATAGCAAATAAAATGATTGGTGTCATAGGTGTTGCACCGGACATAGGAGCGGTTCCGAATTCAACACCAGGTGATCACGGCGGGAATATGGACACGAAAGATATTACGGAAGGGAATATATTATATTTGCCGGTGTTCCATCCAGGTGGATTACTTGCCTTAGGAGACTTGCATGCTGCAATGGGAGATGGTGAGTTAAATGGCTCAGGTGTTGAAGTCGGTGGAAAAGTGACACTGACTGTCAATAAAATTGAAGGGTTTCATTTAAACATGCCAATTGTGAAAACTTCTAATGAGGTAATCATTATAGCGAGTGCTAAAGAGCTTCAAGATGCTATAAAAAAATGTATGAAGGAAGCAATTCGACTCATTCAACAGAAAAACGGACTAGAATTTGCCGATGCATATCGACTAGTGAGTGCGAAAGGAGATTTACGTATTAGTCAACTCGTTAACCCTGAAGTGACCGTACGCATTGCACTGCCTAAAGAATGGATTGCAATTTAGAAAAATGGCAGAAGGTGTTTATGCTTAGTTACACAACCTATTGAAAGCAATCCAACAGCAATTAATCAGGCAATCCGTGGCGGTTGGGGTTACACCAATAAGTTATACTACACGTATAACGGAATCCAGTATCAAGTTGGAGTAAACTTACGTACAGGTAGGATTTCCACGGTTTATCCAACTTAACATATCTTGCTCCATAAAAAGGGGAGTTCAAATGATTAAGGTTCAAACATTTCTATCAAACCCAAAAGTTGAAAGACCAGGGTGCGTAGGGTATGAACTTCTAGAACTTTATTGCTGGCTGGAAAGCTGTTCTTTGAGAAGTATCTCGAATGTAATAAAGATAGAGCTTACTTACCCACATCAGAGAAAATTGATAGGTTATTAACATTAGTAGACAAGCTATAAAGTTAAATTAAAACCACCTTTCGTTGAAAAGTAGGGATACATACCCGACTAGACAACGAAGAGGCGGTTTTTATGGTCGTAAGAGGCACTATTTTCTTTAACACTGAGCACTTTGGAAATCCCGATAGCTAAATCATCTGGCTAATGCATCAGTCGTAGTTGTAAATCTTGATGATTTATTCAAATCTAATCAGAATCCCAGTTCCTAGAGTCCCATTTCTTAATAGTAACCCATAGCTGTTAACTGTATCAGGAACCGTGAATTCTAAAATTGCATGTAACTTTCCACCTCGATAGCCATTTAACTGTTGTTCATTTTCCCACGCTATTGCCTCTATTACACTAAAGTTACTGGGACGATAGGATTCTTCCCCGGCAATGATTGAAAAATCGTGTTTAGGGAACATTTCGTATTTCATCGTATCCAGTATTTCAAAGGTAAACTCGATGCCAATATTCTTCATTCCTGGGGCAGGTTCAGGCAAACCACTTTCAATTTCTTTCGCTTCGTAAAACAGAGTGCTCCCCCAACCTTTATCTATTGTGGATTCATCTTCGTTAAACTCAATTAAATATTCTTTTGAGAGGCCATAAGAAGTTGTTATTTCTTCATCAGAAGTTGTCTGATCTTCTTTGTTACTAGACGCTACACTGCCTTCAGTCGGTGTAAAAGCTTGTTCTACGTCTGCGCCTACTCCAGAGCTAGAGTTCTCAATATTTGGCGCAACTTTTATCATTGTGAATAAGAAAGTCCCTATCAATGCGATTGATGTTGAGAGTACGACCCATTTTAAACGTCTTTCCACATCTTTTCGATTTGAAATATTTCCACCAATCCCTTGATTGGGTACGATGCGAACTGCCCTTTCTGCTGGGAGAATTGTTCCGATTAGTCCGATCAAGACGGGTATCAATCCTGTCAGTAAAATAAAACCAATTTCTTCTTTTGGGAAGGCATTGTATAAGCCCCAGATGATCGAAAACGCAATCGTTAAGCCGATTATTGCCGCAAATAGGCCACTAAAAACCCCTTCTGCTAAGATGAGTCTACGAATACTCCATCTTTTCCATCCTATAGATTGAAGTAATGAAATTTCTTCTCGTCGTTCCGAAACGTTTTGCCACATAATCTCGGCAGTAGTAAGAATCGCAATAATTAAGGAGACAATAATCGCAACATAATGTGCAGGGCCAATCTCCAAAGCTACGTATTCTCCGAGTAAAGAAGTGTACATAATTCCTCGTAATCTAAATGTGATATACAGAAATACGGCTAGTAGGGCAGTCGGTAAGGCAATCGATATAATCGATAGACAGCTTCTTTTCCACTTTCCGATAAAATGATTAAAAGCCATACGATTAATTCCTTTAGCTTGGAACAACCGCTTACTTGTACTTGAGATTTCACCCGTGCGCATTGCTTCATACGGGGAAATATTTCGTGCCATTAGCATCGGAATGACTGAGCCGAGCAGATAAACAATTAGCCCAAATAAACCAGTCCATAAGAAACGATCAAAAGATATCGTAGCATTGCTCGAAACATACACAAAACCTAGCATAATCCAGGAGATAAATGCCACAAAAAGACCAATTATAATAGATTCTAAGAATAATAAGCGATTCAACTGACTAGGTCGCCAACCAATTGATAATAAAACAGCAAACTCTTTTCGCCTAGCTAGCAAATTCACAATACCTGACGCCCAAACATAAACGATTGCGACTGCTATAACACTCGCTACAATACCTGAAAATCCAATTTTCGTTTCTTTAAAAATAGAAATAGACGATCCGATGTTTACCCAAGGCTGTTGTAACCAGCCGATATCGCTTTCCTCATTTAAACCAGGAACATACGTTAATGCTAATTGTGGGGAAGAGCCTAAAGTGATATCCGTAATAAGCCCTGTTCTCTTTTCAATCTCTTTAGCTACCTTTTCTAATATTGCTTGGCTATCCTCGCTTAAATCGGCCACACCTGCTACCTTGATACGAATGGCTGAAATCGGCTCATCACCTAGAAGCTTTTCAGCAGCTTCAAGCGTTGTGAGCATGCCTGGAGGATCAGTTAAAAAGTTATACGGGTCGCCTGTTGGTTGTAGCTGTTTAGGTGGATTCATTGGGTTGCCTTCTGCATCCATTACAAACTCAGCAGTAGCGGGTCGATAGGTTTCCATTGGAAGTTCGCTTGTAGGATCCTTTGATAGAGATAAATTGCTCGCATCGTAAAAGCCAATCCAGTTTGGTTTGATGCGTGGCCAATCAATAAATTCTTCTTCAATATATCTTGGTTCTCGATAAGATTCTTTGTCTTTATAGACCGCACCAACATTTTTCCCATTCTGAAATGGGATTACCTGATAAGCATACGGCCATCTATCTGTATAGGGACTAGCGATTTCTTGAAACGATATTGGGCTTGGTTTATAGACCACTCCCGTTATGTTTTCTGTCTCTTGAGCTTGTAAAAGTACTTCACCAGTCTTCCAATCCACACCAGTCATGTTACTAATAAATTCATGGAAGACTTCTTCGCCCGTAACGGAGAACGTCTCAATAACCTCACCGTCGATTGTGTTCAAATATTCTTTTCCACCGTTTTCTTTTACCTTTTCCATAATTTCATTCGAATTATCATTGGTTATATCAATATCAAGGCGTTCAAAGATAATCTTCTCCACTTTATCCACATATGATTGCTTGTTGACAATAATAGGGAATTCATGATGACCGCCGTTTATATTATTAAAGTAATAGCCGTCAGAATCATCAAAGTATCTACTGGAACCTAAAGATAAAATTGCGTCATCCAAACCAACAAGTTTTGCTTCTTGTTCAGGATCTATCCCAGCTAAAAGAGATAACGAGTTCACTATTAAATCTGGCAGAGGGCTGCCCACTCCATACTCAGGTCCTTTATTCATATTATTCCAGACATCACTTACAAAATAGTAATTCCCACTATCCGTTTTCTTATCCAATCCGTTGTCTACAGTAGTCTCCATTACCCTTCTGTAAATACCATCCTCCGGCAATTCTGCATACCCAAAATCTACTTGATAATCTGCATACCCAATCATTGCAATGGGAGCAGCAATTTCTACGCCTGGTATATCCTTAATCGCTTCATATTGTGCAAGACTAATCCCTCCACTCATCCCACTTAGATAATTCGGCTCTAATAATTTCTTCTCCTCTGTTAGACTACGAGTTCCTTGTGGCCGAACAACAATGTCATAAGAGGCAGACCATCGTTGTTGTAAGTTATCTACAATTGTTCCTTTATTCGTTTCTGACAGTCCTACTAAATAAGTTAAACCAGCACTAACGATAAAAGCACCAATGATCAGTAGAATAAAACGGTCTTTCCTCCGCCACCAATTCTGCCATATAAAGCGAATCATATTGTTGCCCCTACTTTATCTGAAAGTACGTTGCCGTCTTTCATTGTAATAATTCGGTTTGCTTTCGCTGCAAGTACTGGATCATGAGTCACAAATAAAACTCCGCACCCAACTTGTTCGTTTAATTCTTTTAATAAGTCATAAATCTTAGCCCCTGTTTCTGTGTCTAAATTTCCTGTAGGTTCATCCGCTAGTAGCCAGCTTGGTTTATGTACAATGGCTCGAGCAATAGCAACTCGCTGTTGTTGTCCACCAGATAACTGGGATGGAAGCGCATTCATTTTATCGAGTAGTCCAACCTGCTTAAGTACTTCTTTAGCTCTTTCTACTTTATCGTAAGGGACTTTTCTGGAAAACAGAGGGGTAAGAACATTTTCTAATGCTGTGAGGGTAGGCAGAAGATGAAATTGTTGAAAGATGAATCCAATTTCTTGAAAGCGAAAATCGGCTATTTTATTTTTGCCTTTCTTTAATATTTCCTCATTGTCATAGGTGATTTTTCCCTTACTTGGTTTGTCTAAGGTTCCAATAAGGCTTAACAATGTTGATTTTCCAGAACCTGATGTTCCGATAACAGCAGTGAATTCTCCTTTGTGAAAAGATAAATTAACATTGTTTACTGCGACTGTTGTTGTTCCATCCCCTTCAAATTCCTTCTGGAGATTCTTGCATTCGATAACATTCATCACTATCACCCTCCGACTAAACTGAAAATATATTGTCCATACATTTCTACTATCTTATTTTTAAAGATTTTATAGCTAAACAGTACCAATGAAAATTGTTGTCTCTCATAATATACCATAAAAACAAAAAAATGTTGGATTATTGAAAATAAAAAGTAAATATCCGTTCTGTAATGTGTTTGTAGTAGGTTTAGCAAGTCTATTAGCATGAAAGCAACCGTTGATGAGTATTATCAAAGACAAAATCAAACAAATGTTCTATGATAATGGTAACTTGATAGGGAGGTACGTTGCGTGAGACCGATACTTAGCAAAGAGTTATACCCGCAAGATTTTCGCAATTATTATTGGTTAAAAGAAGAGCTGCAAACATTTTGTAGAGAGAATGGAATGCGTGTTTCTGGATCGAAAATGGAGCTGACGGAGAGAATTTCAGCCTTTTTGCAAACAGGAGAAATTCAAAGACCCATCCAGAAAGAAAAATCTCCTTCTAAGAAAGCGATGAATACCCATCTCAGTTTGGACACGATCATTTCGGATAACCACTGCTGTAGTCAAGCCGTACGAGCGTTTTTTCAATCAGTCATTCCGAACTTTCATTTCTCAACGTTTATTCAAAACTATTTTAGAGAAAACGCAGGGAAGACCTATTCGGACGTTGTCAACGCATGGCATGAAGAGGAAGAGCGAAAAAAAGACCCGGCGTATCAAAGGCAAATTGGCTCACAGTTTGAATACAACCAGTTCATTAGAGATTATTTTGCGGATCCTACTAACAAACATAAGAGTCGAGCAGATGCAATAGAAGCTTGGCATACAATTAAAAGGCTACCGGGGAGTAATAAGTATATTCCAGGGAATGAACAAGAAATATAGGAATATCATATAAAACATTTAATTTTTGAATTTTAAAGAGTAGTTGTTATAATTGTTATAACGGTTTTATCGTTAAAATATATAAATGCTGTTTGATGCTACTCTAAAATTAGGACTCAGCGAATAGGGAGAGTTATAATAAACTTATCCAACTGAGCGGAGTGAAAAAAGATGAAAAGACAGTATGACAAAGAATTTAAAATGGATGCAGCCAAGTTGGTTGTGGATGCAGGTAAAACGGTAGCACAAACAGCTAGAGACCTGGGTATCGCGGAACAGACGCTGCATAACTGGGTGAAAAAGTATAAGGAAGACAAAGAGGGCAGCAGTTTTGTCGGTAGTGGCTACAGCACACCTGAGAAAGAGGCCACACGTGATCTTCAGAAACGGGTACGGGATCTGGAAGAAGAGAACGCGATCCTAAAAAAGGCTATGGGCATCTTCGCCAAAAACCAGAAGTAATCTATTGCTTCA